>CAZQEN010000019.1:19165-41879 GCA_964591605.1 uncultured Planctomycetales bacterium
CGATGGTGGGCAGAGCCCACCCTACGGCTATCGCTGCCTGCCCAGCAAGCGCTCCACGTTACCACCCAGGATCAGGCGCCTGGCCTCGTCGCTGATCTCCGCCCCCGTCACCTTGGCCTTCTGCGTGTGCGGGTCGAGCAGCGGCATATCGCTGCCGTAGAGGATCTTCTCAGGCCCCACCTCCGCAACGGCCCGCTCGAGCATCCCGTTGTCGATCTGCGAACTTGCCGTGTCGAGCAGCAGGTTGGGGTGTTTGGCGGCCACGGCGATCGCCCGGTGCCAGTCGCCGAACGCGTACGGATGCCCCCCCATGTGGGCCATCAGAAGCCGGCACTGCGGCACGCGCTCCATGAGGTAGTCGCATTCGGCCGGCGTGGTGTGGGCCAGGATCGGCATGCCGTATTGGGCCGCCGCCTCGAGGAGCGGCACCGTGCCCGGCTCGGCGATCGATGCCTCCGGGTGCGAGTAGATCTTGAGCCCGCGCATGCCGTAGGTTTCGTAGCAGCGGTGCACCTCGTCCACCGCCCGCCGGCCGAGGCGCGGCGTCGGTACCGAAACGTAACCGATCAGCCGGTCCGGGTAGCGCTTGAGGATCGCCCCCAGGGCGTCGTTCCCCTCGCTCATGTTGTAGAACAGCGCATTGAGCTCGGTCACGAAAAGCCGGTCCACCCCGCACGCATCCGCCGCCGCCAGCAGGTCCTCGGCGTCGGCCTGCATGTGGAAAAAGTTCCCGGTGCCGATATGGACGTGTGCATCGATGATCATGACCGGTCCGTTCTTATCACGAAAACACGAAGGTACGAAAACACGAAGAGGATAATCCAAAAGCACCGATTGTCATAGAACGACACGCTTCACAACCAGTGTGCGTGCGTTGAAATTCATCAGCAGACCGACGTGCAGCCCTGTCGCCTTCAGGTAGGACCTCAGTTGGGCGAAGTGGATGTCTTCAAGGGCTTTCACCGCTTTGAGTTCGAGGACGAGTTCGTTACACACGATGAAATCAAGGCGATGCTCGCCTACCTCCACGCCTTCGTAGAAAACTGCAACCGCCTTCTGGCACTCGAAGACGATCCTGCGACGCGCCAGCGCCACCTTCAGCGCATTCTCGTAAATCGACTCGACAAAACCGGGGCCGAGTGACTTGTGAACGTGGATCGCGGCCTCAATCACCCGCCCGGAAATGCCTTCGAACTGGTGTCCCATGTGATCCTCCCTTCTTCTTTCGTGCTTTCGTCTTTTCGTGCTTTCGTGATCAATGTCTTACGGACGCGCTAACGCCGACCGAGTCTCTGGAGCGAGCGTTCCAGGTTGTGCCGCGCGGGTTGTTCGCACGTGTCGCGGAAGGGGCGGGTGGCGTAGAGGTGCGGGCGGTCGAGGAAGCGGCGCAGAATGCGGGCGCGGCCGGCGCGGAAGTCGGGATCGGTCACGAAGGCATATTCTCTCCGGATGTCCGCCTCGTAGCGGTCGAACTCGTCGGGCGGGGCGGCGAGGATGGCCAGGTCGATGTCCGCCATGAGGGCGGCGTCGGTGCCTTCCTGCGGGAGTTGGCGGTGATCGGTCGCGCGGATGCAGGCGTCGATGCGCTGGACGACAGGCTCGGAGACGCGGTGCGCCTTCAGAACCGAGGCGGCCAGCCGGGCGCTCTGCTCCTCGTTGTCGGGGGCGCCGGGAACGTACACGGCATCATGAAACACGATCGCCAGCGCGACCTGGGCCTCGGCATCGCAGACATCGCGGACGCGGTCGAAATGCGCCGCGCACCGCGCGATGTGCGTTGCGGTGTGGTAGAACCGCCAGTGCTGGCGGTACAGGCTTTCGAGCAGAGCAGTGACCGGCTGCCATTCGCCGACCGCGCCGACGCCGCGCCAGCCTTGCTCCAGCAGCCGGGCGATCATCGGGCGGCCTCGGCCGCCACGGTCTCAGCAGAACCGACCGTCACGCGCACGTCATGCACCAGGGCGTGGGCCAGGCTCGACACCTCCCCGCGCCAGTTCTGCACGGTGGGGGCAACGGGGTACTGACGGCCGCGGCGCCAGTCGCCGATGAGCCAGTAGCGGGCGGAGGCCCGAGCGGCTCCGGAGACGGCGGTGGCGGCCAGGCGGATGTTGCGCTGTTCAGGCAGCTCGATCAGGCCCTTCGCGGCGGCCGGGTCGAACAAGATGGCCATGCCGATTTCGCCAATCTCGGGAAGCTGGTAACCCCAGGTGCCGAAACAGCCCTTCTCCTTGTCGAAGACTGTCTGCTCGTGCTTGAGCTTGTTGAGACCGGGAGCGACATCGCAGCCGGCGGGCGCGGTGACGCGCACTTCCGTCTCCTGGCGCCGGGCATAGATCAGGCAGCACATCGTGACGTCGGGAGCGGCCGTGGACTGGTCGGGCAGCACGCGGCGGGCGGTGATCTCGATCGCGGCGCGGACCGGGCCGGCCGTCAGCTCGCGCTTCTGGAACTCGATCGAGCCCTGGCCGACCGGGTTCCAGACGGGGTACGCCTGCTCGCCGCGGTAGAGGGTGATCCCGCCGCTGCCGCCCGTCTTGCCCGTGCTCAGCGCGTCGATGCCCCAGTCGGTTTCGTTGTGATAACTGACTTTGCCGATCGTGGGATAGATGAGCCGGTCGGTCTTCTTGCCGAAGAAGTCAAACTGACCCCAGTACGCGCGATAGCCAGCCCGGCCGGATTCCCACCCGATGTTCGGCGGCACCCAGTCCTGGGCGGTGGCCGTGCGGGCCGGATACGTCGTGGGCGTGCCGCCCGACGGCGAGTAATAGACGTACCAGGTCTCTTTGCTGTCTGCGGGCACATCGGCGATGAAGCTCAATTCCGGGCCTGTGGTCGGATCGATGGTATCAATCTGATGCGGGACCGGGCGCCACTCCACCCAGCGATTCGGGGCGACGACGAGGCAGTTCTCCGGGTTGAAATCGGCCGCTCCGGTCTTCAGGGCAGCGACACGCACCACGACCGGCCAGTCGTCACGCTGCGGGCCGCCACCGTTGTCGATCACGACCGCGATGCGCTTCTTGAACGAGCCGAACGCCTTCGCGTTGACGCGCGGAACGGCCGCGCCGGCCCATTCCCTGAGCAGGACCTCGGCTGCCTCCGCGTGCTTTCCGGAGCAGGAAAGCTGGTAGATCTCGGCCGCCGCGCCGTGCTCGCCGAACGGTTTCCAGAGCATCTGCAGCAGTCGATCGCGGGAGTAATTGGAATAGAAAAGCGCCCCGGCCGGTGTGGAGCGGATGCGTTCGCCGAGCCGCGTCTGCGGCATCCAGGACGCGAGCTCGTTCTGAAAGAACCGCACCACCGGGCAGGGCCGCGAAGTCGGATGAGGGTCCTGATCGAGCTTGCCGATCACGGTGAACTCCGCATCGAGCATCTGCTGTGACGCATCGAGCGTGCGGCGGATCTCGCGCGGCCAGAGCGCGGCGAGGGCCTTGAAATCGAGCGGCACGTCCCGCCGGCCGTCCGGTTTGACCGCCCACGGGAAGTCCAGCCGCCCATCGGCGTCCGTATCGAGATTCCGGCGGTCGAAGCGGCCATCGCCATCCGCATCGAGCCATTCGTATTTCGAATCGACTTTGCCGTCGAGGTTGTAGTCAACATCCATCCAGCCGCGTGTCGCGCCGACCAGATGAAACCGGCCGTCAGACGGGACATACTCGATCTTCAGCGGCGGTTTGGGGGCCAGACTGAGCTCGAAGCGCTTGTTCAACGTGCTGCACGGCGGGCCGCCGACCTGCTTGAACTCGTCGGTGCCGTGCGTGATGACGCCTTCCCAGCGCTCGTTGGGGTCATGGGCGACGTTCTCTTCGCTGTTCGCGTTCAGCTCGTCCCAGGTGAGCATCACCTTCCACCAGGTTGCGTTTTCGACAAAGGCACGGGCTTTGTCGCGGCGGAGCCAGCCCTGTGTGGGAATACCGCGCAGCTTCGTCGATTCGAGCAGGTCGGGCGGGATCGTCACCGGCTTGTTCTCATCCGCATGGGCGGTGATCGAGAAATCGTAATCGTGGTTCTGCCGGCCGTGGGCGTCGTCATCGGCGTCGAAGCTGTAGCGGATCGCCCGGATCGCGTCGGCCTTGCCCTCGATGCGCAGCACGACCTCGCTGCAATGGTCGCCGTCCTCATCGTAGAACAGGAACGGGTTTTCGTAGGCGGAGAGCCATTGGGTGCTGTCGGCTTTGAGGCCGAATGCGACGAACGTTTCGTCGCCGCTGAAGTGGCAGCGGTACTGGCAGCGGCCCTGATAGTAGGTGTAATCCTCGTCGTACCAGAGCAGGTTGTCGTCGCCGTCGTCGCGCCCCCACCAGACCCGCAGCACGTCGTCGCCAAAGAACGGATGGTGCTTCATGAAGAAGTACATGCCCATCTCGTCGAGGTCGTTGTCGGCGTCATTGTCCTGATAGTCGAGCACGACGTCGACGCTGCCGTCGGCCTTCCAGTCGGCGACGTAGAGGTCGCTGTCGAGGTCGGGCCGGCCGTCGGCGTCGAGGTCGCCGTCTTCATCGATCGCCCGGACGAGTATCGGGCGGTTGGCCGGCGTGTGGCGCGGCGAGGGATCGATAAACCAGGCTTCTTCGTGTTTCCCGTCACCATTCCTGTCCACCAGCACGAATTCTGGCGGCCTGGCGGCTTTCACTTTCTCCAACATGGCCGGATCGAGTGTGACGGCATCGCCGAACACACGCTCAAAAAGCCGTTGTTGAGCGTCCTGTGCCCCGGCGAGTGCAGGAAAAGCGAAGAACGTAGCCAGAAAGGCGGGGAAGACACGATCGCGAAAACACGAAAGAGCGAAAGCGCGAAAACGAGATTGTTTAACACGAAGACACGAAGACACGAAGAAAAACAGAGAATCAACTCTGTTTTTCTTCTTCGTGTCTTCGTGCCTTCGTGGTGAAATTGAGAATTGGTCTTCCTGCGTGTTTTCGTGTTTTCGTACTTTCGCGTTTTCGTGATGAAGCATTGGAACGCCTGCCTCTTTCTATGAGGGTCAGACTTCTCGAAAAGCCTCAGCCGCGGCAGTGAGCGTCTGCTCGATGTCAGCGGCGGTGTGAGCGGTGGAGATGAACCACAGACCGCCGGGAATCGTTCGAATGCCGCGGTTTTGGAGCGCCGACCAGAAGCGAGTGTAAGCTGTTTTGTCCTGGCGGGCGAACGTGCGGTAGTCGGTGACGGGTTCTGTCTCGTCGATGCCGACGAAGAAGACGCCGGGGACGCCGCGGATGGTGATGCGGCCGCCGGCCCGCCCGGCGGCGACCTTGAGACCGTCCATCAGCCGGCTGCTGAGATCGTGCACGTGCTTGATCGCGGCACCGCCGTCGGCCGCAAGCATGTCGAGGGCGGCCACGGTGGCGGCCATGCACGGGCCGTTCGAGTTGTACGTGCCCGAGTGCGTGACGCTCAGGTCGCCCAGCGACTGCATGTACTGGCGTTTGCCCGCGAGTGCGCTGACCGGGAAGCCGCCGGCCATACCCTTGGCGAACGTGGCCAGGTCGGGCGTGACGCCGAAAAACTGCTGCGCGCCGCCGAGACTCACGCGAAAACCGGTGATGATCTCGTCGAAGATGAGCAGCGCCCCGTGCCGCGTGCACAGCTCGCGCAGGCCCTCCAGGTATCCCGGCAGCGGCATGATGGCCCCGGTGTTGCACATGATGGGTTCGCACAACACCGCGGCGATCTGGCCGGGATGCCGCTCGAACGCCTGGCGCACGAGATCGAGGTTGTTCCATGGTCGGATCACCAGGTTCTCGGCATCGCTGGCGACCTGGCCGCGACTGACGGGAATGGCGGCGGGATCTTCAGGCGGACCGGCCTTGTCGAGCGGCGGAGCGAAGTTCCAGAAGACATTGTCGAGCCAGCCGTGATAGTGGCCCTCGAAGCGGATGATTTTCGAGCGTCCGGTGACGCCGCGGGCCAGGCGCATGGCCGCAGCAACGGCCTCGCTGCCCGCACACGCGAAACGCACCATCTCCGCGCACGGCACGAGTTTGCAGAACCGCTCCGCCGCCTCGATCTCCAGCTCGTGCTGGCCGGCGTACATCAGCCCGCGATCGAGCTGGCGCTTGACCGCTTCGATCACCGGCCCGGGCGAATGCCCCAGCAACAGCGGCCCGCGGGCCAGCACATAATCGATGAACTCGTTGCCGTCGGCGTCCCAGACGCGCGAGCCCTGCCCGCGGTCGTAGAACATCGGATGCGGCTGCCAGGCGGCGCGCACATTGCTGTGGATGCCGCCGGGCGCGGTCCGGCAGGCGCGTTCATAGAGTTGGTGAGACTTCGAGAATTCCAAGCCGGTGACTCCTGCTGGTGGAAGTACCCGTCCCAGCGTCCGTGGTGGCTCCCGATCACTCGCTACGGAATTCCTCCAGATGGGATCGGATGTACCGAACCTGCAGAGACTCAAGAGTCTGTGCGCGTTCGTAGTAGCGATCGTCGAGCTTGTCCAGAGCAGTGCATTCCCTGGACTCGGCAAATGCCTTCAGAGTCCCCTTCCGCCTTAGCTTCTGCCATTGCGGAAAAGCTTTGGAGAATGTGACTATGGCTCTCTTCACAAGGTCTGCTACCTCCTGAGCACCGAGAGCACGGAAGCTTTCAGCCGCCTCAGCGGCCAGCGTGTGTTCGTTATTCCAGAAGAACTGATGAAGCCCTCCGTTCTTTACCTCCGCATCGAGCAGCCAGGTCAGATAGATGTGGCGCAATCCGGGAGTCATCTCGGCTAAATGATTGCTGGGGTCGTCCTTGAATCGAGCTTTCGTGAGGTGATCCACGGTTTCTTCGACCAGATCCTCATCTGAGATGCGCGCGAGCACCCTGAGATCGAGTTTCTTCCGCGCCTTCTTACGCAATACCGATTCGATTATCTTCCGCATCTTGCGGACTTCATCTTCGGTCATGTGCATCTCCCGCCAGAGGAACTGACAAACGATGACTTCCCGGCCAGTTTCAGAAGCTGTATAAGCTGCCAGCGCGGTGGCAACGGCCTTTCGGCAGTCTTGGTGATCATCCGCGCCATGCCGCAATCACTGCTGCTGGGCCTGTGCCCGCTCGGTCAGCCACTCCAAAGGCGTGAGTACGCGAACAACCGGTTTGGCGCGGTGCAGCACTTCACGATCCAAGGTGATCAGAGTCGCGTCCAGCCGCCTGGCAACGGCGACGTAAACAGCATCCGCACCACGCAACCGGCATGAGGTCGCCAGCGCCGCGGCATCCCGTGCCAGCGGTGCGTCCAGTGCGGAAAGCGTCAATCCGGGGCAATCCTCCACAGTGGAGAGTACTTCCTCGGCCATATCTGTCCGCCCGGTTATCCTGGCGACCGCTCCAGCACACTCTGGCAAAACAAGCGAGGGACATGAGACACTCGTCCCGGGCGGCTTTCGGATTTCGCTGAGAAGCTGCAGGCACCCCGGGTGATCCGGCTCGTGGCTCTGGAACGCAGCCACAAACACGCTGGCATCGATGACGATGGTGCTCATCTTCGTGATTTGATCAATTCATCGACGATGGAGGCGCCGGGCGGGGTCGCCTCTGTCAATCTGTCGGCCAGTCTCTTGACGCGCTCGATCCATTCGTCGGTTTCGGGTTCCACACGCACGATGGTCCCGTCCGGCAGATCGGGCGACGGCTGCACTTCGATTTTCCCATGCTTGACGATCCCGCGATAGGTCATATCGACTCTCCTCACTGGATTATATCAATTGCGGATCAGTCAAGCACGACCTCACGCCCCGCGCGTGACGACTCATACGCAGCCAGGGCGGCGGCGACTGCCTGACGGCCGTCCCAGCCGGTGACCATGGGCTGTCGATCATCGAGCACCGCGTCAATGAAGTCCTGGCACTGGCGGGTGTAGGACTCGAGGCGCACCGGGTCGAGGAAACCCTTACCGGCCCAGTCGATCGGCGCCTGCGTCTCAACGACGCGCCAGGCGCCGCCGGTGGCCACGCGCAGCTCGCCGTAGGCATCAATGTCGAGCAGCCCCTTCTCACCGATGATCCAGGCGGTGAACTGCGTGCGCGGGAAAGAGGGCTTGGGCACCTGGAACGACTCCCAGAGGCCGGCGGTCGCGCCGTCGGTGAGCGTCATGAGCACCATTGACGTGCCTTCGACTGCCGGATTTCCGGGTTCTGAGTTCTGAGTTCTGGGTTGTTCGAGATTGTCGCACTTGGCGTAGACGGTGCGGATCTCCTGGCCGGTGAGCCAGCGGATGCGGTCGAAGTTGTGGATCGCATGGCCAAAGAGCGTGCCGAGGTTCTCTGCGTCGCTCTGCCACTTCGGCAAGCCCACCAGGCCGGTGGCGTTGAGGGCGTACTCCTGGATCTGGAGCACACGACCGATCTCACCACGGTCGATGAGTTCTTTGGCGCGGATGTTGCACTTGCGGCTGCGCTGCGTGAAGGCGATCGTGCATTTCACCCCGGCCGCTTTGCACGCGGCGATGATCGCGTCGCAGTCGGCCACGCTGCAGGCCATGGGTTTCTCGAGCAGGACGTGCTTGCCGGCCTTCGCGGCGGCCAGCGCCTGCTGAGCGTGCACGTGGTGCGGCGTGGCGATGAAGACGGCGTCAACGTCCTTGCGGGCCAGCAGCGAATCGAGCGACGGCTCGTGCGTGACCCCGTAGATGCCCGCCAGTTCCGCCGCCCGGGAGCCCACCGCCACTGCCCGCACCGCCGCGCGCTGACAGTACTTCGAGATCGTCTCCGCGTACGTGCGCCCCATGAAACCCGAACCGATGATGCCGATGCCGAGTGTGGTCATGATGGTTGCTCCTGTGGAGCGGCCAGCGGCTTGCTGCGCCATGTCATCAGCCCGCCCGCGATGAGGAGGAAAACACCAATCCCCAGGTCGAGCCCGAAAGCGATGGGCTCATTCGCCCAGGGAAGAATGGACAGGATCAACATGCCGATCAGCAACGTGCAGATGCCGGTCACGCGGAACGGCGAGATCGCGGTGTGGTGTGCCACCCCGTCGGCGGGTTGATCTTCCGGCAGGCCGCCGATCGGCACGCTCAGGCGGGCCAGGAACGCCGCCGCCCGCTCCTCGTCACGCGGCGACTGGGGGAACACCACCGTTCCCGCAACCACGCCGACCAGCGTCAGAGCGGCCGAGAGCCAGAAGATGGCGTTCTCACGCTCCAACACGATCCCGCCGATCGTGACCTTGCTCTGCTCCAGCACGATCCCGCCGACCACGTGCGAGGTGTCCTTCGGGATATTCGACATCCCGATCAGCAGGATCAGGCCCGCAGCCAGCCCGACCACGAAGCCCAGGAGCGCCCCCCTGCTGCTCAATTTTTTGGAGATGAGGCCCCAGAGCATGGGGATCGCGACCGGCGGCACTGCCGCGCTGAAGAGCGTCACCATGTTCTTGAACATGGCGGTGTCCTTGCCGCTGCTGAGCAGAAACGCGACGCTGATGCTGAGCGCCCCGACGAGCAGGGTCGTGAGCCGGCCTACGAAGACGAGCTCGCGGTGCCCGGCCTGAGGCCGGATCAGGCGGTTGTAGATATCGTTGGTGAGCACACTCGCGCAGACGTTGTAGTCGCTGCTCAGCATGGACATCGTGGCCGAGAACATGGCCGCCAGCATCAGTCCCATCATCCCCACCGGCAGGATGGCCAGGCACATCTTGGGGTAGACCCAGGTGCTGTCGGCGAGCGGCGGCAGAAAATGCCGGGCCGCCATCGCAGGCATGAACATGATCGGCGTGGTGACCAGGTTGAGCACCACGACCAGCCAGCCGACCTTCAGTGCGTCGCGCTCCCTGGGCACGCAGTAGAATTTCTGCACCAGGCCCCAGTTGATGCTCCACGAGAGGCTGTAAAGAAAGATGAGCGAACCCAGGTAGATGCCGGTGAACTCTCCGCCGGTGAGACGGAAGAAACCCTCGGGCGAATGATCGATGAACGCCTGCACGCCGCCGGCGTGACTGATCGAAAGCGGCAGGATGATGCTGACGGCCGCGATCAGCACGACGAACTGCAGAAAGTCGGTCACCGCCGCCGCCCACAGCCCGCCCATGAAGGTATAGGCGAGCATGATCACGGACGACCAGAACATGCCCTGCCGGGGATTCTCGAGGCCCAGGCCCAGGGACAGCAGCGTGCCGATGGCCACGATCTTCAGCGCGTCGTCAATGATCTTGACCGGCACGCCCTGCCACGCGAAGAGCTGCCTGACCGCCGGGTTGTAGCGCGACTCGAGATACTCGACGGGGCTGACCACGCGGGCCCGCCGCCAGCGGCTCGCGAAGAAAACGACGCTGAACAGTGCGGCGGGCACCGTCACCCAGTACATGCTGACGGCCACGGCGCCGTACTTGTATGCAATCGCCGAGTAGTTCACGAAGGCGAACGCGCTGAAGCTTGCCATGTAGTACGAGATGCCCGACAGCCACCACGGAATCTGGTTGCCGCCCGTGAAGTAGTCCTTCATCCCGCGCATGTAGCGGTAGAAGTAGAACCCGATCCCGAGCATGATCACGAAGTAGCCGACGAGGATGAAGTAATCGGGGCCGTACAGTTGACCGGCAGCCAGCATCATGGTGCGAGTACCTCCGTGGGCGGTCGGATGCGTTTCAGGATATCGGCGGCCTGCGCGAGACGGCCCTGCCCGTAGGCGACGTCGAGCTCTTCAAGGGCGCGGAGAAGATGCCACGCAGTGGCGGAGTTGGGTTTGTCGGCACGGTCAGCGGCCTTCATCGGCCGCAGATCGTCCATCTTCGCAGCGGCCAGGACCTGCTGGGCCTGCTGTGCGAAGTGGTGCCGCAGACGCTGGTAGTGCGCTTCACGCAGCACGTCCTGGGCATAGCGGCGCATGTTGGCGGGGCCGGTCTGCGTGGCGAGCACCAGGGCCGACGGCGGCTCATAGGAATAGACCGCCTGGAGCTGCACCAGGAACTCGTCGTTGGCGTCGATCGCCGGAGGAAGAACCTCCGTCATGTAGAACGCATGAAGGCTCTCGAAGTCGAATGGGATGTCGCGGGACCGCTCGTCGCGGACGGTGGTGACGCGGACCGGGGTGGAGGCCCGGGCATCGTCCTCGTGCCCCTCGGGCGGAATGGCGTAGACCTCCCAGCGGTCGAAGTAACCGTTGCCGTCGGTATCGAACATGCGGATCTCGCCCATCGCGGGCAGCCCGGCGAAGTGGCCGACCTGGATCCAGCCCTCGCGCGCGCCGTAGAGGTGAATGCGCCGATCGACCTCGCTGTAATAAAGCCGGCGGCGGTCGGCGGGCTGGTCGGACCATTCGCGGCGGACGTTCCATTTCTGGCCCGGCCCGCCGGTGTTGGGCATGAACCGCCGCTCCCAGATCCAGAAAACGCCCTCCCAGCGGAAATCCTGCTCCTTGCCGGGCGGTCGGTCCGGGTCGCCGATCGATATCGTGTCGTCGTGCTGTTCATGCCAGGTGAAGCCGGTCTCGCTGGCGGCGTAGGTATCGCAGAACCGTCGCAGGCGGTTGTGCGGGATGACGCGCGTGATCTGCGGCGGGCGGCGCTTCGCGTTGAAGTGGCGGTCGCCCGGGACGTCATACGGCACCGCACCGACGAGATTGAAACCCATGTCGTAGTGCAGCGGCATCTTGTCGCTGCTGAGATTGTCGATGTCGAAGCTGTAGCGGACGTTCATCGCCCCCATCGTGCGCATCACGTCGTCCCACGGACCGCGGTAGCGGTTGGCGTCGTTCGCGTAGTCCGGATCGGTCCTGGGGTCAAACGAAAGGGGCGAACCGCTCACGCGGACGGCGATCTCGCTCTGTTTGTCGCCGTCCGTATCGAAGAATGCGAACGGGCACTCGGAGATGGGCACAAACTCGCCCCGGATGGGGTCGAACTTGTTCATGTAGATCATGTTGTCGCCATAGGGGTCGCTGGCGAAGAAGTTGCCGGAGTACTCGTAGCCCGCCAGGTCCCACATGTGCCCGTCGCCGTCGAGGTCGAGGCCGCACCAGACGCTCCGCAGTTCGCCGCCGGTGAAATAGCGGATGTCCATCTCGTCGGCGACGTTGTCGGCGTTGTTGTCGAGGTAGTCAACGAGGCGGTCGACGATGCCGTCGGCGTCATAGTCGACGATGTAGCAGTCATCGTCGCGGTCGCCGCCGACGTTCAGGCTGCCGTCAGAGTCGTCGTCGATGACCCAGACGATCGCTTCGCACGCACGCGAGCGCGTCCGAATGTGCTCCCTGCGGATCAGCATGGGGCCGGCCTGCGGATCATCGGCCAGGGCGAACGACTGTCCGTCCGCGAGACCCTCGGCCCGCGGCCACCACGGCCGGCTCTTGAGCTCGAGCCGCCCGCCCGGCGCCATCTGCGTCTGGCGCATCCACCACGGACCGCCGTGCTCCCGACCCACCCGAACGGCATGCGAGAGAGGGCCACCCGTGCAACCCGGGCTCCCGAGCATCATCACAAGAGACGAAAACACGAAGGCCCCAAGACACGAAGAATCAAAATGAATCTCTCTTGTTCTTCGTGTCTTCGTATCTTCGTGGTGAATCTCTTTCCGGTTGCGTGCTTCAGCCTGCAGATGTGCGTGATTCTTGGTCATCATGCGGCTCGATGCACATGGTCCAGCAGAGTGACGTGCGGCAGACGTCATGACGGGTTCACGCCAAACGAGGCCAGGGCTTTGGGGCGGTCGGCGTAAACCTCGAAGAGCTTGTCGAGCCCGACGACTCGGAAGATTTCCTTGAGCTGCCGGGGCAGGCAGCAGATCACGACGCGCGCCTTGAGGGCATCGGCCTTTTTCTTGAACGCCATCATCACGCCCAGGCCGGCCGACGAGAACAACTCCACCTTCGAGAAGTCCAGAACGATTTTCCGGAGACCGCGCCGGTCGATCAGGGCATACAGGGCATCGCCGAAGCGCTCGATCACGTCCGGATCGCGGATGTAGCGCTCATTGGGATCGACCACGATCACGTCGCCCACCGTGTCTTCCAGCAGCTTCATCTCGGCCATGCATCACCTGGCTTGTCGGTTGTCAGTGGACCATTGTCCGTTGTCTGCTGTTTGTTGTGCGCTCTGCGTTGTGATCGGATGCTGACTTCCGCAACACACAGCACATCACATACAGCAAGCCCGGCTATCGCGATTCGTCCCGCACAACCGGGTTCGTGAGTTCACCGATTCCGTCGATTTCGATGCTGATGCGGTCGCCGGACCGCAGGAATCGCGGCGGCGTGCGGGCGCAGCCGACGCCCTCGGGCGTTCCGGTCAGAATCACCGTACCAGGCAGAAGCGTAAACTGGTGCGAAAGGTAGCTGATCAGGCTCCGGACGGAAAAGATCATGTCCGAGGTGTTGGAACTCTGCACAACCTCCCCATTCAGGCGGGCGCGGATCGGCAGAGCATTCGGATCGACGTTGCGGTCCACCAGCAGCGCCGGCCCGAGCGGGCAGAAGGTGTCAAAGCCCTTGGCCCGCGCCCATTGCCGGTCGCGCACGCGCTGACAGTCGCGGGCCGACACGTCGTTGGCGCAGGTATAGCCCAGCACGTACTGCAGCGCGTCCCGCTCCGACACCTTCCGCGCGGTCCGGCCGATGACCACGGCCAGCTCGGCCTCGTAGTCCACCTCGTCAGGGGCGTCCTCGGGGAGGAGGATCGGTTCGTTGGGGCCGATGACCGACGTGGTGAGCTTGACGAAGATCAGCGGAGCATCGGGCAGCTTGGCGCCGCTCTCTTCCGCATGCTTTTTGTAGTTCAGCCCGATGGCGATGATGTTGACCGGGGGGATCGGGGCGAGCAGCCGCCTGACCTCGAGGGTCTGCGGGGTAACGCGGTGCTCGCCGAAAACATCGCCCTCGATCACCCGAGCCCGGGAGGCGTCGAGGGGTTCGCCGTAGCGGACCGTGCCGGATGGGTCTTCAAAGCGGATGATTCTCATGGGGGAATGTCTACCCGTGAGCCGCTTTGGCGTCAATGAACGGCCAATGGTCCGGGGTCCCTGCGTGCATCTGAATGCCTGTTCGGGGCTGTCTTGCAGCCCGGAGCCGCCACAGGGGGCAAGTCCAGCATTCGCGTGGTCATGGCCGGCCGTCCACATGCAGCGTGACCACTTGCCGCGAATCGTTCACCCCGATCGGGATGCGGATCTCGATGCGGCCTTCGCTGGCTTCGGCCCGGCCGTCTTTGCGGTAGGGATTGTGCGGGAGCGCAGGCCAGTGGAGGCTGGCGGTGGGCGGGAGCGTCAGCCGGCAGCCGGCGAAGGTCAGGCCCCCGCCCAGTTGAGCGGCCGAGAGATCGAGCGGCTCGGTCGTCAAATCGCCCTGGTGGCCGCCCCTGGTTTCGAGTCGCTGGCCGAGGTGCGGCATGAGCGTGACATGGCCCAGGACCGGATTCCCGGAGCGCGCGGCGCCGCTCAATTCATAAACAAGCGTTTTCTCATTCTCGATCCGCACGCGGATGCGGCAGGTTTCGGGGCCGTACGTCAGATCGAGGCCGGGGACCGGCTCGCGCACGAGCATCGCGGCCGAGGGGACATGATACAACTCGCCCTTGGGCCGGAAGTCGGGACTCTCGTCGCCAGGTTGATGTGTGAGCAGCGACATATCGCCCACCGTGAAATTGCTCCACGCGGGCTGGAGCTTGGTGTTGCCCCCGCCCAGGATCAGGCCGGTTTTTTCGTGCCAGATGCTCACGAGGTTCTGGCGGTCCTGATGCCAGCGATTGTTGGCGACCGGCGTGGTGAAGGCCGACAGACACACGAACCACGGCCCCTGCCGCAGGACGGCAACGCGGTCGGCCCCGCCCTCACGGAGGATGAAGACCGATTCGTTGTCTGACGCGTCTGCGATGGGGCCTTCCTGGCCGTGCAGAACGAAGAGTGCCATGGAGTCGTCGCTGAGGACCTCATCCGGATGGCCGCGCCACTGGTTGCGGAGCCATGCCCGGCCGGCCGGCGTCAGCGTGAACGCAGGGTTGCCCGGCAGCACCTTGTCATGGTACGGGTTGCGCTGATCAATCGTCTCCACCCCCTGGCCGCTGGGATACGTGAAAGCGGCGTGGAAGCGGATGGCCTTCTCGATCGCCGGCAGCACCGACTCATCGCCCGACATGGCGCAATACGTGCCGATCGCATCCACATAGACGAAGTTGTAGTTGACGACGGGTCCCTGGCCTTCCGACCAGTATCCACCCTCCCCCTGGGTGCCGATGACTTTGTGAATGAACTCCGCCGCCTGCCCGCACCACTCAGGCCGATCCAGCGCCTTGCCAGCCGCATAGAGACCCATCGCATGATGCGTCGGGATGTTGTGCACGTGCCCGAGCTGGGTTTTCGAGATCGTCCCGTAGCCCAGCGTGAGGGCCTTGACCCATCGCTCGCGGCGCTGCGGCGGCATGTCGGGGGCGATCAGGGCATACGTGCGGACCCAGCGCGAATACGTCCAGGGCATGCAGATCTTGCCCCACGTGCTGCCGTCCTTCTTCCGGAAGACCCACTGGCCCTGCCCGTCCATGTCGTCGATGAGGGCATCTCCGGCCTTCATGATTGCCTCAAGCAGCGTTTTGTCCTTGTAGTGGGTGTTCCTCTCACCCCGCGTGCTGTAGACGACGGCCAGAGGGAGCATCGCGTTCTGGTCGGTGCAGATCCAGATGCCTGTTCCGAAACGGCCGGTCGAGGCGTCGTAGTTTTTCAGGATCGCGGGAACGTGTTCGGCCAGCGTCCCGAGGTAGCGGTCTTTGAAGGTCAGATCCGCGGCGGAGGCGGGGATGACGCAGACCGCAGGCAACGCGAGGAGATGGAGGAGGCATTTCATCGACGGGGCATTCCTGTATCGGAGCTTGCCGAAAACGGCGCTACCCGAGACGGCAGGTGAGACGCGCCGACCACTCCCGGACTTTGTAGCGGTTCACCATGCCGCGGTCGAGGGCGACGCCCAGACCCGGCCCTGTCGGCAGCTCCAGCAGGCCGTCGCGGCAGCGGATCGGCGGATCGGTGATGTCAGCGACGAACCATCGCTGGCTCGCCTCGACGTCTGTCGGGTATCGGATGTTGGGCAGCGCCGCGAAGTGCATCGCGGCGTAGCCGCCGACGGCCAGTTCGGGCATCGTGCCCATCCAGCAGCCGATCCCCGCCGACCGCGTAAGCTCGTGCACACGCAGGGCGGCCTCGATCGTTCCGAGCCGCTGGAGCTTGATGTTGATGATGCTCGCACTGCCCATTTCGATCGCACGTTCGACGGCCGCGATGGATTCGGCGCCCTCGTCGAGGCAGATGGGCGTGCGGCAGCGCCGCGCCAGCTCGGCGTGACCCACGAGGTCCTCCCGCGGGAGCGGCTGCTCGATCATCATCAGGTCAAAACGGTCCCAGGCGGCGACGTGATCCAGATGCTCGCGGCGATAGGCACAGTTCGCATCGACCATCAGCGGGATATCCGGCCAGCGCTCACGCACGGCCTCCAGCGGCCGCACGTCCCAGCCGGGCTGCACCTTGATCTTCACGCGGCGATAGCCGCCCTGCTCCAGATGCCCGGCAATGCGGGCCGCCAGCGTTTGCGTATCCGCGTAGATCCCGACGGCCAGGCCCGATTCGATCGGCCGCAGCCCGTCGCCGCCCAGAATCTTCCAGAGCGGCTTCGACTCACGCTTCGCGGCGAGATCCCAGAGCGCTCCATCGACGCCATTCACGGCGAAGGGATCATCCATCAGGTCAGAAGCCCACCCGCCATCCAGATCGAGCCGATCGATGCCGGCCAGGCGCGGCACGATCCGCTGCGTGAGCGCGTCCCACGTCGAATCCGGCGTCTGCGGGCTGTAGAACGAGCCGGCCATCGGCGACGCCTCGCCCAGGCCGGTCAGTCCCGCGCCCGTCAGCTCCACCACGATGGCGTCCTTCTCGCTCACGACGCCGTTGCTGATGGCGAACGGTTCACACAGCGGCACGCGCACGTGTGTGAGGTGGATTGATTCTATGCAGATCTGAGATCTGAGAATTGAGATTGGAGATCTCCTCCTTCAGATGGATCGCGCGCCCCGGGGCGACGGCCGCAACGCCGCCGACGGGCTCATCGATGCGAAGCAGCGGGCTTCGTCGCCGCTTCCTCCACATCAAACCGGGCCGTCAGCGTGGCGCTCTCATTCAGATCGAGCTCGATGCGGGTCTGCGTGCCGGAGGCCGCGCCGCTCCACTCGCGGAAGCGGAACTTCCGGCCGCCGCTGGGTTTCGTCGGCTGCGACGGATCCATGAACTGGCCGAGCCGCTCGCCGGAGCCATACCCGGCCGGCGTCTTCATGTCCGCAGGCACGACATCCACGATCTCGAGCTGATGAGGGCCGGGCCGGTCGAATAGGATGCTGAATCTGCCGAAGGAGGGGCCGAGCTCATACTCGGTCGTCCAGCGCCCGCTGTGCGTCCAGTAGTCAAAGCCGTCCACGCGGAACCGCACCAGGCCCAGCGGCGGCTCGGTGACGACGGTGAGCGTCGGGCCGGGCTTGTCCGCCTGCGGGTCGGCTCCCGGCACATAGAGGTAAACGCGTCCGGAATAGGCGGGGATGGTCAGGCGCCGCTGCGTCGTACTCACGTCGATCAGTCGCCCCTTCGCGTCCCTGCCCGGGGCGGCTTCGAAGACATCGTACAACCGCGTCGACGGCGCCGACGCAGGCAGCGTCCAGGTCGCCGACTTCGCCTTGTCCGGGTTGACGGCCACAATCCCCGCCGCAAACAGGCGGTAGAAAACGCCGTCCTGCTCCTGCTCGGGCCCCAGCGGCGGACCCAAACGAATCTGGTAAAGGATGGCCGTCTCCGGATCGGAGATCGGCCGGCCCGCGTTGAACACGAACCCGGCCAGCCGTGCCGTTGCATAGCAGAAGAACGCATCCTCCCGTACGCCGTAGGACGTGTGCCCCACGTAGCTGAGGGCCTGAATCTGCTTGCCCGCCCGGATGTGCGGCTGGAGCTTGATGCCGCTCTCGTGCCAGTGCTTGTGCCAGTCGAACCACCGGTCCTTCGAGACCCACGTGCAGATGTAGGACTCGAGCATCTCCGCATCGAGATGCTTCCAGAACTCATGCGGGAGCGAGGTGGGCGAAGCCGAGTTGCCCAGAACCGCGCCGTCGGGCTTGTATTCCTTCACCACGGCGCGGACCCGCTGCAGCAGCAGCGCAAACGCGTGATTCGCATCGTCGGTGACGTGCTGGTGTTTGCGGTATTTCGGCCCGAAGCACTCCACGCGCGAGCTGAGATTGTCCACGAACACCCCGTCGGCACCCAGCTCCATCAGCTTGCGGACCCAGGCCACCATTGCGTCCTGATACGCCTGCACCGCCGGGCAGGTGGTATACATGTTCTTGGCGTCTTCGGATTCCCAGAAGCCGGTTCGCTTCAGGTTGCCTTCCGCATCCACCTCGATGAATTCCGCGTGATCCTTCAGATTGACCCCCTGGTAGGTCTGGGTGGCGAAGCCCTGGTAGAAGGTCACGTACGGGAAGGCCCGAATGCCCAGGGCGTGAACGCGCGTGAAGTAGTCGCGGCTGACCGGGCAGTGCGTGATGAACGCGACCTTCGAGGCCGCCAGGGCCGGCCAGTCGTCCGGATTGAAGCCGAAAGCATACGACTCCGATTGCACCAGCCAGTCCGGCGCCGACTCGCCCAGGTCGAGTGACTTGGCGATTTCGGTGCGCTGCGCCTCGCTCGGCCAGGTCGCCGGGTTCTGCGCAGCGGCGCCCGCAGCGCATGCGGCCAGCGCGGCGGGAATCAGTATCCGCCCCAGACGAATCCGCAAAGAGCAAGACGGGTACTGTTCGGAGATTCCAACGACGACGAGAACCGCACTGGAACCCGACATGGTGGCTGCCCTCCACACGGCACGCTCAGCCTGAGCGGATGCACCGTCTCGACCCTGCTGCGCATCGGGCCGGCTGCCGAATCACCGGCTCCACTCGAAATAAGCGATCGCCCGCAGCGCATCGGCCATCTTCGCGACCGCCTCGTCGCTCATGCGGACCAGCGGCAGACGCGCCGGCCCGCAGTCGACTTCGCACAGCCGCATCATGGCCTTTTGAGCGGCGAGTCCGCCGGCGGCCAGCACGATCCGGATCATGTCGATGGACTGAACCTGACAGCGCCGGGCGGCGGCCAGATCCCCCCGCTCAAACGCCGCCACGAGCTTGCGATACAGGGCGGGCGCGTAGTTGTAGGTACTGCCCACGGCCCCGCGGGCCCCGGCGGCCAGGCCGCTCAGAAGCATCTCATCCACACCCCAGAACATATCGAGGTCGTCGCCCGCGGCCTCCACACAGGCGAGGAACTCGTGCACCGTCGGCGCGGTGTACTTGATGCCCGCGAAGGTCGGCATGCGGCCGCGGGCCAGCCGCACGAATTCGACCAGATCGAGCGCCACGCCCGTCACCGCGGGGATGTGATAGTAGTAGAAGGGCAGCTTCGGCGCGCCCGCGGCGATCTCGGCCATGCAGTCGGCGAGCACGGCCGGCGAGGCAGGCTTGAAATAGAACGGAGCGACCGCGGACACCGCGTCGGCCCCGATCTGCTGGGCATGGGCGGCCAGCTCGCGCGCCTCGGCCAGGCTCGTGTGGCCCACCTGAACGAGCACCGGCAGCCGGCCGCGGGCCGCCCGGACAAACGCGTCGGCCGCCGCCTTGCGTTCGCCCATGCTCATCGACACGCCCTCGCCCGTGCTGCCAACCACGTAGAGTGCACTGATGCCCGCCTGATGCAGATAGTCCACGACGGCCGGCACGCGCTCCAGCCAGAGCGAGCCGTCGGCATGCATCGGTGTGAATGTCGCCGCAATCAGTCCCTTGAATCGTTCCTTCATGATGCTGGAATTCCCTCGTGTGTGATCGTTTACGGATTTCCCATCAGAAACAGCCGGCCCACACCGGCATCGATCGAGAGCTGCAGGCCGGGCATGTCCGGGCTGTCGTCGCGCAGGGGAATCTCCTGCCCGGTTTCCTGGTTCACCTCGACAATGTCGCCTACATCCCGCGCGAACTCGACGGTCGGCCACGCGGTATAGGCGAAACGGTAGTTGTTCAGCAGCACGGCCCGACGCCCCTCCGGGTGGGTGAACAGTCCGATCAGGTAATCGCCGTCGGTCAGTGTGCGGATCGGCGAGTCCTTGAGCATGGGGGCCGCATCGTCGCCGGGCTTGATCCGCAGCACGCCCGTGCTGGTCAGCTTCATGAGCGTGGGGCCGAGTTGGGCGATCCGCGCGTTGATCCGCCGGGCCTGATCGTAGTGCCGCGTGGGGCGGCCGTCGGGCGTGATGATCGCTCCGCCCCTGGGAAACTCACGGCCGCGGGGCGTCCAGTAGCAGAAGTAGAGCACGCCCTTCGCGCCGTACGCGATCGAGGTGTAGATCTGCCAGGCGACCTGACTCTCGGTCGGGTCGTCGTGCCGGCCGTAGGGGATGATGTTGAAGAAGTTCCAGAACGGCACGCCCGCGGCGAGGGCATGGCGGCGGATAACGGAGAGGTTTTCGCAATAACCGTCGCGCTCGTCCACGTCGGGCTTCATGACCGGGTACCGGTCGAAGCACAGCACGTCAGGCCGTACCTCGCGCATGAAGCGCTCGACATACTCCTCGTAGGTGGGCGCATCCCAGTGGCGCGGCGTGGCGTGTGACGGATAGAGATTGATATAAGCGAGCTTGCCGGGGCGTTTCGCGTGGAGCTCCTGGACCTGCGCGGCGAGTCGCGGAAAGTCGCGCGCTTTCGGTTCATCCTGGAGCAGATAGCCCAGGCATGCTTTATCGTCGGGCAACTGGTCCGCCGGCCGCCCGCCGTGCCAGACGATAGCCCTGAGGCCGTGCTTCTCGCACAGCCGGAGCTGCCGCTGCACGTCGTCGGGTGTCCGCGCGCCGGAGTTGCCCATGACGACGTTGAAATGGGCGTCGGCGATGCGGCGGTAGTGCTGATCCGCGGAGTCATCGAGCGGCGGATCGACCCAGAAGCTGATGCAGAAGTCGCGCTGCACGAAGTGGCCGTCGGCGGCGGCGAAGACGCGCCCTGCGAGGCCCGTCAGAGTCACGCATGTGAACAACTTCAGCCATCGCGCCATCACTGGGTTCCATCGCTGGAGACTACGGGGGGCACTCCCGGCAACACTGGGCGTTCGACACGACCGGACGCGTGGCCGCACGCCGTCTGTGCAGGGTCGCCCCGCTTTCTGCGAGATGGTAATCTAAGTTCGAGCGGTTCGCGAAAGAAAGGCTGGCACACCCGATCATGAGATCCATCGACGTGGATTCCGCGGCAGGACGCTGGACCTTCCCGCTGGCGGCCATTCTGCTGGTGTCGGCCGGAATGTGGGCCTGGCATCCGGTCGGAGCAATCGCCGCGGAAGCCGAGCGGCCGAACATCCTGTTCCTCTTCACCGACGACCAGCGCCCTGACACGATTCACGCGCTGGGCAATCCCGTCATCCGGACGCCCACGCTGGATCGCCTCGCCGAGGGCGGATTCGTTTTCCGCAACGCATACTGTTTCGGCAGCAACGTCGGCGCGGTGTGCCTGCCCAGCCGGAACATGCTCATGAGCGGCCGGGCGTATTTCCGCTGGACCGGCCCGCAGGCGCCGCCGGATGGGCCGAACTTCCCCGTCGCGATGAAGAAGGCCGGGTACGTCACGTATCATCACGGCAAGCGGGGGAACGTGGCCCTGCTGATCAACGAGACGTTCGACACCAACAAGTACGTCAAGGACGACGTCGACCGCGCGAGCGGCGAGCCGGGGCAGACGATCGTCAACGAGGCGATCGATTTCCTGAAGAACCGGCCCGCCGACCGGCCGTTCTTCATGTACCTGGCATTCGGGAACCCGCACGACCCGCGCGTGGCGGCGAAGAAGTACCTGGATCTGTACAATCGCAATCAAATTCCCCTGCCGAAGAACTACCTGCCGGTGCACCCGTTCGACAACGGCGAGATGCTCGTGCGCGACGAGAAACTGGCCCCCTGGCCGCGGACGCGCGAGGAGATCCGTCGGCATCTGCACGAGCACTACGCGGTCATCACCGCCCTGGACGGGCACATCGGGCGACTGCTGGATTCGCTGCGTGAGCTGGGCCTGTACGACAACACGATCATCATCTTCTCCTCCGATAACGGTCTGGCCATCGGCAGCCACGGACTGATGGGCAAACAGAACCTCTACGAGCACAGTGCCAAGGTGCCGCTCATGTTTGCGGGGCCGGGTATTCCCCGCGGGCGTTCGGATGCGCTCGTCTACGTCATGGACATTTTTCCGACCGTCTGCGATCTGGTCGGCACGGAAACACCGTCCGGCCTCGACGGCCGGAGCTTCGCGCCGGTGCTAGGGGGCAAGAGCGCCAGCGTGCGTGACTCGATTTTCATGTCCTATCGCGACGTGCAGCGGGGGATTCGCGATGAGCGCTGGAAGCTGATCCGCTACCCGAAGGTGAACATCACGCAGTTATTCGACCTGCGGACCGATCCGGACGAACTTCACAACCTGGCGGATGATCCCCAGCAGGCCGATCGGATCGAGCGGATGATGGGGCGTCTTCGTACGTGGCAAAAGCAACTGGGTGATACGGCGCCACTCGAAGTCGATCAGCCGCAGGACCCCGCGTTTCATCCACCCACTACGCTGCCCGCCCAGACGCCCCGCAAACCGAAAGCAGGATAGCCATGTGCTCGAAGAGGTTGCAGCGGCGCTCCCCCGGTCAGTGGCCAATAGAGCCCGAAGCGCGAGCGAGGGGTTCACGCGATAGACCCTCGCTCGCGCTTTGGGCTCCATGTGTGCA
>CAZQEN010000020.1:0-41098 GCA_964591605.1 uncultured Planctomycetales bacterium
GAAACCTCTTGTTAACCCTCGTTAGTTGCATCGGGTCCTTGATGGCCCCAGGCCCTCTTCTTATCTGCCTCAAAGAGGTTCGGAGCGACCGTCATGTGCTCGATTCTTCCGCCGACTGTGCTTCAGCCGCGGAGCGGCGTTAGGGGGTAGCCCACGGCGCTAGCCGTGGGAACGGTCAGCCATGGACAATTCAGCCCCGGACGGGGCGAAAGAACGCACCCCGTCCTTCTATCGCCCCTTCCGGGGCTTGGGTTTCCAGGGCATCACGCCGTCGTTGATGACTCTCACAAGTTGCCTGCACGGTCTGCCGCGCGGTCAGGCCGGTCTGGGGGCATGCAGGTCGCCCCGAAGCTGCTCGAGCGTCTCGGGCTTCTCGAATGGCGCCAAATGCACGCGCTCGAACCGGTCATCCGACACCGGCACGTCGTCGTACCACATGAGCGGCACGCCGCGGGCGACCAGGCGCCGCTGCAGGTCGAGCAGGAGGGCGGCATCGTCGCGGATGCGCCGGGGTGCGGCGCCGCGCTCGATGGCCATGGCCGCTGCGGTGCCCGCCGCTTCGCCGACGTTCCATTCGATCGGATGCAGCCGGTAGCACCCGTTCGTGATGTGCGTGACCCCCAGGTTCTTGTTGCCCGCCAGCAGGTTCGTGACCTTCCGTGGGATCAGCGCTCCGAGCGGAATCTGGAACGGTTTGGTGGGCGTCATCACCTGCTGACCCGAACTGCGCGTGGTCTCGTGGATGTCGATCGAGTAATGGCCGATCCCCACCGAATCGCGGAAGTGTTCGGCCCGCGGCCCCTTCTGCGTGCCCGATGAGACATCCTGCTGCACGATCGTCCGCAGGGCCACCAGCCGGCGCGTCTCGCGGATGTACGGGAACTTGCTGATGCCATCGGCGCTGCCCATCACGTCCGGCCGCAGCTTGAACTCCGGGTAGCCGCGCCCGCCCTCATCGCGGGCCACTTCCGTCTGCAGCCAGTAGAGCAGGCCGAGGCTCAGGTTCCTGGCCGCCCGCAGGTGGCGGATCTGCTCCTGCGGCGAGTCGACCAGGATGCTCCCGCCGCGGTAGTCGTTCCCCGGCCAGTTGATCATCGCGATGTCGTTGCGATAGCTCGATGGCGCGAACTGCGTGTGATCGATCAGCCGCCGGTAGGTCCAGAACGGCCCGTAGCCCTGCCCCTTGACGAACATGCCGTACAGCCGGTCGCCGCGGTCGTGATAGTGGATGACGAGCGTGTAGGGCTGCTTCTCGCGATTGCGTTCGTAGTCGGCCGGCCGGGCGATGAGGTGCTGCTCGCCGGGCCGGTTCTCGATCGCGAAGGGATACGTGAAGCTCTGCACGTCGAGCGGGTCGGCGGTCTCCACCGCCCCCGGCTCGCCCGTCTGCGACCGCGCATCGGCGCCGCTGGTGAACTCCGCCGCCCTCAGCGCGAGCAGATCGCCCAGTTCGCTCGCATCGATGAACATCCCGCCCGTCAGGCGCGTCCGCTCGCGCGTCTCGAGGTTCACCACGTCGACGTGCTCGATCTTCTCGCCCGAACGTCCGACGGCGTACGCCTTGTGACGCTTGAGGATGCTCAGATGCCCGGACTGTGCGGCGGGGGCGAGCATCTCATCAATGACCGCCAACGCCGCCTTCGGCTCGAAGCACAGCCGGCTCACCCAGCCGTTGCCGGGGTTGAGATGCTCCTTTCCCGCAGCGGCCGGCGTGAGCGTCGTGTTCCGGCGATACCAGTCGCGGATACCCCTGCGAAACGCCAGATAGCTTCGCGTACCTCCGCTGGCTTCGATCCAGCCGTTCTCGTCCAGCGCGCTGACGCCCTGGCTCGTGGCCTGCCCGCCCAGCCAGTCGGTCTCCTCGACGAGGATCACCGTGCGTCCGGCCGCACCGGCCGACAGCGCCGCCGCCACCCCGGCCAGGCCGCCGCCGATGATCACGACCTCCGCGTGCCGGCTCGCGCCCGGCGGCGCCGCATCATCCGCCTCGACGATCCGCAGTTCCTGCACATCCACAATGGCTTTCATGGTCATGCCCCGATTGCTGAGACGTTGCCGTGTTCCTACAATGCGGCTTTGTCGTGGAGTATCTTAATGTTTCGCTGCAGATGCCGCCTGTTTTCACTGATCCTCTCGATGTTTCTGGCCGGCCGGGCGCAGGGCGTCGAGGACTTCTGCTTCATCCAGATCTCCGACACGCACATCGGGCCGCTCCCCGCCGGCTCGCCGCCGCTGCGGGGAGGCGACCGCAGCGTGAGCACCATCGGCTGGGTCTGCGAGCAGGCCAAAACACCGCAGGTGCTCGAAGTCGGCGACCAGACCGTCACCACGCCGCGCCCGTCGTTGGTCGTCTGCACCGGCGACCTGATGGAGTTTGGCAACGTCGGCCGGACGTTCGAGAGCTTCGCCGGCCTGTTCAAGCCGCTCCAGATCCCCCTCTACCTGGTGCCCGGCAACCACGACAACACCTGGGCCGGCGTGATGCAGATCATGCGCGACCGGTACGGCGGCGACCATTACTCGTTCGACCGCTTCGGCTGCCATTTCATCTTCTTCGACTCGGCCACGCCGCAGGAGCCCACGCCGAGCCTCGAACAGCGCACGCTCACGTTCCTGAAGCGCGACCTTTCGCAAGTGAAGCCCGAAACGCCCGTCTTCCTCTTCTGCCATCACCCGATCTCGAGCGCGGAGTTCGCCAAGCCGCACGAGCAGCTTCGCTTCCTCGAAACGATCCGCAACCACAATATCGTGCTGCTTGTGATGGGCCACGGCCACTCACCGCGAGCCGAGAAGTGGGGGACGCTCGACTCGGTCATGGGCGGCTCGACGTTCGGGCCGAACACGGGCTACAGCACCATCTTCGTCCAGGGCGACACGCTCCGCGTGGTTTACCGCTTCCACGAGAAGGCCGCGTCCGCCCCGGCGGACGGTTCGCACGCGGAGTCTGCCGCGCGCCAGGGCCTCTTCAAGGTGCTGCTCGAGAAGTCGATCCGATCCAACACGGCCGGCTTTGCTTTCGCATGCCGGGTCACGCAGGTAGGGGCCGGCGCCGAGTCGATCCCGGTCATCTGCTCGGTGCCCAGGGGCGACTTTCGTGAGATGAAGGCCCAGGTCGACAGCGATCCTGAGCGGTCCGCCGTTCTGTCGCCCCGGGTGAAGGATCGGCTGGTCGGGCAGGCTCCCATCAGGAATCTGACGCCGGGCGCTCACTACGTCCACGTTCTCGCCCGCGTGAGCGATGTGACCGTGGAGCGGACCATGCCGTTCGACGTTATCGCGAGAAACCTGATCGCGGATCGAATCACGCTGAATGCCGGCATGAAGGCGCGGCCCGTGGCACTGGGTGACGGACTCCTCGTCGCCACCACGGCCGGTGAAATGGTCCGGCTCGAAGGTGTTCCTCGTCAGACGGAGGTGAACCACGTCGCGAGCATGAAAAGCGGCGTGTTGTCCGACGCGGGCGCCGAAATCCTCCACGAGCCCGCCTTGGCAGACAAATACCTCTATGTCGCCAGCGGCAACGGCAAAGTGTCATGTCTGACGCTTGATGGCAAGGCGGAATGGACGTGCGACGTCGGCGCGAGCACGTACGGCACGCCGGCCGTCGATCAAACGCGCGTGTATGCCGCCGATCTTCAGGGCTTCGTGCACGCCGTCGAGCGATCCAGCGGCCAGAAGCTCTGGTCCAGGCAGGTCTCTGATTACCCGATCGAGCAGTCGATGCTGCTGAGCGGCGGCGTGCTCTATTTCGGCGCGTGGGACGGCTTGGTGTACGCTCTCAGCGCGAGCGACGGCAGCGTGAAGTGGAAAACCCGCTGCCCGGCCGGCCAGGATTCCCCGAAACTCGCCAACCGCTACTATGCGGCCGCCGACGCGTCACCGATCATCATCGGTGACTGCCTCTTCTTCGCCGACCGCGCTTATCACCTGGGCGCGTACACGCTCGACGGCCAGTACGCCGGCGGCATCGCGACGGGGATCTCCGCCATCGGCCTGTCGCAGGATGGGAAGTTCTTCTACGCCCGCGGGCTGGAGTCGGGCCTGACGAAGTATGACGGCAAGGGCCAGAAGATCTGGAACAACCCCGTCGCGCTGGGGCGATTCCCCATCCCGCCCACCGAGCACGCCGGCAAAGTGTACGTCTGCTCGAACCGCGGCCTGCTCAGCGCCGTCGACGCCGCCACCGGCCAAACCCTCTGGCAGTACCAGACCACCCCTCAGCTCCACGTCATGGCCCCGGTTGGCATCGACCCCACGGGCCGCCCCTGTGTCGCCGGCATGGACGGAAGCGTCACTTGCGTCGCCAGCAGGTAACAGGCACGCTCTGCGTGCGGGAAGGGATTCTCGCACGAGCGGTGCGCTGATGCAGGTCGGAGTCGCTGGTTGCGGCCGGGGCGATCTCACGCCACCCGGCGGCGGCGGACCAGAGGCAGCGCGAGGGCCAGCAGGCCCAGGGACGCCGGCTCGGGCGTGACGTCGATCGTCACGGTGGAGCCCACGGCGTCGCCGCCCCAGCCGAGGATGAAGTTGCCGACGGCCGGGTGATGGGTCGCCAGGTTTAGATTGGCCAGGTACACGAACCGCTCGCCGCCCGGGATCGGCGTGCGGCTCATCAGCGAGATCAGGACCAGCTTCTCCGCGTTGAGCGTGACGTTATTGGCGACAGGCGTGGCGCCGTTCGTGGTGCGGAAGTTGGAGTCCCCCGAGCCGCTTCCGACCGGATCCGACGGGGGGACCGCGTCGGTGGGATCCAGCGGATAGAACACAGGCGTGTAGGGCCCGCCCAGGTTGTCGAGCAGACCGGTCAGTTCGAAGTTGCGTGTGACCACGCCGTTCACCGCCCCCAGGGGGGTGGAACCCGTGATCCGGTAACTCAGGCCGAAGTTCCCGGCCGTCACCGCCCGGGCGGCGTCGATCGTCACCGTGCCGGGCGTGCTGGAGACGAAAGTGGCCCCCCACGAGCCGAGGCCGCCCTGTGTCACGGTGGGAAAGTTGAAACCGACGACATTGATGTCGACGGTCCCGGTGAACGGCGCATCAAACGGTCCTGCGTGCACTGCACCGCTCAGTGCGATGACGACGATGGAGCTGAGCAGCCATGTAACCCTGCTGTTGGAAGTGAGCATGTTTCCGCCTCCCTTGGTGCCGAGCGAGTCAGTGGTCTTCGCGACCGAGCGACTCACTGTGGACGAATCCCGACGAGTTGCAGCCGTGGCGACATCCGCCGGACGGCACGTGCTAAAATCCCTGGGCTTGCGGGGGCTACTGGGCGGAGTCGCCAGTCGAGGACCGACCGGCGGAGGTGCTTTTCACCCTCGATTCACCACTTTCAGCCTATCAGTTGAAGCGGTTCACGTCAAGCTTATTGTCCGGGCCGGTGAGGATTTCACGCACCGCGGGTCCTGCCCCGCTGGCCGGGCACGCAGGAGCCGATCGCCACCTTGCCGGATTCAAGTGTGGCTGAATCCCTCTGTCAGCGCCCGTCGCGCCGAATCACCGGCAGGTGCACGGCCGAGGGGTGCGAGGTCGAACTGTAGAGCGTGTTATGGGCCACCCGCGTCGGGCAGAAGGGCCAGGCAGGCCAGCCGGTGTTGGGGTTGACGTCATAGCGGGGGTAGTTGGAGCCGGCCACGGTCACGCGGATGCGGTGTCCGCGGTTGAACACCAGGCTGGTGGGCGTCAGCCGGACCTGGACGGGGACGATCTGTCCCGGCTGGAGCAGATCGAGGCGGTCGAGGCCCTTGCGATAGCGGACCCGGCAAACCCCGTCGCAGATGATCATGCTCCGGCCGTCGGGATAGACATCGCAGAGCTTCACGGCCAGGTCGGTGTCGGGGCTGTCGGAAGAGATATGCAGCGAAGCGACGAGCGGACCCGTGACTTCGAGCGGCTCTTCGAGCGGGGTGGTCGTGTACACGAGGACATCGGCGTGGGCCTCGATCTCGCGCTGGTCGTAGGTGCCCTGAGGCAGGCACAGCACATGTCCGCCACGGGTGGGGACGGGGTTGGCGGGGTCGGCCGCGAAGGTGCGCGATCCTTCCGCGGCGACGAGGGGATCGGGCGAGAGCGAGCCGTCGGAATGGAGGTGATAGGGTGTTATTGTGGCCGGGGGCGGCCAGTCGGATTCCATCCGCCAGACGTTGCCCGGTGCTCCTTCCTCGCCGACGGCCCCCATGGTGTAGTAGACAACGGCCGGCGCCCGATCCGCTCCGTTGTCTTCTCCCAAGAGGTAGTGGGCGAACCACTCCTGTCCGCCGATAGGGCAGGGGAGGCGGCGCGAATTGGCCGGGAAGGTCAGCTCGCCGGCCCGGGCCGGTTTGGCATCGGTGCCAGGTCCACCGTGACACCACGGGCCGATCAGCAGCTTCTGCGTGCCGCGGGCGCCGGCGCCGCCGTGGTGCTGACGGGCCTGCCAGGTGTCGATGATGCCCACCAGGAAGGCGTCAAACCAGCCCCCGTAGAACACCGAGGGCACGTGAATGCGATCGGCCTGGGCGTTGGCGTCCACGCGCTGCCAGTGCCGGTCGTAGAAGGGGTGCATCACGGTGAGCCAGAGATTGGCGGGATGGTAGCGGTTGTCGATGAGCCAGCCGCCGGTCATTTCGAGCCGCAGGGCGCCGCTTTCGTACGTCGCCTCGTGGTAGAGGCTGCCGGCGGCGACCAGGATGTACTGCGCGACCAGCGGTTCGGGCGCGTCCGGCGCGAGCAGCGTCTGGGTGATGCCCATGGCCGAGGCGCCCACCGTGCCCACCCTGCCGTTGCACCACTTCTGACGGGCGATCCACGCGATCGTGTCGTGGCCGTCCTGGAGCTGGCCGTTGCCGCAGTTGAGGAAGGCGAGGTCGGCGCCCTGCGAATCGAACCGCCCGCGGACGTCCTGGATCACCATGGCATAGCCTTTGCCGACCCAGGAGCCGAACTCGGGCCCGTAGCCCTTCTTGCCGTAGGTCGTGCGGACCAGCAGGGCGGGCCAGGAGCCCTCGCCGCCGGCAGGCAGATAGACGTCGGTGGCGAGGCGCGTTCCATCACGCATGGCGACCATCTCGGTGAGAGCGGGCCTGGGCGGACCTGCCTCCGAAGCGCCGGCGGCCGGACTGCAGACCACACTGAAGAGGAGGCCGGAAGCGATGATGGGCAACATGAGCTGAACTCCGAGACGGACACAATCTTACGCCAGGCCGGCCGGTCATGCCAGCCGGCCGGGACGCACTGGCTGGCTGTGGGCTGTATCCAGAGTTCACTGGCAGACAGGTGGCACGGGCAGCGAGTACGCTGCCCATGCCACCCGAGAGACTCGCCACGGGGTTTCGGATGCACACCTGGCTGTGTGAATCGCTTCAAACGGGCTGGCTCTCCCTCGTTGCCGGCGATACATTCGGGTGATCCAGCGGGGAGGCCCGGCCGGCGCACGATGGCGCAACCTCCCGCCGGTCGGAGCGGCAGAAGCATTGAGGGGGGGCATGGGACAGCACAAACCGGGATCGAGGTGTTCAGATGCGACGGGCGTGGTGGATGATCTGCGTGGTGATGTCGAGCAGGGCGGCGGCCGGGGGCGTCCCCGCCTTCCCGGGGGCGGAGGGCTTCGGCACGCAGACGCCGGGCGGGCGAGGCGGACGCGTGATCGAGGTGACGACGCTCGACGATGCGGGGCCGGGCAGCCTGCGGGCGGCACTCGAGGCCCAGGGACCGCGGATCGTGGTATTCCGCGTCGGCGGCAGCCTCGCGCTGCGGACGCCGATCCTGATCCGCTCGCCGTTCGTCACGATCGCCGGGCAGACGGCGCCGGGCGACGGGATTCTCGTCCGCGACACGAACCTGCGCGTGCGCACGCACGACGTCGTGATCCGGTACCTGCGATGCCGGGTCGGGGGCAACCGCGGCGTGCCTTCGAATCGTCAGGACGGCATCGCGATCGAGAATGACGAGGACACCAGGGACACGCACCACGTCGTGCTCGATCATTGCTCGGTGTCGTGGGGGCAGGACGAGAACTTCGGGGTGTCGGGTGTGCACGATGTGACCATCCAGTGGTGCATCGGGGCCGAAGGGCTGCGCCGCGGCTACCACGACAAGGGCGATCACAGCATGGGCATGATTCTGGGCAATCACTGCGACCGGATCAGCGTGCATCACAACCTGCTCATGTCGAACGGCAGCCGCAATCCGCGTATCCAGGGCGGCCTCCACGATGTGGTCAACAATGTCGTGTACAACTTCGGCGGGATCATGGCGATGCTCTCGCGCGGCCCGCGGGTGAACATGGTGGGCAACTGGTACCAGGCCGGGCCGAGCAGCTCGAAGCGCCCGCCGCCGGTGATCCGCGTCGAGCCGGGTCAGGACGGCGGGCGGTACTTCCTGCGCGGCAACATCAACCTGGTTCGCCGCCGGCCGGACGAACCCGAGTGGCTCGGCATGACCGATCTGCCCGTCGAGCAGGTGGTTGCACGCGAGCCCTTCCCGGCCGACCCGATCACTGCGACGGATGCGAAGACGGCGCTGGAGGCGGTCCTGAAGGAGGCCGGTGCGACGATCCCGCGGCGCGACGCGGTCGATGAGCGGCTCCTGCGCGAGCTGCGCGCCGGGAAAGGGCAGATCATCGACCATCCCGACGAAGTCGGCGGCCATCCCTCGATAGAAGGCGGCCCGGCTCCACCCGACGCCGATCACGACGGCATGCCGGACGCGTGGGAGCAGCAGCACGGCTTGAACCCCTCCGACCCGAAGGACTCCGGCACCGACCGCGACGGGGACGGATACACGAACGTCGAGGAGTACCTGAATCACCTGTGTGCCATCAGACCCTGACACATGAAGATGTGTCCGAAGGGTCGCAGGGGAAGCAGAGACCAGAAGGCATCATCGTTCTGACGACCGATCGGGAGCACGGCATGCGGCGCGGCCGCTGCGGGAGTCATTCGCGGAGAGGCTTGAGGATGAGTTCCGCTTCCCATGGTTCGAACTGTGCCTCCATGGCGGATTTGAGCGCGGCGTAGACCTGCGGGCTGAGGCGGTTGTCTTTCCACCAGCGTTTGTGGGCGGCTTCGCGCACCGGGAAGAAGTTGCAGCCGTTGGTGCCGTGCTTGTTGTAGCCGGTGTGCTTGCGCCAGGCGAGTGACAGCAGACAGTACTTCTTGAGCTGTTCGAGGAGCGGCTCGTCGCTGGCCTTACCGGCGTTGACGTCGCGGACGAAGTGCGTCGCAGCGGCGTGGATGCGGAGCTGCTTTGCCAGATCGCGGGCGACCTGGCCGTAGTCGGGGAAGAGCTTGAGGCCGATCGGGCCGGGCCGACCGAGCTTCTTGTCTCTCTCCAGCGTTTCCAGCCGGTCGGCGAATTGCTCGGCCAGCGGCGCGTTGGCGTCGCCGATGCTCAGCCACGCATCCGAGAGCAGCTTGGGGTGCTCGGGATAGATCCACCGGGCCAGCTCATACATGGCCTCAAACGGCGGGTCATCGCGCAGATCCATATCCCATGCGCAGCGGGAGAAGTACTGGATGTTGGGCCACTGGGCCACGGGCGTCTGGGCGTTGGCCATGATTCCGGGGATCTTTCCGATCCGCTCGGGCACGTTCATGAAGCGGCGGAGGCGGTCGGGGACAATGGTGGTGAATGGAAGGCTCGGCTCAGGCTCGACGGTGCCGTAGGGGTAGTAGACGATGCGTTGCTCGAGATGGAGCGGGTCCGTCACCTTCCAGTGCTCGGGAGCAGCGACGGTCATGAGCCAGGGCTCGGGATTGCGGGCGATGAGATCGGGCAGCGTGGCTTGCCAGTTGTCGGCCGGCGTTTTGCCCGTCCCCCAGCCGAACCACATCCAGTAAATCAGCCTGGCCTTCGGGCCGAGCTTCGTGTGCTGCGAGATGAGCTCGCGGTTCATCATCAGGATATCGACGAACTCCTTCGACGGGCTGCCCTTCCAGCCGCCCGGGTCGCTGTCGATGACCCAGTAGCCATCGGCGTTGTTGCAGACCCTGTAGAACTCGGCCCGGTGGGCTTTCAGCTCCTCCATCTGGGCCGGGTCGGCCGGGTTCTTGAGAACCTCGAACTGGAAGTAGTCGCGCTGCGGCACCGGCGGCATCTCCGAGCGGCGGCTCGCATCGACCATGTTGTTTGCGCACTCGCCGATCCACACCTCAAAACCGTGATTCTGCTTCGCGTGATCGATGACCGGCGGGTAGCGGCGCAGCCAGGCCTCGTCCTCGGGCGAGAACGGTGTGGGCAGGCTGCCGGCCATCGACCAGATCTGGAACAGGTTGAGGTGCAGCAGGGCGAGCGTGTCGACGTACTGGTTCCACTCCTCGACCTTCCACGTGCGCAGGGCGTAGGGGTAGTGGTAGGCCCAGTGCTGATGGGCATACATCCCGCGCCAGCCGAAGTCGGGCCGGGTCACCAGGCTGAGGCCGTCGGGCAGCGTGGCGGGCAGCCTGCCGAGGTCGAGTTGACGCATCAGCTCGATGATCGCATGACGCGTGCCGGCGTCCGTCTGGCCGGCGGCGATGATCATGGGTCGTGGTCGGGCGGGGACGGAAGATTGTGGTGCAGGCGTCTCGCTGGGTTGTGGTGCAGGTATTCCGCTGGGTTGTGGTGCAGGCGTCTCGCCTGCACGTGCAGCCGAGACGGCTGCACCACAATCGGGACGTGCAGGCGGGATCCCGATCTCCATCGGGACACCACAAGTGCTGCGCACGCGGAGCGTGTAACCCTCGGGCCCCAGATCATTCCATGGGACGCCGGCGCACATCGTCAACGCATGCTTCTCGCCCGTCTCGCGCCCGACCAGAACAGTGACGCCACCGCCGTCCGGCGCGTCGGCATGCTTCACTTCGAATCCGGCCGAGACCCTGCAGAGTTCGGAGAGCTGCTCGATCGCGTAGCGCAGCGGCTGGCTCATCTCGGGCGGCGTGACGAGCGTCAGACCCGTGACCTTGAGGCGGGTGTCGCCCTCGGGCGGCAGCGCGCCGATGACGCCGTCCGGCCAGCGCTGCAGCGTGAGGGGGTCGTGCGCAGGCACCACGATGTCGGCCAGTGCGCGGATCCGCGCCATCGCCTCGCGGCAGGCGCGCTCGTTCGGGCTCTGCGTCGGCCGATCCTGCTCGATGTTCTCGTACTTGTAGACCACATCGCCCGTGAGGATCGCCGACCCCAGGTGCGTCTCGACGAGCACGCCCTGGCTTCCCTCGGTGTGGCAGCCCAGGCGGACGGTGCGGATGCCAGGGACGATCTCTTCGTCTTCGACGAGCTGGAGCGAGCCCGGCCGCCGGTCGAGCGCCGCCTGCACGGCGGGGGCGAGCTTCCTGCCGGCCGACTCGTACTCGCGCTTGTTGAGAACGAGCTTCGCGTTGGGGAACGCGTCGTAGTAGTCGTAATGGTCGCCGTGCAGGTGCGTGGCGATGACGTGGCTCACGCTGGCCGGGTCGATGCCGTGGCGGCGCAGGGCCTCGGGCGTACGCTCCTCGGGGAGCTGCCGGACGCCGCCCGGAATGTACGCGGCGGTGCCCTTGCTGAAGCCCTCCGGGTCACGCGGGCCGGTCTCGACCACAATACGACGATCGCCGCCCTCGATCACAAAGATGTAGAGGTAAAAGAGACTGGTCTGGTTGAAATCGCCGCCCTGGAAGGTGATATGGTCGCGCACGTGGCATTCGCCGACCTTGATCGCGCGGATCGAGTAGCGCGGCTGCTTGCCTGGATTGGGCGGCCAGCGCTTCACCGTGCCCGGATCGTGACTGGGCAGGACGATGTCGGCCTTCTCGCGGATCTTCTTCATGGCGGCCATGCACTCATCGGCGCTGCTGAACACGCCGGGCGGCACGTCGCGCTCGATGTTGGCCAGAAGTGAAACCGTATCGCCCGTCAGCACGATCCAGCCGTCCTTCGTGCGGACGCGGTAGGCCGTGGAGCCCGGCGTGTGGCCGCCGACCCAGAACGACTCGAAGCCGGGGAAGACCTCCTGATCGTCGAGCAGCACGAGCCGCTTCTTCCATTCCGGGTCGCCCCGGAACGCCTCGGTGATGGCTACATGGGCCCAGCTCGGCGCGGCCGTCGACGCCAGCGTCCACTCCTTGCGGCCCATGTAGATCTTCGCGTTGCGATAGGTCAGCAGATCGTCCACGTGGTCATAATGCAGGTGCGTGATGAAGACGTGGCCGATGTCGTCAGGTGTGAGCCCGAACCTGCGGAGCTGGTCCCGCGCGTTCTCACCCGGCCGTTTGGTGATGGGCTCATAGAGCACGGCGGCCGCGCCCTGATTCATCTCCGGCACGTTGGTGATGCCCGCATCCACCAGGATCGGCTTGTCGCCCCCCAGAATTAGCCAGATGTAGAGGGCATAGTCGTAGACTTCGTCCTTGCTGCCGCCCTTGAACGCGTGATCGCCGCGGATCTTGCAGTGCCCGTCGAGCAGCGGATAGATGCGGTAGACCGGCGATGCGGGTGCTGCCGGGCGACTCTGAATGCCCAGTGCATCCGGCCCGGCCAGCACGGCCGATAAGGCGACACACGCAGCGAACGCGGCCAGCCATGGCTTGTTCATCGTGTCCTCGCGTCGAAGAAACGTTCAGAAAACCGAATGACGAGACCGCAGCCCGAATGCCTCATGTCTGAATCCCAATGTCTAAATGAATTGACTCATGCCTCAATACCTGAATGTCTAATGGCGGCGGACCGGGTCATTCAGTCATTGGGTCATTGGTCATTCTTTAGACATTCAGCCATTAGACATTGGTCATTCGCTCGTCATTCGTTATTCGTTGCTCTCACGGCCCGGAAGGGACACAGCACTGAGGCGGTGGAGGTACGTTCGCCCCGCTCAGGCAATCCGTGAAGATGCCGAAGTCATTCTGGTCCACGTCGCTGTCGTCGTCCAGTTGCGTGTCCTGACAGCCGACCAGGATCTGGGGGACTCCGTCGCCGGTCAGGCAGAACTGGAAATGCCCAAAGTCGGACATGTCGACGTCGCCGTCGAGGTCGAAATCGCCCGGTGCGGAGATGGTAAGCGATACCTGGATGGACTGCGGCGAGTTGGCGGCGGCCGGGTCGGTGATCGTGATGTTGCCGACGGAGTGGCCGACGGGGAGGCCGGCCACGTCGTAGTCAATGGTCAGGAAGTCGGTCTCGCCGGTGCTGCTGCCCGCGGGCACGGAAGGGGAGAGCCATTCCTGATCGGCGGTGAGCGTGTAGTTGAGCGTGCCGCCGTCGCCGTTGGAGAGCGTGAACGGGTCGGAGGGGAGGTTGTGGCCGCACACGATGGTGTGAACGAAACTGACGGGAGACCGGACGATGATCGGAGTGCCCGGCGTCACGTCGGTGACCGAGACGTCGTCATACCACACGTCGGCGTCGGTGTGGCGGGTGAGCCAGACGCCGAGCCGGTTGGGTGGGCCGTTGTATCCGGTCGGCGGGGCGGTCACCTGGTAGGTCACGAGGGTCCAATCGTAGTTGAGGGGCAGCGTGCTGGGCATCTTGACTTCGCCGGTGACGGCGTCGTCGTGGAACCACTCGATGCCGAAGACGAACCAGCCGGCCGGGTTGGCGCCGCCCTGCTTGCGGAGCCAGACGCTGACGTTGTAGGTGCGGCCGGGGGTGACGGAGTTGTACGGCGTCACCTGGGCGACGCTGCCGCACTGGTCCCAGCCGAGCGGGCCGGGGATGTCGCAATGGCGCAGATACTGGGAGCGGGCGCCCGACCGCTTGACCGAGGTGTCGACCCCGTTGTAGCCGGGCGGAGCGGGCTCGCCCCGCGGCACCCAGCCGATGGCGATCGCCTGTACCGGGCCCTCCTCGAAACCGGGATTGCTCATCAGGTTGGGGCCGGCACGGGCAGTCGCGGCGATCAGGCAGGTCACAACAGGCCAACGTTTCGTCATTCCTTCGCCTTTGTCCGGTGTCCGTGGTTCGTTGTCAATGGTGGGGTCCATTGACCCATTGGTCAGGGGTGGACCTGCAAGGATCCAGGGGGCTACGGAGCCACAAGAGACCACGGACCATCTTCTACTCCAGGCACGAGGCAGGGGGCGTCTGTTCGGGGCCGCGCATGCACTCGCGGAAGATGTTGAAGTCGGCCCCGTCCACGTCCACATCGCCATCGAGCCGGGCCCGCGTGCAGGCGGGCAGGAGCTGATAGACTCCGTCGCCGCTCAGACACAACTGGAACCGGGCGAAATCGATCTGATCGACGTCGCCGTCGAGATCGATATCGGCCAGGTAGCGGGGCGGGTGGGCGTCCAGGGTGACTTCAACGGTCTGGGGCGAATTGCTCGCGTTTCCGGTGACCGTGATGGTGGCGTGATGGATGCCTTCGGTCAGAGCGGCGGCGGCGTAGTCGATGGTGATGGTGCGCACGTCGGTGCCTGACGCGTTGCCCGAGACGGGACTGACGCTGAGCCAGTCCACCGACTCGCTGACGGAGAAGTTGAGTGTGCCGCCTGCGCCGTTCTGAATGGTGAAGCTGTCGTCGGAGAGCTCCTGGCCGAGGGTGACCTGCCGCGAGAAGGCGGCCTGCGACAGAACGATGAGCGGTTGCGGGGGCGGGGGCGCCTGGCTGAACTGCCAGGTCAGATAATAGGACTCATGATAATTGCACGGCAGGCCCATGCCCCAGACGCGGTCGCTGGGGTACGAAGCCTGCGGCGGGCAGGATGAGCCGTTGGCCGGGCACTGGCTGCTCACCCACGCGCTGTAGGGGCCGTGGGCCTGCGGCCAGGATGGGCACCAGTTGCCGCCCGACATCGGGTAATCGCCCCAGTCGGGAAACGTCTTGGTGAGAATGGTCGTCTGGTTGGGCGGCAGGCTGGGATAGGTGTAGGGATACGCGGAGATGCACGGCTGGTTGGCGATGTAGTTTCCGTTGGCGTCTTTCACGCGGTAGAAGATGTTGATCTTTCCGCCGCCCGGGCCGGGTTCGCACCAGGCCACGTCCACGAGCTTCCAGTACCACTGTCCGGAGGTGACGCTGGCCGGTTCGAAGATGACGCCGCGCTGGGCGCTGATGATGGCACGGTCGGTCTGGCAGCCGGCCTGCGCACGCACCTGCCCGGGCAGGAGGAGCAGGAGAACCAGGCCAGTCAGTGACTCACATCGCTTCATAATGACATACGGGTCCGTTGCTCAGTCCATGGATCCGGGTACCGGCCACGGGCGACCCCTCCCAGGTGTCACAGGCCCAGGACCATCTCCTATCTTACTCTCCCCTGCTGGCCCGCTGCACGCTGATCTGCGTGGTCTGCTCCAGCTTCATGCGGAGAGTCTCGCCCCCGGCGGGCGGGCGGAGGACCAGCGACAGCACGACGTTCTGTTCGATCTGATGCCGGATGACCTGTCCGGTGTCATCGTCGAGCCGGAGATCGGACCGCCGGGCTCCGTCGACCGCTTCCGTCCGCAATCCATGCTCGCCCACGTCGCCCATCGGCCGCACGGCGCTGAGCGAACCAGCGGCGGTGACGTGCCGGCACGGCCGCCCGCCGCAGTCCGCGCGATCACCCGTCGTAAAGGCCGCGTCCCAGGCAAGCGGCGTCACGAGCGGCACGGCGGTCTGGAGGATCTGTCGCCAGGTCTCGCCGTTCGCGTCGCTGTCGCGACCGATGGGCAGGGCCAGCGTCTCGCGGAGCAGGCCCAGCATGGTCTGATCGCGGAACATGAACTGGATCCCCAGAAGCGGCGCGGGCGCCATCAACTGACCTGCGCTGCGCCAGGCGCTGTCGAGGCCGCGAACATCGAGGAACTCGCCGGCGGCGCTGATCTTCACCTCAAACGTGCGACCTGCGACCGTGGCCAGCAGGTCGGCCAGAGCATCGCCGCGTTTGCCGCGATCCTGTCTGCTGTCATAGGCGATCGGCGTTTCATTGGATCGGCCGCTCAGGACGATGCGGTCGAGCCGCATCCGCAGGACGCCGCCGGCGGGCGAAACCTCCCGCGGATCGACATGCAGATGCAGGACGCGCTCGAGCGAGAGGTCGGCGCGCAGCTCCGGCCGCTGATCATGCGAGCGGCGATTCTCGCGGACGCTGATCACGTAGTCGACCGGCTGCCCCGCCCGCCAGAGCGGGTAGCGAACCGATGGGACGGTGGCCGGGACCGTCGGCGCCCCGGGCAGCAGGCGCGGAGCCGCACCGATGCACAGGCTCAGCAGAGCGAGCCACGCCCGACAACTTCGATCCGGCAGTGCCATGCCCGTCTGACTCTCAGGCCGCACGGAACGCGAAACGTCCTTCCTCGGTGCCACGGGTACGCTCACGGCACAAACGGATGACACGCGGGATCGGCGATCCCGAGACTGCCGGTATAGCAGCGCTGGAACCAGCCGTAGTCGTCCATATCCACGTCTTCATCCTGGTCGATGTCCATGCACCGGCAAGTCTGCGACAGGGCCTGGAACGTGCCGGAGTCGATATCGGCGCCGGTGGCACAGTCCGCGAAAATGACGAAGTCGAAACTGTCGACGCGGCTGTCCGGGACGTTGGGCACGATCTCCCCGGTGCGGTCGAAGACCGGGAAGGGGCTGCACTGGGTCACCGGTCCGAACGCGCCGCCGACGACGTAGGCCCGGGCATCGAAGCCGCCGGCGTCGAGCACGTAGTTGGCGCCATCGAACCGGTAGAGCTGGGCAAAATCAGGATTGCCGAAGGGAGGATCCCAGGCGTAGTTGCTCGAGCTTCGGATGATGTTGAACGACGGCGAACCGAGGCCCGTATCCACTCGGACGATCTTGAGGGCGTAGGTGTGTCCGGGGACGACGGTGACTGCGTCCACGCCGGAGACGGGCCAGACGACGATCTGGTCCTGCCAGGCGGCGGCATCCAGGACAATCAGCGGGGACTCCCTGGCAGCGCCGATCTGCGGACCGAGATCAGCCGGTGTGAGCGGCGGATTGTTGCCGACGACCTCGTGGACACTCAGGCGGTAGCGGAACGAGCCGTTCCCGCCGCCGATCTGTACCATCACGCGGGCGCTGACGAGCTGGGTGACGCTGCCCGGCACGCGGAACGTCTGAATGAACTCGGCGCCGCCGGATCCGTTGAGCACGGTGGCCCCGTCCTGCAGCGTCAGGTTGGGCTGCACGTTGAAGGCGTTCGGCTGCACCTTGTCGTACCGGAAGACGGGTTCCATGGGGGTGAAGATGCCCGCGCTGGCGCGCTGGGACTTGCGCATGAACTCGATCAGGTAGCCGTAACCGACTTCGGGCAGCGTCTGGAACAGTTGGGGCGTGACTTCGCTGCTGACCGGCTGGCCGTTGTGGGCAAAGACGTGGAATCGATAGCTCCTGCGGCCGTCCACGTTGAGCTGGATGTAGCGGGAGTGGCCGAACTGCATGTTGTCGTTATGGGGGCTCATGACGACGGCCGGAGAAAGCGGGTCCCGGATCGAGACGCCGTCGAGCGTGTTTCCGTTTTCATCGTAGACGCTGCAGTACACGTTGGTCTGGCCGCCGGGGGCTTCGCCGAACGGCATGGTGCGGACGCTGGTCACCACGAATTCGGGCGCGGTATCGGCGCAGTGGGCGATGGCGGCACAGTCGGAATCGTCGCAGTCGAGCTGGCCGTCGCCGTCGTCATCGTAGCCGTTGCGGCAGGCATCCAGCGTGTTCTCGGGAGCTACGCACGAGGGGTGCATGGGATTGGCGTCGCAGTCGATCATCCCGGCCAGGGAGGGGGGCGGAGGGATTTCGGCATTCTTGCCCCAGGCGACGCAGTGGGTGGCGTAGTCACTGGAGTAAACTCCGTCGGACTCGGTGTGGCCGAACTGGACGTATCCGCTGCCGGTCGAGGTCAGGGTCCCGAACAGGTGCTGACGGCTGGTGGTGATGCCGCTTTCGGGATCGATGTAGGCGTCGAACGTGCCGTCGCTGTGGAGATCGACGCGGATCGTATGCCACTGGCCCATGGACATCGGCAGGTAGCGGGTGGTGCCGGGCTGGGCGGGATCCGAATCGACATCGCGAATGACCTGCCCGCCGGAGAGCGAGCTGGGCGAGCCCTCGACGACTTTCCAGCCCGAGTACACGCCGCCGGCGACGGAGGCGGTGCCCCGGCCGTTGCGGAACATGTTGCCCATGAAGTCGAGGCGGATGTGTTTGCCGTTGCGCAGTTTGATGGCGGGCATGCGGCTGGTGGGGCCGGCGATGTAGACATGCCAACTGAGCGAGAGTTCGTCGCCGGTGTTGACCGCCCAGGTGGGATAGGTGGTCGTGTTGACGTTATCGCTGCGGTACTTTCGCTTGGCGTTGGACACTGTATCGCGCTGGCAGGGTTTGCCCGGGTTGCCCAGGATGGTCAGGATCACCTGGCCGCCGCCGTTGCCTGATTCGAGGGGCCAGCCGGGGTAACCCACGTTTCCGTTGGCATTCACCGTGGTGAGCTGGTTGCAGCTCTGGCCCGGGGACCACTCCCCGAAGCAGGCGGTAAAGGTCTTCTCGGCCGGGTAGCCGGCACATTGGCCGAAGGAGGTTTCTGCCGCCGCGAACACGAGAATGGACGTAAGAAAACAGAACTGCCGCATGAGTGAGTCCTCCCGAGGGTTGCCAGATCCTGCGGAATCGAACGGACTGCAGAAAGAGCGAAACGTCGGACCTTCCGCGATATGATCCATGCTAACAAAACGGCGCGCCCAGTCAATACGATTTCCGTTCGGTCAACCCTGCTTTTTGTGTCAAAAATCGCTTTTGGCAGCCAGCGGCCAGACGGGGGTGATGGGAAGCGAGTTCTGCCAACAGGGGTGCCCGCCAGAGACCGAACATGAGCGGTCGGCTACACCCGGTTACAGTACCAATGCACAGGGCGCTGGCGCGTGGAATCTGTTGCCTCCGCATGGGCCGGGTGCGCAGGGATCTGTTCACGCACTTGCGTCGGGGGGAAGATCCCGTGTGACCGGGCATGCGGCTGCTGCGCCAGAGGCAACGGGCGGCTGAGTTTCCAGCACCCGGGGGTGAGGGGTGCTGCGGTTATCCGGACGCGCCACAAGCCATCGGGCTCCCTTCCGTCCAGCAGGTGAACGTCCGGCCGGCCTGGCGTATATTTGGCGGCCACGATGAACGTGCTGTGGATGCGACGACTGGACCGGTGGGTGGGCGTGCCCGTTTGCGCGCTGTTGACGTGGGTACGCCGGACCCTGGACGTGCTCGGAGCAGGGGCGGGGGGGCCGCTGCGGCGGATTCTCTTCGTCAAGCTGGCCGAGCAGGGTTCAACCGTGCTGGCATATCCGACGCTGTGCGAGGCGGTGCGGCGCGTGGGGGCCGAGAACGTCTTCTTCCTGACGTTCCAGGAGAACCGGTTCATTCTGGATGTCATGGAGGTGATTCCGCCGGAGAACGTCGTGGCCATTCCGACGCACAGCGTGTGGGCGCTGGTGGCCGGCACGCTGCGGGCGGTCGGGCGGCTCCGGGCGCTGCGGATGGACGCCGCGGTCGATCTGGAGTTTTTCGCGCGATCATCGGCGATTCTGACCTGGCTGAGCGGGGCCACGTCCCGAGCGGGATATCACGCCTATTTCGGCGAGGCTCGCTATCGCGGGGACCTGATGACGCATCGGGTCTCGTTCAATCCGCATGTCCATGCGAGCCAGACATTCGCGATGCTCGTGCACGCGCTGGACGAACCGCCCGAGCGGCTGCCGGCCTTCGATTTCAAGCCACCTTCACTGGCTTCGCAGCTCCCCTCGTTCCGGCCGCGGCCCGAGGAAGTGCAGGAGGTGCGGCGGTTGGTGTGCGAATTGACGGGGTTGGCGGAGGCGGGGCCGCTGATTCTGCTCAACGCCAACTGCAGCGACCTGCTGCCGTTGCGGCGCTGGGAGACGGAGCGCTACGTGGAGCTCGCGCGGCGGCTGCTGCAGCGCTATGACGATGTTTTCATTGCATTTACGGGCGGTCCCGGTGAGGCGCCGGCGGTGGAAGGACTCGTGGCGCGGATCGACTCGCCGCGGTGTATCAGCCTGGCGGGGCGCACGACGCTGCGTCAACTGCTTGTGCTGTACGGCCTGGCCGAGCTCATGATCACCAACGACAGCGGACCGGCTCACTTCGCGACGCTCACCCCGATGGATGTCATCACGCTGTTCGGGCCCGAGACACCCCGGCTGTTTGCGTCGCAGTCGCCGCGGAGCCACGTGCTCTGGGCCGGCCTGGCGTGCAGTCCGTGCGTGAGCGCATACAACGACCGCCAGTCGGCCTGCCGCGATAACATCTGTATGAAGCACATCAGCGTGGAGGCGGTTTTTGCGAAGGCGTGCGAGGTGTATGAGGCGCGGCGGGGAGGGGAGGCGTCGAAAGAGCCGCGTGGCTTTAGCCCGCGCGGTCCAGCGGACGCAGTGAACGCTGTGAGACCGTGAAGACGATCGTTGTGAGATGTGAGTTGTTATGAGTTGTGATGCGGAACTTGATGTCATAAACCGGAAGCACACATGCTCCTGTCGATCCTTCTCCTGCACGTGATACCGGCGCAGACGGCGCCCGCGAGCCAGCCTTCCACCGTGCGGATCGCCCATGGCGACCTGATCGCCGTGTTCCGCGACAACCGCGAGTCGCCTGCCGCGCTGAGCGGCATTGATTCGCTATTCAACATCCGGGAAGCACCTGATTTCGACGCGTTCGACCCGGATTCGCGCGGCTCGTCGGCGGGAATGAACTTCGAGCACATCATCTGCGGCCACGAGAACGTGCAGAACGCGTTTTCGCCACGTCACGGCCCGTTCCCGATGTCCGTTCTGCCGGACGGGCGAAGCGTGCGGCTGACGCGTCGGGCGGAGGACGATCCCTGGTCGGTCGACAGCACGCTCACTTATACGTTGACCGTGCCGCACTATATCGACGTTGACTTCCGCTGCCGGCCGCGGGATGCCCGCAAGTTCGGCGAGCGGGGCTATGCGATTCTCTTCTTCTGTCATTACATGAACGACGTGGCGGACGCGGCGCTGCGTTTCCGCGGAATTGAGAGGGAAGGCGGCCCGGAGAGCTGGATTGCCGCCGACGCGCCGCCCGGCCCCCCGCACTGGAATCAGGGCGGTACGTACCACCACCGGGATGCGCAGGCCCTCGAGCACGACGCGGACGTTCGATTCAACCTCAACCACTGGACGTACGACTACCCGCGGTACACGCTGCCGTTCTACTACGGCCGGGCCGCCCGCAACATGACACTCATTCTCATGTTCGACCGGGCCTGGACGCCCCGCGACGAGATCCGCCTGAGCCTGTTCAAGTTCAAGCTCAAAAAGTGGCCCCGGCCGGCGTGGGATTTCCAGTACGTCATTCGCCGGGTGCAGGAGGGGCAGGAATACGGGTTCAAGGCCCGGCTGGTCTGGAAACGGTTTGTCAGCGAATCGGACTGCCTGGCCGAGTACCAGCGTTGGGAGAGGGCCTGCTCGACGCAGAGCCAGCCCGAGTAATGCGGCGCCGGCGGTCGTGACCATGAGCCCCTGCGCGGCCTGAAAAGCGGGGCTGGTCGGCCGGCGATCCCGAACGAAGAGCAAACTGGAGCCGGTTTCCCGCCTCCCCCCAGGCAGGGGGCGCGGACAGCGTGTGGTGGCCCGGCTGGCCGCGCGGGCAGGGGCGTACCGGCCGCCCGGATTCTCCAATCAGGGCCTATGGCTCCTGCCCGCCTCCGATCGGCGCTCCTAAGATCTGTAGGCGGCTGGAATTCCGGCGGCGGCGGGGGGGGTGGACGGGAAAAAACCCGCGGCGTGCCGCAAATTCGGGGTTGTCAGCCGGGGGAAAGGAGGTTACATTGGTTTTGTCGCCAGCGCCGTGTATTGAAGCGTTTTTTTCATGAAGCGCTTCCAGCCAGAGGCACCCCCGCGATGATCTTCCAGCGCGGCAGCGGGCGTGCCGATAAGAACAAAGGCGGACAGAGGCATTGCGGCGCAGCGAGATCGGAGAAGCCGGCCATCAGGACGATGGACCATTCTTTTCGCGGAGCCCCGAGCCATGCAACGAGAGATCGCCCCATCCCGCCCGAAGTCACACCGGGACGCGTTCACCCTGATCGAAGTGCTGGTGGTCGTCGCGATCATCGCCCTGCTGACGGCCGTCCTGCTTCCCGCACTGGGCCGGGCCCGCGAGCAGGCGCGCATCGTGGCGTGTTCCGCGAACCTGTCGAACCTTCCCAAGGCCGTGCTCACCTTCGCGACCGAGCACAAGGGCTACGGGCAGCTCGTGCCGGCCTACGACCGGCAGGTGAACGAGGGTTCGGTCAGCCGGGACCCGAGCGGGACCCGTTACGAGTACGACAACGGCCGGTTCAGCCGCACCGGCCCGCAGCTCAAGCTGTGGCCGGTGGCGTATGCCAAGTACCTGGGTCTCAAGGGGGACATCACCCGCAGGAACAGCGCTTACTTCACCGGGACGTCGGACCCGCTGGACACGTACTACACGCGGTTCGGCCATCACGAGATCTTCTCGTGCCCGTCGGACAAGGTGCGGGTGAATCTGCTGACCAGCGGTATCTCGATTTCGGGCGGGCTTCGATACGGCGTGTTCTCATACGGCATCAACGAAGACATCTTCGGCGCGGCGGGCGGACCGCCCCCTTACAAGCCGGGGGCGCCCTGCTATCGCCGGCCAGACCCGGGGGATCCGGCGGCGATGCTGTGGCGGGCGCATCGCCTGGACGGCAAGCTGGACGATATCGACCGGCCCGGGGACGTGGCCCTGTTTGCGGACTCCGGCCGGAACGAGGGCGACGGGATCGATCGTCAGAACGAGCTGATCAGCGTATCGCCGCAGGCCGGTGAGATGGGGGTGTTCTCCGCCAATCGGGACATCAACGGGCCATACCTTGAGAACTTTGACGCGGTTCGCGATCGCCTGGCGCGCTTCCGTCACGGCAACAAGCAGGGCGTCGTGATTGCCCTGGCGGATGGATCAGGCAAGTTCGCCCGCGCTGCCGGTTGGGTCACGCTGACCTCGACTGGATCGGTGACGAGGGCCTTTGCGACCGAGTACCTGCCAAGGATTCGTGTGTCGCCCTACGGCGACGGCTTGCGGAACCTTAACGTCCAGCCTTAAAGCTCATCCGTCTGTCTGCCGCACCGCGACCGAGCTGATTGCCCCCCTGCCTCGACGGCGACCGTCGCGACGGGTTAGGCTACGCCCTTCGTCGCGGAGGGTAGGACCGCATGCGGCAATCGCGGGCGTCGTCGTGGATTCTTCACATCGGACTGGTCTGGACGGTCGTGGGTCTGGCCGTGCCTGCGCTGGGTGGGGCCGGACTGCAGACGTCGGCGCCGGGGCTTTCCATCAGCTCGGAGGGGGAGGGGAAGTGGCGGGTCACCTCGCCGGTGGACGAGGAGTTCACGCTTGAATGGGCGGCCTCTTTGCCCGCGCGGGCCGGCGACTGCTTTCAGATCGACGTGCGGGTGCGGGTCGATCTGAAGACCCGCGCGGTGCCCGAACTGGCATGCTACGATGCGTCCGGGCGTGAGATTCCCGCCGGCACCTCGTTGCTCAAATCAAGCCCTCTCTTCGTGACCACCGACTGGCAACGGTTCAGCCGGGCATTTCCGGCGCGGCCCGGCACGTCCCACGTTCGAGCGCGCCTTCGGGCGAGCGGGCGCGGGGAGCTTCACGTGGCCGATCTGGAGCTGCGGCCCGTCCGGGTCGACCCCTATCAGACCGGAGCGCTGATCACGCAGCTCAGCCCGCAGCGGCGCAGCGGCCTGATCCTGGAGTCGAACCTGGCCATCGAGAACACGGAGCTGGTTTCCAGAGAGGATCTCGATGGTGACAGGAAGTGGGCGGAGATCCTGGTGGACCTGGATGGGCTCTCCTCGCAGCCGGGCGAAGGCGAGGACTGGCGGACGCGGTTTGCCTACAACCCCAACGCCGACTACTGGTCAGACGGCGCGGTGCTCAAATCCGACACGGTGCGTGAGGACCGAAGCCCGGATCCGGAGCGGGCGCTGCATTTTCGGATGAAGATTCATCCGGGGCCGTACCGGGCGATATTGAGCGACCCGGGTCGGGCGATCGCAGTCTCGCTCGACGGAAAACAGTGGCGTCGGTTCGAGGGCGGGAGTGAAGCGGAGCTCGGCACGATCGAGTCGACGGACGGTGTGGTGGAGTTCTGGGTTGACGCGTGTTACCGCGATCCGATTTCGTGCGGGCCGGTGTACTTCGATTATGTGCGTCTGGTGCCGATCGACCATGCGTCGTCGGCGGAGCGGCTGTGCGAGCTGGCCCGGCGCCGGCCGGCGCCGGTCGCGGGCGGTTGGGTGGAGCGGCGGGAAGTCGCCGTCTCGGTGAGCATGCCGCGATGGACCGGGACAGAGAAGTGGCCGGTGCGATGCGGGTTACCCATTCCCGCGGGTGAGCTGGCATCGCCCGAGAAGGCGGGGGTGCTGGATCGGGAGGGTCATCCACTGGCGACGCAGAATCGTTCGCTGGGCACGTGGCCGGACGGCAGCATCAAGTGGCTGTATCTCGATTTCATGCACGACGCATCACGGAATGGCGAGGGCCGTTACACCGTCGTTTATGGAGAGAAAGTGCGGGCGGTGGCGCCGTCGACGGCCGTGCGGACGCGAACAACTCCTGAGGGAATCGAGGTCGATACCGGAGCGATTCACTTCCTGGTGCCGCGCTCGCATTTCGGAATCCTCCAGAATGTACGGCTGGGGTCGGGCGAGGTGCTGCAGGAAGCGCCGATCGCGATCGACATCACGGAAACGCAGGGGCGCACGTGGCGGACGGAGAGTCTGCCGGTCGAGCGGCTCGAGATCGAGCAGTCCGGACCGCTCCACGCGGTGATCCTGGCGGCCAGCCGGCTGGCGGAGCCGGGATCGGCCTCTGAGGGATTCTATCATGCCGTCCGCCTGCATGCCTATGCGGGAAGTGCGCTGGTGCAGCTCGATTACTTCGTCGCCAACACCGACCAGCGGCCGGAGCTGACGGTGCGATCGATCCGGATGAGCCTGCGGCCCGCCCGCGCCGCGGCGGGGGAAGGCCGGATCGTTCAGGCTGATTCGCGGGAGGCGGGGGGGCAGGGGTGGGTTTCGCTTCCAGGTGAAGCTGGGATCGCGATCGGCGTGGAGGCATTTCGCGAACAGTATCCCAAGGCGCTGCGCTGGATGCCGCGGGAGGTGCAGCTCGATCTGTGGGCGCCGGAGGGGGGCGACTACACGTGGTATCAGGGTGTGGGCAAAACGCACCGGATCTCGCTCGTGTATCAACGCGATCTGCCCGAGGACGCCTCGGCGCTGGCGGCCGGCCCCGTGCTGGCGCTCGCGGAACCGGCCTGGTACGCGGCGTCGGGGGCGTTCGGTCCGATCGAGCCTGCGAATGCCGGTCCGCTGCCGGAGGTGGAGCGCACGCTGGCCGAGCACATGGACGGACCGGTGATCGCCGAGGTCGGGCTGGGTTTCGAGAACTACGGAGACCATCATTCACCCGGCTACGTGCGTGAGAGCGTGCTGTGGGACAACAACGAGTACGACCTGCCGGCGGCCGCGATGATTCACTTCGTGCGGACGGGCAACCCGGCGGCGCTGCGGATCGCTCTGGCGTCGGCGCTGCATTACGTGGACGTGGACGTGGTCCATTACTCGCGTGAGCATCCGGACTGGGTGGGGGCGGCGCACACGCACAGCCACGGCACGTTCGGGCACCACACGGCCGAGCCGCCGAGCATGTCGCACGCCGGTTACGTGCAGGGGCTGATCTGGTACACGTGCCTGACCGGGGATCGGGCCGGAGTCGACGGGGCGAAGGGGATCGCGGAGTGGGTTCTGCGCCGCATGGCTCCGGAGGTGAGCGTCGGGCGCATGGAGCGGACGATCGGTCATCCGCTGACGACGCTGAACGACGTCTACGAGGCGACGTGGGACGAGAAGTACCTGAAGGGGGCCGCCCGGCTGGTAGACTGGGTGCTGAAGTGGGAACAACCCGGGCGCGGCGGCTTTCCCGCGATCATCACGGAGAGGCCGGCGTTCTATGCCGGATCTCCGTTCTGCAGCGGGCTGCTGTCTTCGGCGCTGATGAAGTTCAACGGGTGGGCCCGCACGAGTGAGCTGGACCGACTGCTGGAGCGCACCGGCCGCTATCTGTTGACGGATATGTGGCGGCCGCCGGCCGACATCGTTTTCAAGGGCGGGATGAGCGCCGGGCCGATGGCGATCACGTCGCATCTGCGGCTGATGCCGGATCTGTACGAGCGCACGGGCGATCCGCTCTTTCTGGCCGTCCCGCTCGCATCGCTGGAAGCGTCATTGGGCGGGGGGGACCGGTCGTTCGGCACGCGCACGACGGGGCTGGTGTACAACTACGTGCCGTGGTTCCTGGCGAAGCTCCGGCAGGTCGGCGGGTCCGGCGTGGAGCCCTCGTTCGAGCTGGCGGTGGAAGATCAGAGCATCGATATCGGCAGGGGGGGCCGTGCATCTGCGCGCGTGACGGTGCGAAACAGCGGGCCGACGCCGATTTCGGAGCTCAAGGTGACGTTCCAGCCGCGGCTCGACTTTGCCGTCCTGGGCCGCAGCGAGACACCGGCGGAGTTGGAGGCGGGCGGGAGCACGGACATCACATTCGAGGTGCAGGCGCCGGCGAGGATCAATCTGACCGCATCGAGCACCCGGAATGCATACGCTCATTGGAGCGCTTCGTACCGGCGAGCGGGCCGGCTCCATCTGGCGCATGCGTGGACGAAACTGGTCATCCATGAATGATGACGTGAACGCCGGCAGTCGCGATTGGCGTTGCGGCGGGGCTGATTCAGGTGGACATTCCGCAGTTCACCAGCGGGATCCGATTTCAGGTACTCGTTTCGCTTCGTCCGGCTAAGACTCTGCGGTTCGTTCCACCTCCGGGAGCAAGCATGATGAGACCGCAAGCGAGATTCCTCGTTGGTACGCTGCTGTTGCTGCTGACGGCCCCGTTCGATGCGTCGGCGGAGACGCCGCTTCCCGACCGCGCGCCTGACGATGCCGTCATGGCCGGGCCTGAGGAGATCGAGCGGGCTGCGGCCTGGGCACGTGCAGCCTTCGGCGATGAGGCCGCGGACGAATCCAACACGACGGTGCGCGTCGAGGTGGTCCGTCAGGACCACAGCGTCCTGCACTACCGCCAGTCGTGCCTGGGCACGCCCCTCAAGATCGGCAGCCAGGCGTTTGAGCATGGCCTGGGCACACACGCCAACAGTGAAATCCGCGTTCGCGTCCCGCCTGCAGCCCGCCGTTTTCAGGCCTGGGTCGGCATCGACAACAACCACGACACCGGCGGCGTCCGGGGCAGCGTCCAGTTCAGCGTCGATATCGCCGGACGCGAAGTCTTCCGCACGCCCACGCTCAAGGGCGGCCAGGAGCCCGCGCGGGTGGATCTCGAGCTGCCAGCCGGTACTCGTGAGCTGGTCCTCAAGGTGGACACGACGCCTGACGGCCCCGGTTGGGACCAATCTGACTGGGCCGACGCCCAAATCGTGCTCGAAGACGGATCGGTCCTCCGGCTCGACGACGCAAAGCCCGTTTTCATGGAGCCCGGTTTGCCCTTCTCCTTCCAGTACGGCCAGGCCGCATCCGCCGATCTGCTCAGGACCTGGAAGCGGACCAGCGAGTCGAAGGATACGCCCGACCGCGTCCGCCGGCGCGTCACGTGGACGGACCCGCAGTCCGGGCTTCAGGTCACCGCGGAAATCAGCCTGTTCAAGCGCTACCCGGCCATCGACTGGGTGCTCTTCTTCGAGAACACCGGCCCGGAGGATACTCCCATCCTTTCGAACATCCGCGCTCTCGACATCGTCCTCCGCACGGGCAATGTCAAGCAGCCGGCCGTGCTGCACCAGACGATGGGTGACACGTGCGACGAGCGGTCGTTTCTGCCCTTCGACACTGTTCTGCAGCCCGATCAGCCGGTCACGCTGGCCCCGCAGGGCGGGCGATCCTCGAACGGGACGTTCCCCTTCTTTAACCTCCAATATGGCACCGACGGGCTGATCACGGCGATCGGCTGGAGCGGCCAATGGTCGGCTGCGCTGACGCGGACGGCCGGCGGCCCCACGCGCCTCCAGGCCGGCATGCAGCGCACCCACCTGCGGCTGCACCCGGGCGAGCGAATCCGCACCCCGCGCATCCTGCTCATGCCGTGGAAAGACAATCGGGTGGCGGCTCACCAGCGTTTCCGGCGTCTGCTGATGTTCCACTATGTTCCGCAGGCGGAGGGCCGGCCGTTGCGGCTGCCCATCGCCGCCCAGTGCTTCGACCGCTACGTCAGCCGGCGCCCGACGTGGGGCACGCAGGACGAGCAGATCGCCGTTGCCCGTGCCGCGGCCAGGGCCGGCTGTGACACGCACTGGCTCGATGCCGCCTGGTTCGACAAAGGTTTTCCTCACGGTGTGGGCAACTGGTCGCCCCGCAAAGACGGTTTTCCTTTCGGGCTGCGGCCGGTCGCCGACGCCGTCCATCAACTCGGCATGAAGTTCATTGTGTGGTTCGAGCCGGAGCGCGTGGCGGCTGGCTCGCAGATCGCGAACGAGCACCCGGAGTTCGTGTTCGGCGGCACAGACGGCGGCCTGTTCAAGCTGAACGACCCGAAGGCCCGGCGCTTCCTGACCGACCTGCTGCTCAAGGACATCGAGGAGTTCGGCCTGGACGTCTATCGCAACGACTTCAACATCGACCCGCTCGCATTCTGGCAGGCCAATGACCCGCCCGACCGCGTGGGCATGACCGAGATCCGGTACGTCGAAGGTCTCTACGAGATGTGGGACGAGCTGCTTGCCCGAAGACCGGGGCTGTGGATCGATAACTGCGCCAGCGGCGGCCGGCGGATCGACCTGGAGACGTGCATGCGTTCCGCCCCGCTGTGGCACAGCGATACGTGCTGCTCGCCCGGCCACGCCGACTGGAACCAGACCCATGCCGCCGGGCTGCTCGCCTATCTGCCGCTGTTCACCTCCTGCGCCTGGACGCCCGACGCCTACGACGCCCGCAGTGCCGTAACCGGTGGGCTGATCTGCCAGTTCGCTCTGCTCGACGAAGGCTTCCCGTTTGACCAGGCGCGTGCCGCCGTGCAGGAGGCCAGGGCCGTCCAGCCGTACTGGTACGGCGATTACTACCCGCTCATTCCGGTGTCGGGTACGGCTACCGACGGCTGGATCGTCCACCAGTTCCACCGTGCCGACCTCGACGCGGGCGTGGTACTCGCTTTCCGCCGCCCGACCAGCAACTACATGGCCGCGGGCGTCTCACTTGGCGGCGTGCGACCGGAGACGAGGTACCACGTCGAATTCAGCGACGACGCACGCCGGACGACCCGGCAATCGATGACAGGGCGGGAGCTGGCCGGGGAGTTGGAGCTACGCATCACGAAGAAACCCGGCAGCCTGCTGCTGCGCTATGCACCGGCGCGGGGTGAAGGGTCAGGTCCGTAGTCTCGCCGTGGGCATCCTCGATCTCCCCGCCGTTGTCTGGGCCGCGACCGCCCGGCGGGAGCATGGACGGATGGCGGGGAGTCAGCGTCCAGCTTTCAGACGAGGAGGCTCAGTACCAGGGCTTGCACGAGGTTGCTCACACCGGCGTTGACTCCGGCGGCCACCGGATTTCCGAGGGCATCGGCGATGTTCGCCAGGGTCTGCTCGCAGCCGCCGCCCGCAGTCTGTAAAGCCAGGCCGGCGCCGATCACGGCCAGGCGGCGAAGGGAGCTGCCGGCGCGGGTCCGGCGGCTGGATGACTTATTTCGCACCTTTCCACTGGGCATATGAACCTCCGTTGGCTGACTGAGGCTGAATCTCAGGGCTGCCGATCCGACCGGGGCCGGCCGCCCGGCGGAAAGGATTTGAACATCCTCTCGACCGCCTCATTGAGCCGTTTGCGTTTCACCTCAGGCGGGTTCGACAGTTGGAGCCGGGTATCCGCCCAGGCCCGCCAGCGCCACTGCCGCGTGCGCGGATCCACCACGTAGACGTGCAGGCTTCCCTCGGAGTATTCCTCGAACGGCACCGACGCGCGCGGATCGCCCTGCTGCGAGCGGGAGAGCCGGGCGACGACCCAGAAATCCGCGCGGTCGACCGTGCCTTTCTGATACCCCTGGGCAGCGAGCTGGCGGTCGATGGTCTGGTGGACCATCTCGCGGATCTCCCCGGCCTCGGGGCTCAGCGGGGGTGTGCCGGTGAACTGGGCCCACTCGAAGGTCCGGCCGATGGACTGGTTCACCGCGGTATTCGGTGCCCACGCCGATCCCGTATTGATCGGCGCGCTGCATCCCGCGATCGTCAGTGGGATCAACGCGACCATGGCTGGCGCGGCGGTGCTGAAGACGGACGACATCTGACATTCCTCCTTTGCCCGGCGCTGCCGGCGGCGGATCGCCGGCCCTAGCGGGCCGGCACGGTCACCACGGGCAGATTGGCGGCCTTGCTCGTCTGCTGGAGCGAGAAGAGGTAATCGACCAGCGCAAATGTCTGCTTGGATCGGGTGTCGGATTCCTCGATATAGAACCAGTGGCCTTTGTAGAAGACCTGAACGAAGGCGTCGGGCTGGGGAAAGATACTCCAGCAGACCTTCAGCCATCGGGCCTCATTCTCGTGCGCCTCCTGGCTCCGCTCGGCGGCCCAGCCGCGCCGGACATGCTCGGGCGGCACGGCCACGTCCTGGGCGAGTGCGGCCATGACGCCGAGCAGAGGCCGCGTGCCGATGGCGAGCTCATCCGGGGCACGTCGGAACGGGGCGGGAACCAGCTTCAGGGTTCCCACGGCCCCACCCGTGTATCCGAGCAGCTCTCTCAACTCCGCCCGCTCCTGCTCCATCCCCTTCACCTCGGGCGGGGAATGCAGGAGCAGGCTCCTGCTGCCTGTATCGTCGGTGCCCACAGCGAAGGCCAGCAGGCCGGACTCCTGGATCTTCCTGAACAGTTCGGCCACGCGCCGAAAATGGGAGATGTCCCGGGGCGAGCTGCCCGATTCGGCGTGGACGGCTGCATTGGGGACGCCGTTGATCCACTGAACGCAGCATTCCAGAAGCTGATCCATCCGCCAGCCGGAGGAGCCCAACTGGATGATGGTCACGGCGGGAATCGGAGTCATCATGCGGTCCGCGAACTGCTCGCCCTGCACGGGCACGTACGTGATGGTGGGGGAATCGGTGTAGCCGAGATTGGCTCCGGCCGCGTGCTGGCGGGTGGCATAGCTGTCGATTCCGTAGATGGCGCGAAGCACCGGGCCAAGTGCATCCACGTCGTTCCACCAGCCGGAGAGGGATCCGCCGGCCGTCAGCGTGTGGGCCCCGACCATGGAGCCGATTTCCATGACATAGATGGGCGCGCCGTAGCGCAGCCGCACGATATTGAGCAGGAGCTGCTCTTTATTGGATTCGGCGCCGGCCTGGTTGTAGTTGAAGCGGTCGTTGCGGGCGGCGGACGGCCCGATCATCGAGCATCCGGCAGGGAGCAGAGCCAGGAGCATGGCGGCCGTCGACCGGAGAGCCTTCAACGCCGGTCGTCCGGATCGCACGCCGCCTGTAACCGAATTGCGGATCTGAGATCTGAGATCTGAGATCGGCCATACGGATCGCCGCAAGGCCGGGTAAGACCCGGGGGCGCTGTCAGTCCGTACCGCGGGGGTATTCGCACGACGATCAGTGCATCCCATATGCCTCTACCTCACCATGGAAGGCAAAAGGTTGGCCGCTCCTGCTGGATTCGAGTCGGACCCGCACCAGTCCGCCGGGCACGGCATCGTTCTGGCAGACCGTCGCCGTGACGCCGCGGCCGTACTCGGGGTACTCCCGATCGGTCTGGACTCGCTGCACGCGGCAGATCAGCGATGCGCCGGCGACGCTGATGCTCTCCGGCGGCAACTCGTCGATCCGGGCCGCCGGATCGCTGAGCGGATGTTCGGCCGGGTCGATCCGCGCCGGGACGAAGAAGCCCTGAATCCGGATTGGACGCCGGGCTGGATCTGATTGCAGCGAATACTCGCGCTGGACCATGAGCATCTCGGGCTGTCGGCTGATGAGCGTGGCCTGGACGCGCACGGCCTCCGGAGCGCCGGCGATGGTTTGAGTTCCTTTCAACGTGACCCACGAACCCACCGGGAACCTCGACCAGCGCTCGTAATCCGGGTTCGGCACCTCCTGCGCCGTCGCGGGGGAACCGGCCTGTCGAGCGGCCATGCCGGCGGCGTCTCTCATGATCAATGGTGCGATGCAGACCTGGACGAATCGGGCGCCCACCGTATCGAAATGCCGTCCCTCGTCGCCGAGCCGCGCGAATTCCTGCGACCAGCGGAGGTAGACCAGTTTGGCGTACTGGGTCCGCGTCTCGTCGCTCGCACGGGGCGGTAGATCGAATCCCCTCAGGCCGGCCGAGGGCACGGTGCCGGGCTGGCGGTCGGCGGTGCCGGCCAGGGGCACGAGATACGCGAGCATGGCGTCTTTGTCGGAGGTGGTGACGAACATGCGCCCCCGCACGCGACGCAGCGCCGCCGTGAGGTCGTGATCCGCCGATACGGACGCGGAGAGCAGCACCACGCTTTCCACCTGACAGTCGGAGGGGAGCGCCTCGAGGACGTAGACGGCGACGGCGGTTCCGGCGGACATGCCGATCAGCGTCACCGGCGCGGCGGGATGGTCCCTGAGGCACGCTTGAACACGCTGCGCGCACTGGGCCGCTTTGGACCGTTTGTACTCGATGCTCGATTGCTGGTCGGCCGCCATCCCCAGCCCGGTCTGCCAGGTGAACATTTCTCCGGCGCCGTCGTAGCCGGCGTCGAGCAGTCCCTGCCTGATTCCGGCGCTGTAGTTGACCATCTGGCGACCGCCGCCGGCCCCATCGAGGTAGTAGATATAACCGCGCGTCATGCGCTGCGTCCGGTCGGGCAGTGTTTGAGCGCAGCCGGCGGCCGCAAGCAGGATGGCGAGCGTGCCGAGGCGCGCGGCCGGTGCAGCCATCCAGGATTCAGCGGTTCGCAGCACCACTAGAAACTCACCTGCATTCTCAGCCCGTAGACCAGTGCGACATCGTTGCTGCCGCCGCCGGGGTGCGAGATGATCTGGAAATCCGGCGTGATGTGGCACCAGGGGGTGACCTCGATGTTGTAGAAGAGTTCCACGCCCTGCTCACTGTTGACGTTGAACAGACCGGGGATCTGATCCGAGAAGTTGAGGCAGTAGAATCCAACTCCGTAGCGATCGCCGGGGCGATCCGGGATGATGCCCTTGCCGCCGACGCCCAAGGTATAGGACTGGGCGACGGGATACCAGTCGCCCGGGGTCAGGCCGAAGCCTCCGAAGAGGCCAAATCCCTGTGTGGGATCGTCGGGGCACTGATAGAGGTACTGGTCGAAGTCATACCAGAAGGCCCAGTTCTGGCTGTTTGTCCGGGTCGGCGCGATGGCGCGCTTCACCAGCGACCGCAGCAGCGACTTGGGCAGCCGCCACCCGCCCCCGAGAATCCTGGAATAGTCGGGAAAGTACAGCCGGGAGACCGGTCGTTGCGGCATGCCAGAGATCGCCAGGCGAAGAAAATCGTCCAGTTGATAGTGCTCCCGCGTCGAATAACCGAAATAGAATCGCTGATGGCCATCCAGATTAAATGGCTTGATGTTGAACATCAGCTTCTGAATGATGCTGACCGCCTGCGGTGAGTGGAGGGCGCTGTCAAAGCCGCTGAACGTCGGCATGCCGTAGGAGTCGACCACCATCGTCGCCCCATGCAGCCATTCCGTCGGCATGTAGATGAGACCGGCGGTCATGCCGGTGTAGGGAGCCACTGCGAAGGAAGAGACATTCTGCCACAACGCAGTGTTCATGAACTGACCGTATGGATCAGAAGTGAAGACGTTCTGTTCCGGCAGTCGCGAGAGGTCGACCATGCCGGCGATCATGCCGATCTGCTCGCTGAAGAACTGCATCATGTAATACTCGGTGAGCGTTGTGAGCCCGTTGGGCGTGGGCGCAGGCAGGAGCGTGTCGAAATTGGCGGGAGAGACGGCTCCGACCGATTCGTTGATGCCATGACCCCATATCGTCTCGCCGCGGATCTTGAAATACCCGCCCGGCCACAGGCCCATCCGCCAGGTATCGAGCTGCAGGATGTAGTCCGAGGAGCCGCCGTACCGGAAGGCGTCGTTGGTGGATCGTCCGCCGTGGGCGTTGCCCTGGACGTAGTTGAGAGTCTCGACGTTGAGCGAGATGCCCTTTTCGGCCAACTGGGTCCTCAGCCCGCCCCAGTCGCCGGTGAGGCCGGGGCTGTGCCAGAAATCGCCGCTGTAATCGAGTCGGAAGAACGGCGGCTGCGTGAATTCAGGCTTGCTGGTTGCCTGCTCCGTCGGTTGTGAGACGGGGGGCTTCGCGCCGGCGTCTTCTCCCGGCGAGTCGGCCTTCGCAGCCGGCTGCGAGGCGGGCTGGCCGGCCGCCACGGACGAGAACAGGCCAAGGCTCACGAGAACGAGGTGACGGAGTTTCTCCATCGTGTCCTCCCTTTCGGTTTTTCGGTCTCCGGTGTCATGCCGAGGCCGCCGTGTGCGACATCGTAAGCGAACGCCCGATCCGTAAAAACGCACTGGGCTTCGACCGCGGTAAGGGTCTCGTCGGTGGGCAGGAGCGGTTCGCCGCGGATGTCGCCTCTGGCGTCAGTGTGTGCCTCCAATCTTTGGGGGCGTGGTATCGTCGTCATTGTCGGTGTAGAAAGCCTCATCGGTGGGCAGGAGCGGGGTGTCGGACTTCATGGCCGTCTGCAGCATCCACTGCAGGGCCAGTGACTTGGCGGATTCTCTGCCGGCGGCCTCGAGACGCGCCTGCATCGCGGCGACTCGGTCGGGATGAGCGGCGGCCACGTTATTCTTTTCGTAGGGGTCGTCCGCCAGATTGTAGAGGTCAACACTCGAGGGAATCAGCGTCCGCCAGATCAGCTTCCAGTCGCCCTGCCGCACGCCGCCGCGGAACGGCTCGACATTATAGATGAATTCGCTGCGCGGCGACGGCTTGCCCTCGGCCATCGTGTCCCAGACATTCATCCCGTCGAGCGGCTTGCACTTGCTGGTGGAGGCGCCGGCCAGCGCGGCGAATGTGGGATAGATGTCCACGGCGTGGATCAATCCACTCACCGTCTGGGCCTTGATGCGGCCCGGCCAATTGGCGCAGGCGGCGACCAGGCAGCCTCCTTCGAAGAGCGTTCCTTTGCCGTCGCGATACGGCCCGTTGTCACAGGGCAGATTCAGCCTCGACACGTCGGCCATCTGGCCGGTGAACATCTTGTTCCTCGTACCGCCGTTGTCGCTGTGGAAGAGGATGAGCGTATTCTCGCGAATGCCTTTCTTATCGATCGCCGCGACGACGCGCCCGATCTCGTCATCCAGACAGGCGACCATGCCGGCATAGGTCCGCCGCGTGGGATCTGAGACATTCGAATACCGGTCGATGTACTCCTTCGGGGCCTGATACGGTGTGTGCGGCGCATTAAAGGTCAGATACAGGTACAGCGGCACTGAGGTATCGTGCTCTGCGATCAGCTTCGCGGCGTCCTTGCCAATCAGCGTCGTTGTGTAACCTTCCTCCTTCACCGGATGGTTGTCGCGGAACCAGTCGAGCACGCCGTGTTCGCTGTGCGTGAAGTAGTCGAGCTCCCCGATCATCGCGCCGTACTGGTAGTCGAAGCCGCGCTGGCGGGGCCAGTATTTCCTGTCGGCGTGTCCGAGGTGCCACTTGCCGATGATGGCCGTCCGGTAGCCGGCTTCCTTGAGACACTGCGGCATGAGCCATTCGGTTGTGTCCAGGCCGTACTCGGCCGCGGTGGGAATGACGATCGTCTGCAGGCCGTAGCGGAATGGGTATCGGCCGGTCATCAGGCAGGCGCGCGTCGGCGTACACATGGGCTGGACGTAGAACTGCGTGAACTTCGCCCCGCCGGCGGCCAGCTTGTCCAGGTTCGGCGTAATGATGTCCGTGCAGCCATTGAAGCCGACGTCTTTCCAGCCAAGATCGTCGGCCACGATATGAACGATGTTGGGCTTGCCTGCTTTGGCCGCCTCAACCGCCTGGCTCGCGGCAGACAGTGCCATCGCGAGCATGACCCCGATTCCCATTCGCTTTCTCATGCGATCCCTTTCCATAAGAGCAGCGGTGCCGATCATTGGCACCTGGAGCGCCAAGTCTGTCGTTTTACTGGATGGCGGGGTGCCCCACCGAGCCCGAATCAATGACGCTATCGCGGCAGTCCATCCAGTTGCAATCAAAACTGCGCAGCAGTACTATCAAATCCGCGCAAGTCGGGCAGGGCACAACGACGCCTTTCTGAGCAGCACGACGTGAGCCGGACCGCCACCCGTCTACCCTTCGCAGAGCAGAGCCGGCAGGCTCGAGAGCTGCCCTACCTCCAGCGTTATCCATTTGTCGACACCAGCGATCCGGAAGCCTGCCGTGAAGCGGTCGCACAGGCGTTTCGCGACGTGTCCGTCGATCCGGCCGTAAACCGCAGTTTTCACCATTGCGCCAACCATCTCGACCGCAGCGGCTTTGCCGTAGGCTGCTCCGACGGCTCGGATTTCCGGATCGAGGCGGGCAGCCTGGAGGACTTTTATGTCCTGATGCTGCCAATCGACGGGTTTGGCCAGAGCTGCTACGGACACGATACGGTCGACCTGGCTGCGCGTCGGTCGGGAGCCGTTCATTCCACACAGCAGCCATCGCGGTTCCGGTTTGGCACGCGGTTCAGAAAACTCGTGATCCGCCTTCCGCGCCGGCGGCTGGGATCACACCTTGCGGCCCTTGTGGGCCGCGATACGCCAACGCCACCCGAGTTCTGCCCCGCCGTCCGGGCGAACGGACTGCTTTCCAGCCTGACGCGGCTGACGGCGTTCTTCGCCGCCGAACTCGACCAGCACGATTCACTGGTCAACTCGGATCCTATCTTCCAGCGTGTGGAAGAACTCATTCTGACGGCGTTGCTGACATTGCAGCCGCATTCGCAGGCGCATCTGCTGAATCGTCCTACCGCGGCCCCTTCCGTCCGGCAGGTTCGCGAGGCCGAAAGCTATATGGCTGCGCACTGCGGCGACGCGATCCGCATGCAGGACGTGGCCCGGGCGGCCGGGGTGAGCCTCCGATCTCTTCAACTCGCGTTCCGGCGTCACCGCGGCTGCTCGCCGGGTCAGTTCCTGCGGCGGCTCCGACTCGATCATGCCCGCCGTCTGCTCGGATCCGGCGTGCCCGGCCTCACCGTCACCGGCGTCGCGCATGCCTGCGGCTTTCTTCATCTGGGCCAGTTCGGCGTGGACTACCGACGACGCTTCAACGAACGCCCGTCGGATACGTTGCGCCGGTCGCGCTGAGGCGGTTCTCACGGCGAGACGACCGTGGGACGCGGCCGGCGGCAAGTTTCAGTCACATTCCCTGCCGGGGCAGGGCATCTGCGATCTCTGACGGATCGCGGAAGACCTGCCACAGTGTTCGAGGCAGGCCGTCGAATGCCGCCTGGTAGCGCGGGTCATCCGGCCCCTGGCAGGTGACGTCGCGGATGAGAATGCGCTGCACCTGCCTGCGGTAGCGCCGGGCGGTCTCACCGTAGACCTCGGGATCGTGCTGCGACGAGTCGCCGATGAGCACATACCGGCGGTTGGGCAGCTCGTCGATCATGCGCTGGATCGACTTGATCTTGAAGTCGGGCGGGGCCGCCACGATCTTGAGGAACGCCCTGATCCGGGAGCCCTCCCAGTCGATCTCGCGGAGGTCCATCGTACCGGGGGGATAGCCCGAGGCGGCCAGGAACTCGACCAGAGGATCGTGCAGCTCGAGCGGCGACTCAGACAGATAATGAAAAGCCGCACCTCTTTCTGCCGTCCATTTGGCATACAGCGGCGCCATGCCGGGCACCGGCCGGAAGGCGAGGAGAAACGTGTTCTTGAGCATGTGCGGGGTGTTGTTGACCTCGGTGATCTTGATCGTGTCGTCGATATCGGAGATCACGGTCAGCCCCTGATCGTCGAGGATCTGCGCCCGGCCGGTGAAATCGCGGCGGTCGCCTTTCGACAGGACGGCGCGGAACGTCACCCAGCCGGCGGAGGTTCCGGATTCGGATCTCAGGCGGGCCACTTCGTCACTGTTCAGGAGGATTCGATCCTGGACGAGTCCTGCGGCGTCTGAGGGCTTGAGTGGCTGCACCTTTCCGGTCACGGCGACGCGGATCACCTTTCCCTTCGGATGATCGTCAAGAAAGGGCGCCGTGCGTGCTTCGAACGTCTGCGCTTCGGCGTCGTTGGGTATGATCCGGTGCGCTTCCATGTACTTGACGATGTGCGGCTCCAGGCTGTTCAGGAACGACCTGCTGTAGACGCCGGCCCGGACGGTGATCGCCCACTGATCACTGTCGGGGAGTTTGTGGCAGACGCCGGGCTGGAAAGTGATGGATTCGGTCGGTGATACGGATGTACAACCGGCGGCCGCCAGCAGGTACGCCGTGGCGCTCAACATCGTCACCGTTCGCTTCCAGCGCATGATCAATCGCAGGGGCGGGCACATGACAGGCCTCCTTCAACGCGTCTCACTCAGACGCACTCACCACGCGCGATAGACGCCGGCCGCATAGCCGCCGCCGGATACGCCGACCGCGCGAAATCCGCCCGCCGCGCAGCCGCCGTAGGCCGCGGCGCCATAGTGCACGGCCCCGCCATATGCCGCGCCGCCATAGTGAACGGCTCCGCCGTATGCCGCACCGCCTGCCGCATAGCCGGCGTGGTATGAGCCGCCGCCGGCGCCATAGTAGCCGGCATGGGCGGTCGAGAAACCCCCAGCGGGACCGGCGGCCGTCGTGGCACCCGCGTGATAGACGCCGTTGGGTCCGACATGCGTGTAACCGACATGGCATGCGCCCCAGGCGAATGCCATCGATGGCACTGCGAGGACGCCGATCACGAGTGCCGCTGCAAGGTAATTCGTTCGCGACATGGTTCTTCTCCTATTATGCAGGCCACTGGCTCTGCAGGCCTTTATCTATTTGTTACTTCTGGCGTTTCATCTTGATTTCGGGCACATCCGGCAACGAATCCGCGTCAAGTTTCCGCTCCTTCGACTGCCAGCTCACCGTGTCGGCGTCGAGGCGCGTGATGATGTTCGTGGCCGTCAGCTTCCGGCCGTCGCGCAGCGTGGTTGTCATCCTGACAGTGACTTTCTGTTTGTCGATGGTCCAGATTCCCTCCGAGAATCCGCCTTCGGCATCAAACGTCCACGAGCGAATCCGGCCGGCAGCCGGGTCCCAGCCGATCCACTGTGTCCCAGCGGCTACCGGCACGTTTTTCAGCGTGGTCACGTGCGACGAAAGGATGAAGTTCTGATTCTGGGTCCAGTTGAAATTCACGTGCGCCGTCTCGCCGGCGGGCTCATGGTCGACCCATTCACCAATCATCCATTCCAGCGGCCGCAGAAACTGGTAGTTCGAGGGAGGCGGCAGCACCGTCTCGCGCACGCTGCTGAGATACCATTGCCCCTCCTTCTTCACGTGCACGATGGTGTAACGGGCCCGGCTCGGGGGCGAGCCGTCGGGCGGCATGACCGCACTGGAGCCGTCCTCGACGGCGACATCCGGCGAGACGAAGCGGAGATGCGCGATATCGATCCGCAGTTTGAGCCCCTGGTTCTCGGCGAACATTTCGGCGAAGGCATTCTGAATCGCCTCGCGGCCCTTGAGGTGATTACCGAGCTGATCGGTGTAGTCGCCGTCGAGGGTCCAGAAGCCGGCGAGGGCTTTCGCGTCGGCGTTATGAAACGCCTCGACAAACGCCTGGGCTCGCTTCATCAGTGCGTCGGCCTCGGGGTTGTTTGTGGGCTGCTGGGCCCGGGACTGTGCGCCTGCCAGCGCGATGATGGCTGCGATGCCCGTCAGCTGTGAGCGTCTGGTCTTCATGGGGATTGTCCTTTCATGATGGTGGACCTCGGGTCACATCGAATCGTCGGAACGTTCATGGGTTTGCTTCACGTATTCGAGGGTCTTGTCTGCGAGTCCGGCCCGTGCCGATCGGCAAACACGCCCACGGCGAGCCGGCCGTCCGTGTGCCAGGGGTCGCCCTCGCCGTTCCTGCCTTCTTTGATCTTGTGGAACTCCTGAATCCACTTCACGGAGGCCAGTATTCCCGCTTTTTGCAGGTCGCCGATGATCAGATCGCGGTCTTTGTCCACATCCGGTGAGATGTGATGCGTGATCTGCCCGGTGTCGCGGGCGAAGCCGACGTGCGTGTCGAACGTCGCCGCCCCCAGCCACAGCGGCCGGCCCTCGCCGTCGAGCTTGTCGGACCGCCAGAACCGTACATGGTGCCGCTCGCGCGGGTTGTCGCCGACCGGCTTCTCGAAGGCCAGATCCTCCTTGCGGCCCCACAGGTACAGCGGGCTGACCGGCGCCTCGTCGAACGGCCGTTTGAACAGCACGCCCACGGCGATGCGCAGCGAGCTTTCGATGGTGATCGGGTCGGCCGGATACCACCCGGCGGCCAGCATTCCGCGATGGAACTGTTCCTCTGTGCCGACCAGTGCGATATTCAACGGATCCCCGGGAATTCCGCTCTTCGTGTGCGTGACGGTAGAGGCATCCGCCAGCGCCGGGTGGCGCTCCTCGTGCCGATGCCAGAGGGCCGGCAGGACCAGGAACGCAACGACGAGATACAGCACGAGCGCACCCAGCAGAAGACTGGCCGCAATCCGGGCCCGCGACCGCCGTGCGGGCGTCATCCTCGGGTCCGGTGAAGAATTCGTTTCATCCGCCATCACGGCCTCTTTGACTTTCAGAGGGCACTTCGGGCGATCGATCTGCATTCTGTCATGGCTCAATCGTTCGAAATGCATGGTGACTGCCGAACGACGGCCACCCAGCGCAGCGACCGTCGTCCGGCGAGTGCGCGCCACCTTATTGTCGACCCATCGCGGCGCGGAGCGCGTCCTCGGGCTTGACCAGATGATCTGAATTGTTCGGGTCGTCCGCGATCGAGAGCAGCACACCCTTGACGGTGCCGTTGAAGGTGTTGCCCACGGGGCCGTAATCCGGCGACACCGGAGCGCCTGAGTCCTCACCCACGTCGCAGCCGTCGTCGGCGGAAAAAACAATCGCCTGCGTCATCGGAATCTGGCCCTCGCCGACCCGTTGTCCGCCCACAAACAGGGTCACCTTGCCGCCCTTGCCCAGGCCGCCGCCCGCGTAGGCGAACTCCATGCGCACCTG
>CAZQEN010000021.1:0-22517 GCA_964591605.1 uncultured Planctomycetales bacterium
TCGCAGTTGCGAATGCATGCTGCCCATGCCACCCGCCTACCTTGACACGCACCCCATGGAGCCGCCTGACTGGTTCGGGCGAGCGCCGGGCGCATGCAGAAAGGGGTCCGGACGCGGGCTGTCAGGGGGTGATCGACTCATTCGCCGGTCCGACAGGGCCCTCACGTTGGCCTTTCCGGGGAACCGTCCCTCACCCCTGAAGGCGACCGTCGTGGCCGCTCGCCGCACGGAATCATCAGTTGATGGGCGAATCCCGGATGCCGAACACGAAGCAGAAGCCTCCGTCGCGGTGTGCCGTCAGGGTATGATGGCGGTCGTCCGGAGCGCGGGATGTGTTTCGAGTGTGGAGGCATCATGGAAACGTACGCGTGTCAACTCTGCGGCGGCGACATGGAGGCTGGTTTTCTTCTGGATCACAGTTACGGCGAGACCCTGCAGGAGCAATGGGTGGAAGGAGAGCCGCGGCCGTCGATCTGGACCGGCCTCAAGCTCAAGGGGGCGACCCGGTACACAGTCACGACCTATCGGTGCACCGCCTGCGGTCATCTGGAATCGTTCGCGCTCGAGGTGGTGAAGTGAGAGGCGCGCGCCCGGTGGCGGCGGGTGCGCCCGGCCGGTACACTCGGCCCGCATGACCGATACGCAACTGCCTCGCGGGGTGATCTTCGACATGGACGGGGTCCTACTTGATTCGGAGCCGTTCATCTGCAGGGCGGCCATGATGATGTTTGCCGAACGCGGGCTGCAGGTGAAACCCGAGGACTTCATTCCCTTCGTCGGGGCGGGCGAGAACCGGTACGTCGGCGGCGTCGCGGAGAAGTACGGTTTTCCGGTCGACATCGAGCAGGTCAAGAAGCGCACCTACGAGATCTATCTGGAGATCATCCGCGGGCGGCTCGAGCCGCTGCCGGGCGCGTGCGAGTTCATCGCGGCCTGCCGCACGGCCGGAAAGCGGCTGGCCCTGGCCACCAGCGCCGATCGCGTCAAGGCCGAGGGGAACCTGCGCGAGATCCATCTGCCGTTTTCGACGTTCGACGCGATCGTCACGGGCCTGGACGTGACGCACCGCAAGCCGCATCCGGAGATCTTCCTGGCCGCCGCCGCCGGGCTCGGGCTCGATCCGCGGGAGTGCCTGGTGGTGGAGGATGCGGTCAACGGCGTGCAGGCCGCCCAGGCGGCGGGCTGCCGGTGCCTGGCCCTGACCACGAGCTTCTCGCGCGAGGCCCTGGCCGGCGCCGACTGGTTCGCTCCCGACCTGGCCCACGCGCCGCCCCAAGCCACCCGCTGGGGGTGAAGCCGCGTGCTATGCCGCCGCGCGGCCGGCGGGGCCCGGCGGGCCGTGCCTGCCGGAAGGTATGACATTGTCATATGACCTCGTTTTGGGGACGGCGGGCCTTGCGTCTATCGCCTTGGAGTGATATAACAGCGCTATATCATGTCGCCCCGATCTTCTCATGCAGGCCGACAGACGTGTCGCGCGGGCTCGAGAGGGCGAACCTGCGGGGCAGAGCGGTACGCCTTCACGCTGATCGAAGTTCTCGTCGTGGTGGCCATCATTGTGCTCCTGGTCGCCGTGCTTCTGCCTTCGTTGCGGGCGGCACGTGAGCAGGCCAAACTCACCACCTGCAAGGCGAACTGCAGGCAGATTGGCACCATCCTCGCTCAGTATCAGACGGAGTCCGGGAATTACGTCCCGGTGATATTCAATGACGCTGCCCCGCCGTATGGGTGGGAGGGACCTGGAACAAACACCCCGGAGCGGACGATGCTCTTGTCGGTCGCCCTGCGCGCCTACGATGGGCGTACGCGGCACCTGCCCAGACCCGAATATGACCCCGAATCCCACTGGGACAGCGCCACGCGCGAGCGGTATGAAGCCGCCTGGATGCCCGAGTTCTACGTCTGCCCGTTTGAACGAGGCAAGGGGCCCAAGCGGGAAGCGTACATGGGTCCATCAGGGCCCCTGGTGCTCTACGAGATCCTGGGCCGGTTCGAGTGCACCTTCATCTCGCTGTGGTCGCAAAGGGCAGTCCGGCCCGCGCGGGACCTGGAGCCGGAGTATGCCAAACTCAACTGGAACCGGCTCCAGGAAGCTCCCAATCCGGCCTTGAACAGCCCCGCGAACAACTACCTCAAGAACAGACATCGCCGCTGGACCGTCAGCGACGTTCGCCAGTATGGAGGGGCCAGTCTCTCGGACGCCTATGTCAGCGTCTGCGGGAAGGGCGAGCACATGGTTCAGTGGGGCGGCAACAAGGTCATGAATCGCTTCTCCCACCGCACCTCCGGCGGCGGCGGCACCAATGCGATCTTCGCCGATACCCACGTCCAGTGGGTCAAGGGCCTGCGAATCGGCGGTCTGTAGGTTTACCTCACGGGCAAGTGGAAGCCGCCGGAACTGACGGCCCGCTCGCACAGTTCTGGAACAGCCCGAAGTCCAGGTGATTGATCGTCCCGTTGTGATCGAGATCGAAGCAGCCGCAGTGCGCCGGCAAGGCGGGGATCGGCCCCCCGGGGTTGTAGCACAACTGGAACACGCCGAAATCATCCGCGTCAACGTCGCCGTCGCAATCACCGTCCGCCGGAGGCTGCGCACACACCGCGCCGCATACCCCGGCCTGCCCGCACACGGTGCCAAAGCCGGCCCACTGGCCGCTCGCCGCCGCGCACTGGTTCTCGTCGAGGGTCTGCAGGCAGACGCCGCAGGGCTTGCAGCAGGCGCCGCTCGGGCAGGGCGATTGCGCGCACGTTGAGCCTTTGCCGCGCCACAATCCGCCGGCCGCCGCACAGGCCGTCTGGGTCAGTTCCTCACACACGTTGCCCGGCTTGCAGCAGGCGCCCACCTGATTGATCGCGGTGGCCGACGGGCTGGCCGCGTCCCACGTGTGGTTCAGGTTGCCGGCCGAGGAGCCGTCGGGGTTTACGACATCGAGGAAGTAGCCTACGTCGTGCACGACGGTGTCCGTGGGCTGGTCATTCTCGACCAGCATGAAGTTCTGAGCGGCCGCGCAATCGCCCATCTCATTCGTCATGAAGGTCTTCCCGCTCTCCTCGTCGAGTTGGGCGTAATTGGGCTTTCGAGGAATGTCCGCCCGGCTGAGGTTGATCTCGCCCACGATGCTGCTGTCGTTGATGTCTCCAGCGCCTCCATTGATGTCCGTCTGAATCGTGATGGCATCGTTGCTCAACTTGCCGGTGATCGTGTATTGCCCCGTCACCACGCCCGTACCGCCGGTCAGCAGGAGGACGTTCGTGTTGGGGCCGTAGGTGTAGGCGGTAAACGCGCCGGTCTTGGTCACGGTCATGGCCGCATTCGTCCAGTTGGCACCACTGAGCGGGATCGACTTGTACAGGCTCTTGATCCGCGCCAACTCGTTGGGATGCGAGCCGCCGACTCTGCTGTTGAGATCAAAGACATTCACGTAGCGGTAGGGCCCCGCGTTCAGATCATTGCACACGAGCTGCGGTACCTGGATCAACTGGCTGCCCCGGACGGCCAGACCCTGGCCGCCGTCATATCCCGCGAACAGCGGATACCCGCCGATGGCCTCTTCGATCTGGGTCTGAATAACGAGATTGGCGGCGTCGGCCCCCGTGATCGGCACCACGAACTTCTGCTTGCCCGCGTAGTGGCCGAGGGTGCTGCACTTGACGACATCGCCCCAGTAGAGGCCTCCGCCGCTCCAGTAGCTGCCGTTGTGGATCGGGGCGCTGGTTGCGTTGAAGAATCGCGAGGTGAAGTACAGATTGCCGTCGCCGTCGATGGCGATGGTGGGACGCTGTCCTTCATTGCGGCCGGTGCGGCCGTTCTCCTGCGAGATGTTGTGGCCGTACCAGGTGCCGCCCAGGGTGGTCAGGCACTCGCATCGATCGACGTCGTACCGCGTGCCCTGGGCTGTCTCGCAACGGCTGGGCATCTCGTAGACCTGCACCAGCTTCACCACGTTGGGATCAGACTGCGGAATGGGCTCTCCCACCATGCCGGGATTGGGAGCATCCTGCGACGAGTAGTAGACAATGGGCCAGTCCGGCAGCTCGAACTCATAGACTCTGCCAACCGGAGGCCGGCACACGTCGCCGTTATCGTGCTCAGCGATATTGGCCGCAACGCAGAGCGTGTTCTTGGCCCGGTTGTAGCGGATGTTTCCGATGCGACAGCCGTTCGTGTTGTTGCGGTAATCGACGGGATCGGCCCCTTCCGCGCATCCCGTCCAGCACAGGTCGGTGAGGGCGTCGGTGCTCGTGTTGCCTTCGTTGAGGTTCGCGGCGAGGCCGACCTTCATGACGCGGATCCGCCTCCCGGTGGAATCGAGCTCGACGATCTGGAAGCCTACGCTGTAATACGAGGTCTCATCGATCGACGTTTCCGGCTCATCCAGAGCCCGTACGTCATACACGCCGAAGAGGCGGGCGCCCGCCGGCGAGTGCTGGCCCGCGACGGGGGAATTGGTGAAGCAGATCGACTTGATGATGCTCGCGTCCTGGCCGCCGTTGCCGTCCTGCGGGTCATACAGCGTGGCCACGGCGATTGGCCAGGTGCGGTCGGCCTGTGTCCCGAAGGGGCCCAGATCGCTGTGCCGGATATCTGCGGCGTTCTCATCGAGCATGCGGACCTCGCTGTCCCAGGATCCTCCGCGTATGACGTAAATGCGATCGGGCTCGAAGCCGTTGGTGGTGACGCAGGGATCGACCGGCGTTCCGGGAACACAGATCCCGCCCTGGCAGGTGTCGTTCTCCGTACAGGGGTCGCCGTCTTCGCAGGCATTGGAGTTATTGGTGTGGCCGCAGACACCACTGCTGCAGGTGTCGGTGGTGCAAACGTTGCCATCGTCGCAGTCAGGGACGGTGACGGCGACCGACTGGCACGTGGTGCTGACGCAGCCGGTGGCGGTGTTGCGCGTGCGGGCGTAATAGGTTGTGGTGGCGGTCGGCGAGACGCTGACCGAATTGACGCCGGTTCCGCCGGGCACGGGCGTGCCGCCGCAACTGCCGCTGAGCCAGTCGGTGGTCAGGCCCGCGCCAGGGCTGTTCACGGACAGCATCGAAGACGCGCCGCTGCAGACCGGGCTGGCCGAGGCGTTAATCCCCGTCGGCGGGGGCGGGGGCGGACAGTCCGCGGTGCCGACGCGCATCTCACCGATGAGATGGTTCTCGCCGGTGGCCGGCTTGGCGCCGCCCTGCTGGACGAACTGGACGGCGGTGATGGGTCCCGGGTCGGAGACGCCTGTCGTCCACACCGCGCCATTGTTGATGTAGAAAGTGACGGTCTGAGCGCCTGCCGCGTTGTCATACCGGACGTCGAATTCGCGCCAGGCGGTGAGCGACAACTGGTCTCCGAGCAGCGGACTGCTGGCGGTCGGATTGACGCTGAAGGCCATCACCTGTGTTTCGGCGATCTTGAAGCCGAGAATGGCCCCGCCGCTGGTGGCCACGCGGACCTCGTCCAGGAGAGTGGAACTGACGCCGTTCGCCTTGTGTGCCTTGAAGTGGAACCATTGGCTGGTGTAGCCGCCCATCCCCGTCACGGTCTGCTGAAGGGTGAAGACGGCGTTGACATTCATACCGAACGTGCGGGCGGACACGGGCGGACTGAACGTGTTCTCGATCGCGTATGAAGTAAGCGTATTGAAGCCCGGGATGGCGGCCCATCCGGGCAGGCTCGCGATCGAGGTGCCATTGGCGCCCGCGAAGTTGTCCGACCACACCGCGGTCGGAGGCAGGGCGGCGTCTGCGACGGAGCCCGACACCATGATGACGACCATTCCCACAGTCAGCACGATGGAAAGCCTGGTCATGACTGCGTTCCTTTCGGCAAGAATACCTGCGCCATTCGTAGCCCGTACCATGTCGAGATGTGAGGCAACTGGTTCAATTGAGAAGGTACGCTGAAAGAGTCAGGGAATCGCCACACCCCACGCGGGAAACGACTGCCGCGCGGGGCTCGAAAGAGAGCCACCGATGAGCCGATACCCCTGGACATCGTTATGTCCGGACCTGAACCTCTTGCAGAGTTCTGAAAGAGGCAACCCCGATCAGGCCGTCGTTCTTCGCCGGTGCAGCGGCAGGACGCCCAGGCCCAGCAGCACAAGACTCGCCGGCTCAGGGATGGGGACGCCGCCGTAGGTGGTGATGTCGTCGAAGATCACATTGGCCACGCTGTTGTCACTCGTTCCGGCGACGATGAAACCGGCACCCTGGAGGGCGGCATCGTTGTACTGCCAGAGCTCGAAGTAATCGAACGGTCGGCCGAGAAAGTAGACCTGCAGGCTCAGATCGTTCGGCAGGGCACCAACCAGCGCGCCATCCTTGTACCACTCAGCCTCACCGGTGGCCAGATCATAGACCATGTCCATCGTGTGCCAGATTTGATCACTGATGTCTACCTCTGGGCCGATCCACTCGGGCTCCACCGTGGTAAAGCCGCTGTCCCAGGATGGCATGACATGCGGTCGGAGTTTCAGGTTCGAGACGTCCCAGCCTGGCACGCCGTTGGAGCCGTAGGCGTTGGAAACGCCAGAGGAGGCCTTCGCTTGGGCCGAGTAGTCGCTGGGGGTCGTCAGATTGCTGCGGACGCGGAAGCTCAGCCGTGCATAGCGGTCCGAGCCAACAGCGGATGTCATGGGTCTGTACTGGGCCCGCCAGGTCCGGGTGGTCGAGTTCGCCTGGAGATTGGCCACATTGTTGACCCCGCCGTCTTTGAAACCTCTGAACTGTCCCAGGTTGTCGTTCGACCAGACGGTCTGGCTGTAGTTGGCGTTGGCGGCGTTTCCCCCGCCGATAAGTTTGCCGACGAACGATGTTTCTCCTGGCGGCACCGGGTCGTATGCCGAGAAGTCCTCAGCCGAGCCCACAGTCCAAATCGCGTCGTCAATCAGGGCTGCGGATGCAGCCTGCACCAGCACGAGTGCGGTCACAGCGGCAAGCATATTGCCCCTCATGTGACTCCTCCTTCTTGTCCCGTGAAGTCCTCGGTGCGATCAACCAGGCAGGGGCGTCTGCACGCCATGTACCTCGCGGTTCTCTCTCGGGAAGGGAGGTCAGGCGCCACCAGACAGCGCAACAACCCTGACTAGAGGAAACAGGAGTGGGATCGCTTTTCGCCTCCTGCTCCCGCCCAGTGGTCGGTACTGATATGAACTACTTCCGCTGGCATCGTACCGGCTGTGGGCGTGCGGATGCAAGAAAAATCTGCCATATTTCACTTGATGTGACGCTGTCTGATCAAAGTCGGCTCTGCCGGCCGAAGGCGTCTCAGGGGGGCGGACGGGCTGACGACATAAAGCAGCAACGTATTCCTTTCCGTCTCACAGCACTACGGCGCTCGCCGCACCGGGTTTGTCGGTCATTTCAACGTTGCACTGCGTGCTCAGGCGACGGCCTTTTCGGACTGCGCGCTATATAACACCGTTATATTCATATCGCTAGGATCGGCTTCTGGGCCCGCTGAAACCGTCACTCCGAATGTGGGCGCCTATTGCAGGTCGCCGGAGGCGAGGCCGAAGATGATGCCCCCTTCGAAGGCGCAGTACACGTCCACCAGCCACTGGGTGGCGGATTTCCGCAGGAACATGATTCCGGCGACCGGTTTGTTCGGGCCGCCGTCGTTGTAGATGCTCGGCCCGCTCAGGCCGCCCACCGGGCTGACCAGGGCGATCTTGACGCCCTCGTCGTCGCGGATCTCGGTGGCGTGCAGGCCGGCGCTGAGCGCGATGAAGTCGCCCGTGCTCGGGTTCGTGGCATCGACCTGGATCAGGGACAGGCCGAACACATCGCCGAAGGGGCTGTAGGCGAGCGAAGCGCTGGCCGCGTGCGGATTGGGCAGCGTGTTGAAGGGCTGGCCCTCGAAGAAGCCGGTGCCCGAGATGATCTCGCCCTCGCCGATGGCAACAGTGCCTTGCGGAGGTACAGGCGGATCCCACACCCGGTACTTCGAGAAGTGGCTGATCTCGAAGGAGGCGGTGGTCTGGTCGGCGGAGACGGCGGCATCGATCCCGGCGCCGCCCCAGCGGTGGCTCGCCTCGTCGAACATTAATACTGGCAGCGTGCCGGCCGCGGCATGCGTCACCGGCACGGTGACGCGCACGGGCTGTGCGAAGGTCGTGCCGCTGGGCCCCAGCTCCACGCCCGGCTCGAAGCCCTGGCCCGCCGGCAGACCCTCGCCGGCCAGGTCCGCGTCGGTCAGTCTGCGCAGGGTGAGCGTCGTGCTCGAGGGGGCGGCGTCAGCGCCCACGGAAAGCGATGCCCCGTCCTTGTCGAGTTGCAGACCGGCAGCGGCCGTCCAGGTCCCCTCGGCGGTGTCGGAGTTCGCGGTGCCGTTTGTATCAGTGCCGTTCGTATCGCCATCATTCGCGGCAGGACCGGGCTGGCAGGCAGCCTGGATCAGCGGAAGGGCGAGACTGATGACCAGCAGGTGAACGAATCGGCGATCTGAGCGTTTCATGACGAGTCTCCAGACAGGCGATCAGGGAAGGGTGATGCATCGAATCCGTCGGTTGTCGGTGTCGGCGACGAATTGTGCTGCTGCCGGGGTTGTCGCCGCCGGGTGGGGCGCCTTCGGGGCGAGTGCAGCCGCCCCAGGCGAGGACAAGTACCAACGCGCAGCCCCAACACGTTCGTGGCCGGTACAAGGATCCTCCCTTTCCTGGTCAACGTCGCGCCTGGATGTGTGGAACGTCAGTCCGGCACCGATGCGCGTATTGTAGCTGAGCCGCAGAAGCGAGCAACAGCACCTGCGTGTGGCCGAATCGCGCCTGTGTGCGTGACACTTCAGGCGGGGCCTTGTTCAGAACCCCGAACGTCAGTGAGGGGCCTTGTGCGCGATCGGGGTATGCCCTGCCTGTCGCCGGGGGGCTCTTCTCATCGTGAGGCAGGCCCGTCGCCGACGCTCCGGGTGCTGATGGGTTGCCGCATCCTGCCCCGCCGAGCATGTCACGGACCGATCGTGCCCGGGGGGCATCGGGGCCTTTCTCCAGCTCAAAGGGCCTCATCATCCGGCCCGACCCGGCTGCGGATCGGGCCGCCCGAAGCGGGATGGCCCTTGGCCGGGGGAGGTCTGTGGCCCGTCCGGCTGCTCTCCAGGGAAGGGGAACTCGCGGTCTGCAGAACAGGTTGTAAAGCGAAGCCGACTATAAGTAACCGAAACTGCTTAAGAGGGCGTCTCGCAGTGCAAAATGCACGTAAATTGTGAAAAATCTCACGCAGTCGCTTGCTTTTGTGAAAAAAATCACGTAGTATTGTGCGTAGACGTGTTGCATCTTGCCACGACGACGGCGTTTTGGGTCGTGAGCAGGCGCGACCTGCATGAGTCTGCAGCCATGAGTGCGTTGCCTTACACCGAGACGAGCTTCCATGTTCTGCAATCGATCAGTGCCGGGGTGTTCACGGTTGACCAGGACTGGCGAATCACCTCCTTCAATCGAGCAGCCGAGCGCATCACCGGCCTGCTGAGCCGTGATGTGATCGGACGGGTCTGCCGCGAGGTGTTTCGCTCGAGCATCTGTCCGGACAAGTGTGCTCTGAAGTCCACCCTGCAGACCGGCGTACCCGTCTGCAACCAGCCGATCCACATCACGAATGCCCAGGGAGACCGGGTGCCGGTCAGTATCTCCACCGCGGTTCTCCGGGATGCGGAGGGACGCACGATCGGGGGCGTGGAGACCTTCGAGGATCTCAGCTTCGTCGACGAACTCCGCGGCGACCTCGACCCGCAGCACACCTTCGTGGACATCATCGGACGCAGTCCGGCGATCACCAAGCTGTTTGCCGTGCTGCCACCCGTCGCGAGAAGCGACAGCACTGTGCTCATCGAGGGGGCAAGTGGAACGGGGAAGGAGCTCTTCGCCCGGGCGATTCACGTGCTCTCCGAGCGGCGGGATCACCGATTCGTCGCCGTCAACTGCAGCGCACTCCCGGACACGCTGCTGGAGTCGGAACTGTTCGGGTACAAGGCGGGTGCCTTCACCGACGCGCGGCATGACAAGCCCGGCCGGTTCGCGGTGGCCGAGGGTGGAACCATTCTCCTCGACGAGATCGGCGACATCTCCGCCGCCATGCAGTGCCGGCTGCTCCGCGTGCTGCAGGAGCGCGTCTTCGAGCCGCTGGGCTCGGTGACGCCGGTGAAAGCGAACGTGCGGATCATCGCCGCGACCAACAAGGATCTGCGGGCCCTGGTGGCCGCGGGCCGGTTCCGGGATGACCTGTTCTACCGGCTCAATGTGATTCGCCTGCGACTGCCCGAGCTGCGGGAGCGGCGCCAGGACATTCCGCTGCTGGCCGAGCGGTTCATCTCGCGCTTCAACCGCATTCAGAACAAGCGGATCGCCGGCCTGTCGGAAGAGGCGCTGGCCATCCTCATGAACCATGACTACCCGGGCAACGTGCGCGAGCTCGAAAACATCATTGAGCACGCTTTCGTTCTGTGCACCAACGGTCTGATCCGGCCGTGCCACCTGCCGCCCGAAATCGCAGGTGTAGCGGAGGACGTCCCGCAGAGCGACCGGTCGAACCTGACGCTCAGGGATCTGGAAGCCATCCACATTGCGGACGCCGTCCGCCGCCACCACGGGAACCGGAATGCGGCGGCCGAGGAGCTGGGCATCGATCCCAGCACGCTCTTTCGCAAGGTGAAGTCTCTGGGGATCCGGCTGCGGACGTCGCGGGAGGACACGAAGCCGAAACAGTGACATTCGGCGGGCGGCCAGCCCGATGGCATGACGCCCGGCCGCCGCAGAGAGGCACTTGCAGTTTGCGACTGCCTGCTGATCAGAACGTTGCATTCTGCAAGTCCGCACGGGAGGGTCAGCGGAACGCGCGTGGTGTAAATCGTTTCCGTACACCGATTTGGCGATTCAGGCCGCGGAGGCCTGCCCCCTGGCACGGTTTCTGCCTCTTGCGGGTGATGTCTGAGTCGCGGTGGCGTGACAGGCGAAGCGTGATTCGAGCGTGGGAAGGTGCGGCGTGTCGGCATGGTTTGCCGGACGCGTCGTGAGGGTGACAGGGGATGATCGTTGCGATCGCATCCGATGATGGCATGACCGTCGCGGAGCATCCCGGGCGGTGCGGGGGCTTCGTGGTCTTTGAGGTCGGGCCGTCGAGCGCCGTGCGGGTGGGCTATCGCAGCAACGCCTGCTGCGGATCTGGCGGCGGGTTTGCCGGCGGTCAGCGGCTCTCGCCGAATCAGAGAGACGCGTACCAGTCGCTGGTGGAGGGTCTGTCGGACTGCAACGCGCTGGTTTCGCACCAGATGGACGACGGACTGCTGCGGGCACTCCAGGACAGCGTGATCGACGCCTACATCTGCCACGAGGAGAACGTCGATCAGGCCGCCCAGTCGCTCGCGCAGGGGCATTTGCGGAAAGTGAAAGGCAGGATGAGCTGAGATGCAGATGGACCGGAGCACAACGGACAACGGGGATTCAGCCGCTGCCACCGGGACGGCTCCGACGCAGGAAGCGATGGCGACGAACCGCCGCGGCTTCCTCAAGCTGATCGGAGTGGTGGGAGCGGCGGGGGCCACCGGCGCGGTCGGCGTGAAGACCGCCCGGGCCGAGAGCCACGGCGGGTCTTTCGACGACACGTGGGCGATGCTGACGGATCTCACCCTCTGCATCGGTTGCCGCAAGTGCGAATTCGCCTGCAAGCAGACGAACGGATTCCCCACGCAGCCGCTGGAGTCGTTCGAAGACAAGACGGTCTTCGAGCAGAAGCGGCGAATCGCCGCGGATGACGTCACCTTCGTCAACCGGTTCGAGCCGAAAAAACCGGCCGAGGCGGTCCAGGAGACGGCTCCGGCCGGCTCACGACCGGCTGCCCGCCAGGCGGGCCCCGACGACACCGTCTACGTCAAGCGACAGTGCATGCACTGCAACGAGCCCGCGTGCGTATCCGCATGTCCGGTGGGGGCCATTCGCAAGACCGCCCAGGGCCCGGTGGTCTACCGGGCCCGCAAGTGCATCGGCTGCCGCTACTGCATGATGGCGTGCCCGTTTTCAATGCTCGGTTACACCTATGACGATCCGCTCACGCCGGTCGTGCGCAAGTGCTCGATGTGTTTCGACACCATCATCCGGAAGGGCGGCGTGCCGGCGTGTGTGAAGATCTGCCCTGTCGAGGCGATCACCTTCGGCAGGCGGGGCGAACTCATCGCGCTGGCCCGCGAGAGGATCCGCAGCAATCCGGACAGGTATGTGGACCACATCTACGGGGAGTCTGAGGTGGGTGGCACGAGTGTGCTGTACGTGGCGCCCAGAGGGTTCGACGAGCTGGGTTTCCGTACGGACCTGGGCACGACGCCGCTTCCCGAGCTCAGCGGCCGGTTCATGTCGATCGTCCCGTTCGTGGTGACCGCCTGGCCGGCGGTGTTGCTGGGCGTCTACTCGCTGACGAAGCGTCGGAAACATGAAGCCGGACAGCATTCGGTGCAGCCGGGACACCACGCGTCGTGCGATGGCGATGCCGCGAAGGGAACGAAGGCGGGGCCGCAGCGCCCACCGATGCACGGTGAAGGCCCGGCGAAGGGAGCGTAAGCGTGGCAGGGTGTGATACTGATACGGTGGTCTCTCGACCTCATGCGATGCCGGGGACGGTTCACCCGCCGCTTCACCCCCGACGGGGATGGCTGTCGGACCTGTTGTTCATGGGCATGTCGCCGCGCGCCTACCTGCGTTCGCTGGTCACTCCGTTCAACGCGGTCGCCGCTCTCCTGCTGAGCATCGGGGTTCCCGTGGCCTGCTACCGGCTGATCTACGGGCTGTCGGCGGCGACCAACCTGACCAACGATTATCCCTGGGGATGGTGGATCGGGTTTGAAATGCTCTGCGGAGTGGCCCTGGCGGCCGGTGGTTTCGTGGTCGCTGGCAGCGTTCACCTCCTGAACCTCGAGCGTTACGAGCGGTTCGTCCGCCCGGCGATTCTGGCCGCACTGCTGGGCTACATCGTGTACGCAACCGGCCTGCTGATGGACCTGGGCCGCCCGTGGTTCATCTGGCATCCGATGATCTACTGGCAGCACCATTCCGTGCTGTTCGAGGTCTCGTGGTGCGTCATGCTCTACCTGAGCGTGCTGTGCCTCGAGTTTCTGCCCGTGGTGTGCGAGCGGTTTCGTTGCGAGCGCACCCTCCGACTCCTGCGCCGCATCATGATCGTGGCGATCGTGCTGGGCGTCACCTTCTCGACGATGCACCAGAGCTCGCTGGGCGGCCTGTTCCTCATCATGCCGGATAAGATCCACCCGCTGTGGTATTCGCCCTTTATTCCGCTGTTCTTCTTTGTTTCCGCGGTGATCACCGGCGTCTCGATGGGGATCGTCGTCAATATGCTGTCGCGCCGGGCGTTTCCCGCCCAGATGGCCGATCAGGACCCGGCCGAAGCCGATCGGCTGATCCTGGGACTGGGCAAAGTCTCGTGCGTGGCGCTGCTGGTGTATTTCGGCCTCAAGTGGGTCGGGGTCGCCGAGGCAGGGCATTGGAAGTACCTGCTCACACCTTATGGTTATCTGTTTTTCGTCGAGGTGGCGGGCTTTGTTCTTGTGCCCTGCCTGCTGCACGCGTCCGCAGTCTGGACACGCAGCGCAAAACTCACCCGATTCGCCGCGGTCATGACGGTTCTGGGCGTCGTCCTGAACCGCCTCAACATCTCGGTTGTGGCTTTTCGCTGGAATGAAGAGACGTACTACTTCCCCTCGTGGATGGAGTTCGCGGTGACGGGCATGCTGCTCACGCTGGGGCTGCTCGCCTTCCGGTGGGTTGCCAACCGCTTCCCCGTGCTGTGTGAGACTCATGCAGGTGAGTGAACCAATGAGTGCCAGGTTCAAATCGCGATGGATGTCGAAAGGGGCGGGGCTGGTCCTGCTGCTGGCGGCCGGACCCGTGTGGTCTGGGGTCACGCAGGCCGCAGATACGGCCGCCGTTCAACAGACGGCGCCGGTCGTCCTCGAGGCCAGTTGCCGTATCTGCCATGAGGGCAGGTATTCCGCCAGACGGGCTCAACGATGCGAACGGTCGGCGGCCAGGGTCTTGTTCGATCCGTCGACGCATGCCGGGCCGGACGTGATCCTGCTCGATATGCTCAAGGGGCAGAACCCGCAGGAAGACTGGTACGGGCCCGTCCCGTTCAATCATGCCGCCCATACCGGCATGGCCGGGAGCTGCACGGTCTGCCATCACTACACGCCCGAAGGGCAGGCTCACCCCGAGTGCCGAAGCTGCCACGAACAGCAGCTCGAACGCGAGGACGTCCGCAAACCCAGCCTCAAAGGGGCGTATCACCGCCAGTGCATGGGCTGCCATCGCGAGTGGGCACACGAGGACAGCTGCCACACGTGTCACCTGCCCAAAGGGGACACGAGCGACCGGTTGTCCGCGACCTCGCCGCCGGTCTACATGGCCGAAAAGCACCCCGTTGTCGAGAGCCCCGAGATCGAGGTGTATCAGACCGAACTCGAGCCGGGGCTGAAGTCTCGCGTGGTGTTCCATCACAAGGACCATGTCCAGAAATACGGCAACACCTGCGTCGACTGCCACCAGCGCGACAACTGCACGCGCTGCCACGAGGACATCCCGCGCAGCGTGGCCGCCACGGCTCCGTTTCTGGCGGCGACGGCTCCAGGCCCGCGGTCCGAGGAGCCGCTCGCCCGATCCCTCCCGGCCAGTGAGGCGGAGGGGGCATATGCTTCCCAGCGCCGGGACGACCACTCCGCACGCAGGGCCCACACACCGGAGCAGCGTCACCGCGCCTGCGCCGCCTGCCATCTGGTGGAAAGCAAGTCGGCCTGCGGGCAGTGCCACCAGCAGGAGGGGCAGCCGAAGCCTGAGCCGTTCGACCACGCGTGGACCGGCTGGCCGCTCATGCCGTACCACCAGGGCCTGCGCTGCCGCGAATGCCACCAGCGCGTGCCGTTCAGCACGCTCGATGCGAGCTGCGGTTCGTGCCATGCCGTGCCGCTGCTGGCGGCCGACTCGCCCGACCGGCACGTGAACTGCATCGGCTGCCACGACCCGCACAAACCGTGGTACGAGTACATGAAGAAGGATGCCGCGGCCGACCTGTGCCTGATCTGTCACCGTGACTCGGCGGCCGATTCACACCTGGCGGCCCTGACGACCGTGACGTCGGAAGGCCGAAGACCGGACGTAGGCTCGCTCAATGTGGCGACCACCCGGCCGTTCGACATGTCCGGACACCCGGTCGGCTCACCCGGCTACAGGCTACCGGAGAATCTGGTTCAGGCGGGCGCCCGGCTGAAGGCCGGCGACAGTAGCCTGCAGTGTCTGGCGTGTCACTCGGCGGCGACGACGAAGTTTGAGCCCATCGCGTTCGCTGAATCGGGCCCGGACGGGCTGTGCCTGGCCTGTCATCCCGAGCAGCGCACCGTGTTCGGCAGCCTCCACGACATCCGCAGTGATCCGCAGTCGCCCGGAACGTGTCGGACCTGCCATCCGGTGCACGGGCCCCAGCGCGAGGCGGTCCGGACGGAAGGCGACCCGGATGGGCGATGCACGGCCTGCCATCAGGCCCGCGGATGGGGGCAGGCCAAGTCGGCCGGCTCGGTCCCGCACCCCAAGACGGCCTGCACGGAGTGCCACAACCCGCACGAATCGCGGTTCGGACGGTTCTTGATGAAGCCGGTGACCGAGCTGTGCGTCGGATGCCATACCGAGGAGGGGCGGATGGCCGGCGGACCACACGACGCGACGCGTCATCCCGACGCGTGGCCCGATCCCGCCGCCGCCCGGCGAGGCGTCTGCCTGGCCTGCCACATCCCCCACGGCAATCAGGCCGACGGCCTGCTCCGGATGGCGCCGGCGCAGACCGACGCATCGCCCGATGCCGCCTGCCTGGCCTGCCACAAGGAAGCCGGATGGGATGCGGGCGGCGAGATCTCCGTCCTGCATCCGCGCGAGATCAGGCCCGATCAGAAGAAAGTGGATCCCTCCCATGTGCCATCCGATGCGGCCGGGCACGCGCGCATGACCTGCAACACCTGTCACGACGCACACGGCGGCGCGGAGCCGGGCTACCTGACGCGCGGCTCGCCCGGTGAACCGGCCGGACTGTGCCTGAGCTGCCACGAACAGAAGAAGTTCATCAGGCACACCGGGCACTCGACGGAGAGCTTCGTGAAGCTGGGTTTTGACGCCGCCGCCTGCCGGCCCTGTCATGCGATGCATGCCCGCCGCGACCGGGCGTTCGGGCAGATGCTCTCCCCGCGCTTCCTGAAGGAGTTGGAGGGCGGCAAAGCGAATGTGCCGGGCGACGGGGCGCTGTGCCTGGCCTGCCACCACGCCAACGGTCCGGCGCCGATGCCCGCGGTGGCCGCCCATCCGACGGTGGCCATTCACAATACGGTCGCCCCCGATGCACCGGGCTATCTGCCCCTGTTCGACGACAGCGGACATGTGAGCGCGGACGGCCACATCACCTGCCGTACGTGTCACCTCTCACACGGGCGTCTGGACCTCCTCCAGCTCGCGGAGAACAACGACACGATGTCCGAGCAGGACCGCCGGGTGATGCGGGTGAACGTGCGCAGCTTCGTCGCCCCCAACATCTGCACGCAATGTCACGGCCAGGAGGGCCGTCTGCGGTTCCTGATCTTCCACGATGCCTCTCAACGGGGGAAACTCCCGCCCGTGGTCACGCAGCCGCGGTGAGCCTGCTCCAGGGCCGGTCCTTCGTGTCCGGCGATCCTTTCGGATCCGGTCAGCGGGTCGCCGGGGTCGTGGCCGTCTGGCGAAGGGCCGGATGGTGATAGAACAGGAAGTGCGAAAGACCCTCCGCGCCGTGGCAACTGCTGCACAGATTGGGCGGCACGTAGATCCGCACCAGGGGGTTGAGGGCCCGGAGTTCCTCGACCAACTGAGCGGAAGTGAGCAGGTCGGTCAGATCCTCCCGGCCGTGAGGCAGGTGACAGGTCCGGCAGGAGATCCGGCCAGCGGGTGCCTCCTGGCCCTGGTCATCAAAGACGGGCATGTAGCCGGGCTGACCCTTCGCTACGACGTTCTGGATCAGCGCGGCCGGATGGATGGTGGGCGTCATGAGCGTCGCCCCGCCCGCGGGCGAGTGGCAGCCCAGGCATTCCGCCATGTCACGCGGATAGTTCGCGGCCAGCGGCGCCCGCCACATGCCGGTGCCGGCCATTCCCGGCTGCGCGTGCGTCGAGTGGCACGGGCCGCAGGTCGTGTGGCGGCCGAGCTCCGGCAGGTCATGCATCTGTTCGTGCATCACTTCCAGGGCATGCGGCGTCTCCGGCAGCGGCCGGGTCTGGACGTGGCAGGTGATGCACAGCGTCTCGGGCGCCTCGCGCGGAGGCAGCCGCAGCCGGCTGTTGTGCAGCCGCGGGCGGTGCGGGTTGTGACACGTCGCACAGGCGACGAAACCGTCGGGCGACCGGTTCCCCTGGCCGTCGAAGAGCGGCAGCGTGACCTGCTGACTGCGGGCGGCGGCGGTCAGCGGGCCGGTCGGATGCCGCAGCTCGCCGGCCATCGTGTTTTCCCCGAGTCCGCCGGGTCGATGACAGTTGACGCAGAGTTCGTTGGCACTGCGTGGAGCATCCGGCGTCGCGACCCAGAGCGCGGGCCCTTTCGCGTTGTGGACGCCGTGGCAGAAGCTGCACGTGCCGGTCTGCTGCGTCGTCCAGCCGCGGCCGTTCTTCCAGTCGTCGTGGCCCGTGAAGTCGTGCGGGGCGCCGGCCATTTCCGCCTTGTCGACGTGGCACGTCGAGCAGAGCGTTGCGTTCTCCTCCCGCAGGAAGTGAGCGTGGCCGGTCTCGTGCGGGTTGTGGCAGGTCAGGCAGGCGATCGTCCCGGGTGCACTCTCGCCGGGGCCTGAGAACAGCTTGAGCGGCAGGTTTTCGGGCAGTTTCATGTCCCGCACCTGAATCGGGTGGCTGATCGGCTGCCCGGTCTTCTTCTCCGCGCACTGGCCCTGGCGATGGCAGGCCAGGCACAGGCCCGCAGGGTCAGCCGGGGCGGGCGCGGGTTCCCGTTTGACATGATGGACGCCGTGGCACGACCCGCACGGACCGCTGGTCTGGGCCGATTCTCTCAGCAGGTTGACCGCCTCGGGCGCGCTTTTGCGCAGGTCGTGATCGCTCCCCGCGATCCGGTCGTAGCCGGGATGACAGCGGATGCACAGGGCGCTGTTCTCGAGCGTATCGGCGAGGATGTGGTTCGGCGATTTCGCCTTGTGCATGCTGTGGCAGGAGAGGCAGATGAGCGTGTCGCCGCCTCCGCTGTGCGTTTTCATGCTGCGGATCGCCTCGCGCTGGGCGTCGGTTTCGAGCCTGGGATTCTGCGGATGAGGGTAGGTCTTTCGATCGGGGCCGAACAGGGCCGGATTGATCTGCTGGTGGCAGGCGAGGCAGAGCTGACGATTGCTGGCCGGCATCACGAGGAGGTGGTCCTCTTTCTGCCCGTGCGGCGTGTGGCAACTCCGGCAGTTGAGCTGTTTGTGGTCCGTTCCGGCCCTCGCCCCCGCGGCGGCGAGCACCTCGGGCAGCGGCAGCTCCATCGGCCCGATCGGATGCGTGCCGTGCTGCGGATCGCGGGCGTAATCGGTGTGGCACGACATGCAGAGCTGGCCCTTGTCGTTCGGCATGCGCAGGAAGAAGGTCGTGGCGATCGTTTCGGGGCCGGTGCCGGCGTGCGCGGTGTGGCAGGTCCGGCAGGCGATCTTTCCGTCGAGCAGCGGAAGCGCCTCGGGGACGCGCATCGCGGAGGGCGGCGTGATGCCGGTCTTGTGCCCGTGTTCCAGCCAGACGTGGCGGCGGTCGTCATCCACCGCGCCGTCGTGGCAGCCCAGGCAGCTTTCCGAGGACGAGACGTACGAGTCGGACGGCCGGTCGATGAGCAGAACCGCCCCCGGCCGGCGGTACGATTCCACCCATGAGAGGTGACAGGTGGCGCAATCGCGGGCCCCGCTCGCCTGGGCGGCGGGGGCAACCTGCCCCCGGGCGCTCCCGGCGACCCAGAGCATCAGCGAGATGATCAGCATCGCTGCTCGCCGCGGCCGCGAAGGTATCATGGCGGGCCCTCCGGCCTGGTCGCCGGCATCGAGCCGGTCCACTCGGGAGGAAGGGTGACGACGGCGACCCGGTCGGCCGTCAATTCCACGACGTACAGGCGCCCCTTGTGGTCGAAGGCCATGCCCATGGGATGTTGAAAACGCAGCAACTGACCCTCGCCGTCGGTCAGGACACCCAGCGTCTCGCCGCGCGGGCTGAACACCTGGATGACGTGGAGTGAGGAATCGCTGATGAAAACCTGCCCGCGGGGCGAAACCGCAATGCCCTTGGGGCGATAGAACTGACCCAGTTCGACGCCCCAGCGCCCGATCTGGCCGGCCCAGCGATCCTCGCCCGAGAGCCGCTGGGCCCGGGCGCCGATTGCCTCGGTCACGTACGCATACCCGTCGCCGTCGAGGGCGATCATGAACGGCCAGCGGAACTTGCCCAGCGCCTCGCCGAATCCGCCGACAAACTGGATCTGCCCGCTGTTGTTGTCGCGGATCGCGAGCCGGTGGTTGTCATTGTCGACGATATATGACCGCTTGGCGTCGCGGGTGACGACAACGTCGGTCGCGTCGAAGGCATGCTCGGGCGTCGGGGGCAGTTCGATGGCCTTGACGAGTTTGTCCGGCGGCGAGGCCACGATGACACGGTGATTCCCGGTGTCAGCGATCCAGAGGCGATCGTCCGCATCCACGGACAGACCCACCGGCCGGCCGAGTGTCTGGTCGCCCAGCCGGGTGAGCGCCCGACTGAACCGCCCATCGGCATCGAAGCACGCGACGCGGTCGTTCGCGCCGTCGGCCACGAAGGCGTTGCCCCTGGAATCGACGGCTACGTCGGTCGGCATGTGCATCGGGACATCGGCGGGGGCGGTCAGCGTCGCGACGACCGCCGCCTTGATCTGGCGGTCAGCGGGGATCGCGGAGGCGGCGGGTGAGGGGGTGGACGCAAGCATCAAGAACAGGAAAACGAGACGTGAGACGTGAGATGTGAGCCGCGAAAGCCGTCGGCTACCTCCTTCAACGTCTAACGTCTCACGTCTCACGTCTGACCTTCCGGCGGCTGCCCATGCTCTGCGGGCGAATGCGATGGACCGCCCCGGCCGCACCAGACGCGGGCGGCGACCGGCCCGGGACCCGCCCGCCATGTTGCGGACCTCAGACGCCGGGCTGAGGGCGGAACACGACAGACTCTGCGGGTGGCCCGGGCAGCGTACCCGCTGTCCGCGGCCGGGTGCCCACGGGCAATGAGTACATTGCCCATGCCACCCACTCCGGAGGATTCGCAGTGTCAGACCACTAACGGCGTTCATTCGTCTCCTCGCTCGGACGTGTCGCGGGCGGCGCGGTCCGGGATGGCCCCTGCAGGAGCGGTGAGAAATACGAGAACGGTCGTCCCTCGCGGATGTGCTGGATCATCCGCGCCACTTCCGTGTTGCGGAGGGCGGATGCCCGTTGCGGCGAGTATCCAAGCTGCTCGAAATCGAACCGCGGGGGCTCGCCGCCGTGACAGGTCATGCACGCATCAGGTTTGGCCAGGACGTTTTCGTGAATCCGCTTGTTCACGGCATCGCGCTGCGGGCTGCTCGGCGCGGTCGCGTTGTATTCGCGGGTCAGCGCGGCCGACTGACTCTGGCGCCGTGCCCACTCCTCGGCGACGGCCGCCGGAGCGATGCGGGCGCCGTATTCGCCGCGGACCCGGCTCGGCAGGACGGCCTGCAGGTCGCCGATCGCCTTCCGCCAGACCGGGCTCCCCGGTTCGGTGGTCTCCAGGTGAATCAGCATCTCGTGGAGCGGCGGATCCACGCCGACCGCCGTCTCCGCCTCCCGCAGCAGGGCGATGATCTGCGGCGTGATGTCGGCGGCCTTGGTCTGGACCGGCTGCGATACGCCCTCGAGCAGCACCATGAGCCGCAGCAGGGCGGGCGGCTTTTGCACGGCGCCGGTGCGATTATCCAGCCAGGCCGCTCGGGCGGGCGGGGTCACGCCCGGATCGTGGCACGACGAGCAGTCCAGAAACGTCGTGTGAAAGTTCGCAAAGGCACGCACCTCTTTGCGCTTGGTGTGCGGCATGAGCGTGTGACAGCCGCCCGTGGCACAGCCGGCCCCCGCAGCGAAGGCGAACGGCTGCGGGTCGCGGTGATAGTGGGCGAGGTCGTCGCCGGGTCCTTCGGCGCCTGCGGACCCCCGGGCTTGCCGCCGATCGGGCGGGGCCGGGGCCGCCAGCGGATCGAGAAACTTGTCCGGCACGGCAATCGGACGGAAGACGTACCGGGCCAGATACGAGATGGCCGTGTAGCCGGTCCAGAGCACGACGAGCAGGATCAACAGGGCGTAGAGCCGCACGATGATCCGGCCGGCCGCGCGGAGCGCCCGGCGGGGCAGGGGGAGTCGGGCGGTGGGGGCGGGCTCAGCCATGATTGCCACCTCCGGTCGCCTGAACGCCGGCGGTCCTGGCCGCCTCGTCAACCATCCCGGCGTGCGCCTCGGCCAGCTCCTCGGCCGGCGTGTCGCCGCTGAACATGGCCGGCGAGAGCGGGAACACCACCGGTGAGAAGATCACCCCGATCATGTGAATGATGCCCACGTGCAGCAGTGCCAGAAACGCTTCGAAGCCGTGAATGAGCAGGGCCACCGTGAGCACGCGTCCGGTCAGGTAGGTCGTGGTCCACGCGTTTGCCCAGAGCAGCACGCCGGTCACGCCCAGCAGCGCGCTGCCCCAGAAAACGCCGAAGTACTCGAACTTCTCCTTGAGACTGAACCGGCCCAGCGGCGGCCGCTCCTTTTTGATGAACAGCAGATAGCCGAGCTGACCGAACAGCATCCGCAGATCCTGCGGGTTCGTGACCATCGGCAGATCCAGGATGATCCGGAGCCAGCTCTTCCTGGTGGTACGCTTCTGACGGATCGCGTGGGCGAAGATGTACATGAAGTGGTAGAAGAAACCGGCCATGAGGATCACGCCCGCGAATCGGTGGACGTTGCGGGCCCGCGAGATCCCGCCGAACAGGTCGATGAGCCAGCCTGCCCACGGCCGTTCCGCGAACTTGATCGGAAAGCCGGTCAGGCACAGCACGGTGAAGCACAGGGCGAGGATCCAGTGCTGGACGCGCTGGTGCACGGTGAACCGGGTGAGCGCCTCGCGGCCTTTGTGCGTCTCCATGAGCTGCCCGGCCAGCTTTTCGCGCATGTGCTGCTGCGGATCGTGCCGCCCGACGACGATCTGCAGCATCTCGAGGGCCTGCAGCACGACCGAAGGCCCGAAGGTGCACAGGATCAGCAGAACGAACAGGGCGGCGATGAAGTATTCGATGCCCTCGCCGGCCGAGATGTCCAGGTGCACGGCCGCCGTCGTCACCGCATGGCCGGCCGTCGGGTGGCACGCAGAACTGCGGCAGGTGTCGGGCAGCCGGGACTGGCTCGTCGAGGCCAGCGGGTCGGAATGCTCCTTCATCAGGTGCACGTTCTCAAGCTCGCCCACGTGGCAATCGAGGCAGCCGGCCGTCTCCCGG
>CAZQEN010000021.1:22527-40782 GCA_964591605.1 uncultured Planctomycetales bacterium
GGTACCCGAGGGTGCCGGAGAGACAGCCCTCGATGGACTGCACTTCATCGCCGGTTTCCACCAGTTTGGCGTGGAAGCTCGCCAGGTAGCTGGCGATGGTGTCGGGAAGGCGGTAGGCGGCGCGAACCTTCGCATTGCTGTGGCAGCGCGAACAGAGCCGAGCCAGGTCCGCGTTCGTGCGGGCCGGCTGGCCGCGGGCGTGCACGTGCCAGAACATGAACTGCGTGCCCATCGGTACGGGCAGCGCTTCGCCGTGGCACACATTGCACCGGGCCACCGGCGCCTGGTCGGCGGCGATGGTCTCGTCGCTGCGGCGGAAGGTCGGCTCATTGTGGCACAGCAGGCACGCAGACTGCTCCGTGCGCAGCGGCCCCCCGAGCAGGGCGTTGCTCTTGTCCAGCAGCTCGCGCGGATGAGCCGACTGCTCGAGCATGGCGGCGACACGCTCGTGCGAAAACTCGACTTCCTGTCGGGTGGGATCCGAGAGGTGACAGGTGGTGGTGCAGTTCACCGCGGATACGGGTTTATGAGGGATGACGTAGACCTCGTCCCGGGGATGGCAGTCGGTGCAGCGCAGGCGGGCGTGCGGACCCAGGCCGCGGTCGTAGTAGTCGGCATCGATGTGGTAGAGGTGGACTTTTCCATCCTCCTCGACCCGCCCCAGTCCACGGTAGCGATGACAGCTCAGGCAGTTCTCCGGGTCCGCCGCGGGAGCACGGGAGGCCGTGAGAAGGATGACGCAGGAGGTCAGCGCTGCGAGGGTAGCGACGTCTGACAAGTGATGATGCACGTCTCGCCTCGTAAGCCTCACATGTCACCTCTATTTACCGTGACACTCGCCGCACAGGCTGGATCCGAGCCGCACGGTCGCGGCGGTGCCTTTCTGCTCCCTGACGGGGATCGCCCCGATGCTCAGCAGGGAGCCGGCGGGGAACACCCCCGCCTGGTGCGGGTTGTGACACGTCGAGCAGACGACCATGTTGTCGGGCCCCAGCGGCAGGCGGGTGACCGGCGGGCCGGCCGTGCGCGCCGGCTGACCCTCGTCCGAGACGGCCGGCAGTCCGCCCGCCGCCCGCGCCCGCGACACCAGGTGCGCGACCATCCAGTCGGGAGCTTCGCGGCCGATGTGTCCGGGCTCGAAATAATCCACATGCTGCGTGTGACACCCGATGCACAGCATGAGTCCGCCGCCCTTGAGGGCGGGTTGGCCGGTGCGTCGTGTGAACTCCTCCGGCTTGAATGCCCGCACGTGACAGAACCGGCACCCGTCTTCCTGAATCCTCCCGTCGGGGCCCAGTTGGCGGTGCGGGTTGTAGCGTGTCTCCTGGGTATTGGAGGTGTGACATTTGGAGCAGAACACCAGCAGGCCCTGTGGAGGTCCGCCGCGAAGAAAGTCGCCGCGCTGCATCGGCGCCGCGCCTTTCGTGTGGCCGGCGGTGGGCGTCAGATCGTGGCAGGTCAGGCAGCTCATGCGGCCCTCGGGCGCGGGCCAGCCCTCGGGCAGGGCGGCCGTCGCCGTGGGAATGGGGCGACCCACCGGGTGCTTCTCAGCGGGGGCCAAGCGGCCGTCATGGCAGCGCAGGCAGTTGCGATCCACCTGCGACGCGGGGATCGGCAGCGCTTCGCTGCCGCGCATCTCGTGGCATTGCCGGCATTCGGTGAGCGTCCAGTGCGGGTTGGGCACGGCGCTGGCCGGTCGCGTCGCCGCCGTGCGCCGGGCCGGACGCGTGGCGGGCGCAGGCTGAGCCCGCAGCGGTGACGCGCTGCACAGCAAGAGGGCCGCGGCGGCCAGCATGATGCATCTACCTGGCAGCAGCTTGCGACCCCCGTTCTGCGTTGAATGTGCCCACGAGCAGCAGCGGCATGACCCCCATCGCATCCGACACGACGATCAGCTCGTCGGGCGGCCTCCAGCCCTTCTCCGTGATGCGGGCGGCGGGCGGGGCGTCAGGAGAGAGCTTCGCCATGCTCGAGGCCAGCGTGAAGCCTCGCCACGATGAGGTCTCGTGGACCTCCGTCACGAAGGCACCGTCACTCTGGAACACCAGAAGCGACTGCCGGGCCGCGTCGGTCACGAGCACGAGCCCGGCGGTGCAGCAGACGCTCTTGGGCCGCACGAACTGGCCCGCACCGCGCCCCGGCCGGCCGATCGGCGGCAGCCACTCGCCGCCGGCACTGCGACGCAGCACGCGCTGCTGGAGCGAGTCCACGATGTGGAGCGTGCCGTCGGCGCTGAAATCGAGGCCGGTTGGCGCGGCGATCCGCGGATAGGCGGGCGGCGGCCGCAGCGGATCGAGCCAGCCGCTCTGCCCCAGGTCATATCGATCGACCCGGCGATGACCTGCGTCAGCGATGTACAGGACGCCGTCGTGCACACGCACCGCCGTAGGCCGGCTCCGGCGCAGCGGCGGCGGAGAGGCGCCGGGAGGGCCGGACGGCTGCGTCGATGCCGCGTCGTCGGGGCCGACCAGCTCACGTTCGAAACGTCCGTCGAGGCCGTACACCACGACCGAACGATTCGTCGTATCGGCGACGAATACCCGCTGGCCGTCGGTGCAGATGTCCACGGGGCAGCGCGGCGTGTGGTGCCGGTCGGGCCACGAGGTGCTCTGCCCGGTGGCCATGTCGATTGCGACGACGTCGGGCCGGCCCTGATCGCACACCAGGAGAGTCTGGCCGAGCTGCGCCGCCCCCTGCGGATTGCGGACGGGCAGCTTGCCGTAGTCGTTGGGGCCAAAGAGGATCAGGTCGAGAACCGGCGTGGCATCGAAGTGCGGGAGCAGATCGGCCAGGCCGCCGTAGATCATCACCCGCGTCGACGCGGGCGGCTCGGGAAAGGCGAGCGGCTTCGACCAGAGAGAAGACTGCTGCGTGGCGGCAGCGCAGCCAGCGAAAAGAAGCAGCGAGAAAGTGAGAAGGTGAGAAAGTGAGAAAGCCAGAAGGTGCGGCGGTCTCAAGAGGCGACAGTGAGAAAACGAGAAAGTGCCAGGGCGGAACAGCACGAAGCGACTGCCTGAAACACGAGGGCACGATGCTGAACGGGTGTTTGAACCGCAGACGTGCAGTGGGCGCAGAGAAGAACTCAGGTCTTGAGGGTGGGCGGAGCGCGGGCAGCGCAGGTGGCGCGGGTGGTCCGGCCGGCAGACGGACCGGCGCAGGCAGACGCCGTGGGAGTGGCCGCGGCGGTTGCCTGCGCTGATTGCCCACGTTGAATCTCTGACCGACGACGACATCACTGCGGATACCTTCTCACTTTCTCACCTTTCCACTTTCTCACTACCTTTCCACGTTCTCGTCCACGCCTCTTCTCACCCACGCATCCTCTCGCCTTCCCCCTTTCTCACCTTCTCACTTTCTCACTTGATATGACACGTCACACACAGATTACTCCGCCGGTTCGAGACCGCCAGCATGGCGGGCAGCCCCTTTTCGTTGTGCGGATCGTGGCACGAGATGCATTCGATCCGCCCCTCGGGCAGACGCAATTGCTTTTCGACGAATGCCCGCGGACGGTACTCGCGGCCGCCGGATGGATACGCGATCCCGATGGGGTGGTCGCGCCAGACGAAGCCGTCGGGCATACTGAAGCCTTCGCGGGCGCCGGCGAGGATGGCGTGCGCCGAGCCGATGGTCGACGTCGCGACGGTTCCGTCGTGACAACCCAGGCAGATGAGGCTCGTCGGGCCCGGCGTGTAGCGCCCGGGGACGAACACCGCCCGCTGCCCGCCGATGCGGAACATCTCGATCGCCGGCTGCGTGCTGGGCTGCGTCGCCGTCACCGGGCGGATCGCCTGCACGTGCGGTACATGGCAGGCGCTGCAGGCGTCGCCCATGCGGCCGGTGAACTCCGTGAAGTCGTGCGGGCTCCCGACCACGCCGTGATGGTGGCTCGGCCAGCCTGCGGTCGGCAGCGGACCTGGCGATGCTTCGGGTGTCGGCGCCTCGGGCGCAGGCGCGGCCGCCACACACGCCAGTGCCGCGACTGCGCTCCATAGGAGTCTCAGTGTCATATCGCCGCCTTTCTCACGTCTCACCCCTTCCGCCTCCCGTCCCGCCCGTCATCAGTCGCCGTACTGAAAATCCACGTGCACCACGCCATGACAGGTGAGCGTACAGCTCCCGCGGTACTGGCCGCGATCCTCGAAGATGATCCGCCGGGCCGATCCCGCGGGCTGCACCACCGATCGATCGAAGTTGATCAGGTTGCTGTGATTCGTGCTGTTGCCCTGCGATCGGCTGATGCCGTGGGCGTCGTGGCACGCAGCGCACGAGGCCCGCCCGCGAACGATATGCTGGTTGTGCAGCGGGAAGCTGCGGTCGTTCAGGATGCTCTGCCGGTCGTGGCAGCGGTAGCACAGGGCGTAGGTACGCGGGCCTTCGAGGGAGAAGTCACTGGTGGTGTAGTTGTCGATGAGCAGCGGGGCATAAATCGATCCATGCGGGCCGCGCGTGCCGCTCGAGAGCGCGACCCCGCCAATGGTCGGGTTACGGCCGGTCTCGTCCGAGTTGTGGCAGTCGGTGCAGCGGACCATGGAGCCGACGCGCCACGGCGAAAGCAGGCTGACCACATCGTTGTTGTTCCGGGGGCTGATGACCGGATGAAACGACGGGTTGGTCGGCTGGAACTCGAGCCGCGTGTTGGTCTGGTTGATCTGGCGCACCACGGTGCCGGTCCGCGGGCGGTTGAGCGAATCGGCGTGGCACTTGAAGCAGACCTCGTACTCGAACCGGGCCAGATCCGTCTTCAGGCCCGTGCGGGTGATGCCGGAGACGAACAGCTCGGTCGCGTCAACCATGCCGAACGTGGGGCGGTTGGTGGTCTTGAAGATGTCGGGCGCGGCGGCGTGCGGATTGTGGCAGTCGACGCACTCGACGTGCCGGATCATGACCCGCGGGTCCTCGTTCGGATCGTGCCGGCCGGTAGAACGCCAGACGGGGTGGCCGCTCGGCTTGTGGACCTGGCTGGCGATGTTGCTCCGGGCCACGCCGCCGCTGTGGCAGTTCAGGCAGTTGTCCTCTTCGCGCCGGAAGCGCAGCAGTCGCTCGCGCTCGTCGGCGCCGTGGATCTTGTGGCAGTTCGTACACGCATTATCCGCGACGGTGTGGTAGGGCAGCACTTCACGCGCGTCGACCGCCCGGCCGGTCACGCGCGCCGGGCTGTTGGCGTGCGCGCTGATCCGCCAGCCGTGCATGTCATGGCATGACAGGCAGATGGTGCCCCGAAGCTGGGGTTCCCGCAGGAAATCGCCCAGGCGATTGTTGTGCGGGTCGTGGCACGTCGTGCAATGCACTTCGTTGTGCTTGCCGAGCGGAAGCGTGTTGGTCAGGAGGTCCGGATTCTTGAGCTGGCGGTCGCGGGCGGCCAGCGCACGGTCGAACCTGAAGCCGATCGGGTGATCGTCCGAGAGATCCTGCGTCAGGTCCGTCGGGCCCGGCGGAATCGTGCGCTGGCTCATCAGAATCGGATCGTTGGGCGGCCGGCTTGCCACCAGACCGAGGGCCAGCGCGCCGTCATGGCAGCTCAGGCACATCTTCGACGGCCCGCTCGGTTGATTGATGCGGGCGTCCGTGGTCGAGCTCTGATACACGCGATAGTGCGTCGGCGGCATCGTCCGGTTCCAGAGCGGGGCCTGGCCGGTCGCATTGTGCGGCGCGTGACAGAAGATGCAGACCTGCTCTTCGTACAGCGCGTGAATCCGCCCCGGCCCGGTGACGCTCAGATCATGCGGCGAGCCCACCACGCTCTGCGGCGAGGGCTGGGCCAGCGTGACGGCCGGAGACACACAGGAAAGGAGGATGAACCACGAAGACACGAAGAGCACGAAGGAATGCGAAGACCGCAATCTCAGGATCGGGGTCTCAGATCTCAAATCTCGGATTTCAAATCTCAAACCAGAGATCTCAGATCTCAAATCTCCAATCTCAGATCTCAAATCCCCTCTTTCAAATCTCAGATCTGAAATCTGAGAGTCGAGACACCGCACAGCGTGCCTCGCACGCCCCGCTGCGGCCCCAGCATGTGATTCACGCGTCTTCATGGCAACAACTCGAACACCTGTACGCGACGATTGTACGAATCCGCGATCCATAGTCGATTCCGGGCATCGATGGTCGCCCCGGCCGGCAGCCAGAACTCGCCGGGCTCGTGTCCCTCCTCGCCGAACGCCATCAGCAGACGCCCGTCCGGCGTGAACGCCTGCACGTTCTCGAATTGAGCGTCCACGATCCACAGATTACCCTCCGGACCGACGGCCACACCCTTGGGCAGGGCCAGATCACCCGCCGCGTCGCCCTTGCGGCCGAACATCGCCATCGGCGTGCCGTCCAGGCCTGTCTGCTGTACCCGTGCATTGAGGGCGTCGATCACAAAGAGCGAATCCTGCCCGCAGGCAAGCTGGGCCGGGCTGTTGAATTGCCCCTGGGCGCTTCCGTGGCTGCCGAACTGCAGAGCCAGGCCGCCATCCTGCTCGAAGGCCAGGATGGCGTGGGCAGCGGCGTCGGACACGTAGACGAGCTGGTTGGCCGGGCAGTAGGCCAGACCCGATGGGCGTTTGAGCTGGTCGGCGCCGATCCACCGTTCGCCGGAGGCGGGACCGGCAGCCGCGATCGAACCCGGGCCCGCCCGTGTCCCGGGCCGCGCCGCGAGCAGCGCCAGTGCGTGCCCGCGCGAGTCGGCCACCCACAGCGTATCCCCGATCCATGCGAGAGCGACGGGCGACTCCAGCGGGCGCGGCGGAGATCCGCACGCATCGATGCGCCGGTAATCGGGGGCCTGCAGGTCGAACACATGCACGCACCCGGCGCCCGGATCTGCGATCGCCGCCCGCACGCCGTCGTCGTGGATGGCCACGGCGTACGGCCGCACGAACATCGATGGCGGCGGCGGACCGTGAATGATCTCATCCCATACCTGGCCGAATGTCTTCTCCGGGCGCACGTCCGTGCTGCCGGTGAGCTGCCCCAGATAGCGCACGCGGGGCTGATCCGGCGCCGGCGGCCAGACAATCGGCGGTTCGGGCGCAGTCAGGAGCGGCGGCTTCGTCTGCAAGCAGCCCGCCGCGGCCATCACCAGGGTGATGGCACACGAAGCACCTCTTCGAGCCACTGGCGGCCTTCGCGGGCAGGTCATGGCGCACCTCCACGCAGGCCGGAGGGCACGATGTGCGTCAGATCCCGCTTGACGTTCAGGAAAACGCCGAATCCGTTCTCCCGGTTTTCAACCACCGAGAGCATGTCGTACTCGAGCTCCAGCTCGACGGTCAGCGCCCCGCGCGTGTATTGAAGGCCGGCCTCCACGTCGATGCCGCGCGTCTTGCCGCGGACGGAATCGTCCTCGTGCCGCAGCTCCGCCCCGGCGGTCAGTGAGAAGAAGCTGTTGAGCTGGATGCGGTCGCGGATGTCCAGATCCATGAACCACACCCGGCGGCGGTCATAGCCGCCTTCAAACCAGTACCGCGAGACTTCGCTGCGCAGGTCCAGCGAATGCTCGAGCGATCGGAAGAGATTGGCCTGCCCGGTGAAGTGAAACGCGTTGTAGGGTTCGACGGTGTCGTCGTAGATCTCATATTCGCCGGTGACGGTCCAGCGGTCCTTGCCGTACCGGGCGCCGAACCGGTGTCGGTCCTGGTTGTCGCGGTAGGCCGGGTTGCCCAGAGAGCGGTCGTCCACTTCCTGGAATCGCCCCTCGTAGTAGTAGTAAGGCGTGAGTCCGAACTTGAAGGCGTGCTCGATGCGGAAGTCGACGCGATAGGTGTCGATCTCGCCGTTGGCCGGCACTTCGTACTGGTAATCGAAGTAGACGACATCCCCCTCGGCGATGCGGCCCCAGGGGATGCGATTGACCACGATGCGCTCGGACACCCGCGTCACCACGTAATCGACGCCCAGCGCGTAGAGACGCGTGAAGCGATCGTCATGGGCCAGGATCGTCGAAATGATCACGTTCCGTTCGCGCAGAACCACGGGCCGCACGCCGCCCAGGGCGTGGGCCTCGCCGCGTACGTAGCGCCGCCCGGCCGAGCCGACAGTGCTGGCCTGGTCGTAGCCCAGGTTCAGATTGACCGAGAAATCCCCGGTGGACGTCGCCTTCTGGTACGTCACATCGCCGTTGACGCCGTACTGGTTGGTGTCCACGTCGTTGTCGAGGTGCTCGTAGAGCGCGAAGACGTCGCCGCTGAGGCGCAGCTCCTTCGACGCCTCGTACAGTGCCTGGGCGTCGAACTTGTGCAGGCTCAGGTCGATCGCGTCCTGCTCGAAGCGGTAGAAGCCGTAGCGGTAGATGGTCTTGAACTTGTCGGTGTGCTGGAGCGTCAGCCGCGGGACGAGCTCGAGCTCGTCGCGGGCCAGGGTGCCGCGCTCCTCGTTGTAGCGGAAGTAGGAATCGAGCCGGTGCTGCTTGCGATCGCCGAAGGCCAGATCGTGTTCGATCCGCAGCTCGTCCCGGCTGGTGTGGAACCGGTAGCGCGAGCCCTGGTAGTCGTCCACCTCGCGCTGATGGTCGAAGTTGACCCGCAGCGACTGCGATTCACTGATCGCCCATTTGCTGTCAAGGTAGAACCGGTGCAGGCGGATGTGTTCATCATCGGCGTCCTGCCGGTTGCCGTGGGTTTCCGTGTCGCGATACGCGAAGCCGACCTCGGTGGTCACCGGGCCGGTGAGGGCCAGGGCGGACACGCCGGCCTCGGTCTGCAGCTCGTGCAGCGACGGCAGGAAGCGGCGGGGGACCCGGATGTCGGCCCGCCGCGTGTAGGTGTGCACCGAGATGGGCTTGCTCTTGAGGATGTCGGCCGCGACGTCCCACTCGAAGAGGGCCCCGCTGTCGCTGTCGCTCTGATGAAAGCCGTTGACCTTCTCCTTGTAGTGGCTCTGGGCGAAGCCGAAGATGAGATTCGCGCGGTAATCGAGAAGGCTGGGGTCGTAGATGTCCCCGGTGAGGGTGATGCCCATCTTCTCTTCGAGGAGAAAGTCCCGGTTTTCCTGCGTGCTGTTGCGGCGTCGATAGGGCGATGCGGAGCGGACGCGCCGCACCTCGTAGTCCGATTCCATCCCGATCCACAGGTCGGCGACGTTCAGATGCAGCGGCGGAGGGCCGGTGGGCAGGAAGGACGGCTGGGTCGCCGGCGGGGCCGCCGGCTGGCTGGCCGGCGGCTCGTCCGCGCACGCGGGCCGCGCAACCAGACCCTGTCCGGCCTGAAGCGCCATCAGGAGCAGGAAGCCTCGCACATCTCCGCGCATCTGCCGCCAATACTCAAAGACGAAGAGGGGCTTATAGAGGCATCGACAGGGACAGATGACCTTGGCCGGCCCCGGTGGGGGGCGGTTGACCTGACCGATGCTCATGGGTCGCCAGGTCCGCGCCAGACCCGTCGGCATCCCAGCCCGCTCACGACCTCATGGTGAGCCGGAGCCGTCCTCCTGACGTGTCATCCGGCCCGTCACCTCATGTGACGAACGACACCTCGTATTCTGCGGCTCATGCTAACCGCACGCCGCGCGCCCCGCCACAGGTTTCTCCCAAAAAGTACGCCGCCCACTAATTCCCGTGAATGCCGGCGCCGAATGCGCACCCTTCGCCGGCCGGAAACGCAAAAGCATTCCCCTGCCCGGTGTGACACCGCTGACACACGAAGCAGGTCGAGACGCTCGCCTGCCCCTGCGCATCCACCGTGACCTGCGTGCCGCCGGCCGCAAACATCCCGGCCAGACTGTCGGCGCCGGGGTCAAGCCGGAAGATGTGGCTGCGCGTGTCGCCCAGACGGGCGGTGTTCCCGTTGGTCAGCGGCAGATCGAAGAACGACGTCGTCTGCACCGCATAGGGCATGTGGCAACTCGCGCAGGTCACGGGTTCGACGTAGTCGCCGCGCACGAAGACCAGCCCCTCATGCAGGGCCATGTTCTGGTCAAAATGACAGACCTGACATTCATTCCGGATCGCACTGCTGCGGTCGTAGGCCACGGAAACGTGCGGATCGTGGCAGTAGGTGCAGGCGAAGGTGGAGTGCGGGCTGGCCGCCAGTTCCGTGGACTGCTGAAAGCCGCTGATCAGCCCGTCGGCCGCCGCGATCACGCCCGAGCCGTCCGTCCCCGGCGAGAAGCGGGCGTTCGAGTGGCAGTTGACGCAGGCGGACGCACCCGCCCGCTGGATCGTTCCCCCGAGCGGGTCGGCCGGGTGCCGGCTCCCCGGGCCGTGACACGCCTCGCATTGCACGCCGGTCTGAACCCACGTGCCTTCGATGCCCGGGCGGTTGTCCTGGCGCAGGCCCCCGTTGTCGGCGATCGAGACGGCCCCGGTGGCTCGCCGGCCGAACTGGCTGAATGCGAACGGCAGGGGGGTGGTCTGGCCGGGCAGGTGCTGCACAAAGCCCGCCGTGATGCCCAGCGGCGGGATCGACTGATCGTACTTCGCGTCAATTCCGCTGGTGCCCGTGGTCAGGACAAAGCCGCTCGCGTCGAGAAAGGTCGCGCCCTTCTGATAGCCGCCCACCACGTAACTGACCTGCGACCATGCCAGACCGGGAGGGGGGTCAGGCACTCCGGCGCCGGCGGGGTAGCCGGGCGGTCCATCGAGCACCGGCTTGAGCGCCTGCGCGTGACCGGTCCGGGCGTGCGTCGCCGCGTAGTTGGCGTGGCAGGCACTGCATGCCTCCGGGCCGATGTAAAAGGTTTCGTCGGGCTGAACGATCGCGGGAGGGGGTTCCTGGGGGCACCCCGCCAGCAGGCCGGCCAGTGCAACGGCGGCAGCGGCAGGTCCGAAGCGCTTCGTTGCAGGCCCCATCATTCACCACCAGTTTTCAGAGGTCGCACCAGTCCGCCGCACCGTCTGAATTCTCGTCACGCCGCGCGGATGTTGTCAACCCTCGTCGCCGCGCGAGATCAACGGCCCACCGGCGCGCGGCTGTGATCCTGCGGACAAGAAAGTGGCCCGCTTACCGCCAGCGCGGCAAGCGGGCCAGCGTCTGTCGCTGATTCGTCACCCGGCGGATCAGGCTTCGCCGGGCTTCGCAGCTCCTCACTACGGCAGCGGTATGACCTCGGCCCACGTGAGGAGGTCCTTCGTATACGGCGGGTTGTGGGCGCCGCCGCTTCCGTCATAGTCGATGTAGTAGTAGATGAACCGCACCTTCTTGACGTTGTCGCTGAGGCTGGACTGTTTCACCTGACTGTTGTTGCTGCCATACTCCCAGCCCGGCAGGCCGTTGGCGGTTGGCGGCACGGCGGCATCGAGCCGGGCCTTGATCCCCGCCAGCCGCGTGGCAATGCTCGCCTGCAGCGAGGCAAGACGGGCCGTGATGTCCTGGGGCGCCGGGTGGCACGCGATGCAGGTCTTGATGTCCACCTCAAACCGGTGCCCGCTGTCCGTCGGACTGTCTACGCCGGGTGTCGTCGGGAAATCCTCGACGTGAACGTGGCAGGTGGCACACGATCGCTCGGTGAAGCCGTGCACGAACTGCTGATTCGGACGGATCGACCCGTTGGGAGGAGACATCATCTCGCCGTTGAGCATGTTGGCCTGATGGCTGTGGTGCGGCGGACGACTGGTCTTCTGCCAGGTGTCGCTGCCCGTCGGGGTTCCGGCTGAATCCTTGCGGGCGTGGTGGCATTGTCCGCAGATGCCGAACCGCGCCGGATTGGCAGCGTCCGCGATCGAATCCGACGGCGGTGAGTTCACGACCAGTGCATACCGCAGTTGCGTGTCCCCATGACCCGGTATCTGCGAACCCAGGCCGGTGGCCTTGTGCGGATCGTGGCAGGTCGCGCACACCAGCGGATTCAGATCCGCGACAATCAGCGGCTCGCGAACCGCCTCCGAGGTCTTATGCAGGTCCGCCAGCGTTCGATCGGTGAGGGTCACGCCCTCCTCGAACTTGAGTTGCCGTGCATCGCCGGAGTGGCACTCGCCGCAGGAAGCGACTCGAGCCGGGGCGCGCGGGGTTTCATCAACCCGTTCCGTGCGGCCGCCGACGAAATCCGCCGAGTCCTCTTCCCAGAACACAGCACCAGCATGAGCCGACTCCAGCCACTCGTCATACAGCGGGTGAATGACCTGCGTGTGGCACTTGCCGCACACCTGAGCACCGATCGCCTTCACGCTCGCCGGTGGACGCAGGCTCACGTCCTGAATGTTGCCCACGTGCGGGCCGCCGGCGCCGTGGCAGCTCTCGCACTGGACGCCGGCGAGGGCGTTGGTCGTGGCCCGGTCGATGAAGCCGCCCTCCTCGCCATACCCCACGGTGTGGCAGGGCAGACACGCCGGGTTGGTTCCCTGCCCGATCGCTTCCAGCGTCTCAAGCGCCTTGGCGTGCCGGGTGGTCAACCACTCACTGTGGGAAGTCGGATGGCAGAAGCCGCAGCCCACCCGGAACACATCGTTCGCCGCATCGACGACGACCGACGGCTGGGCGGACACAAACTGGCCGGTCACCTTGCTGTTACCCGTGCCCGGCGGTTCAGGCTCGGGCTGCGGGCACGCAGCGCCTTGGCAGGTGGAACCCTCCCCCCTCGAGGTGCCGAGCTTGGCTGTGCAGTCGGATACGGTCGTGTAGATGCAGCTACCGTCTGGCAGGCAGCAACCGACACTCGCTTCCGGCTCCGGCTCGGGCTCGGGAGTGGGACACCCAGCGATTCCGACGCACGCGATCGCCAGCAAAGCGGGCAGGAGCCCGCGGGACTGGCGGAGTGAGGTGAAGCACGCTGTTCGACCCATGTGTGTTACTCCAAAGAAGCGGATAAAAGCTGGTGATCGGCTCCCTGCCGAATCATGTGTCCCGTTCGTACGCTCTCACGGCGCGGCTCTCCCTCAAGCAGTCACGTCTTGGCAAGCTCCGTGCCGACTCATCTGTATCGCATTGTTCCATGGCATATTGGTGGATCGTTACAACTTTCACGGAGTTTCGCTCGCAGAACGCCGTTTTCATGCGGGATATCCCGCACGGCATTGTGCTAAAACGCCATAACCATTTGAAGCCGGGCTGGGAATTCGGCCTCAGATGTGGGTGTGCACGTACCCGCCAACGGCACGTGACATGCAATATCATACCCTGCGGGCTAACGACAAAGCAAGCGCTTACAGGGCCGGTTTTCATGCAACCCTACGAGAAACTCGATTTCAATGACCGTCCGCTCGTTGTCGTCTGGGAGATGACCCAGGCGTGCGATCTGGTGTGCCTCCACTGCCGGGCGCAGGCCCAGCCGTGCCGGAATCCGGATGAGCTTTCCACCGGCGAGGCCCGGACGCTGTTGGCTCAGGTCCGCGACCTGAACCCCGGCGTCCTGGTGCTTTCAGGCGGTGACCCGATGAAACGCCCGGATGTCTACGAATTGGTGAATGATGGCCGCCGGCAGGGCATCCGGATGGCGATGACACCCTCTGTCACACCGCTCCTGACGGATGAAGCGATCCGGCGCCTGGCGGCCGAGGGGCTTTCCCGTATTGCGTTCAGCCTCGATGGCTCCTGTCCCGCGATCCACGACCGTTTCCGGGGGGTGGCCGGGTCCTACGATCGAACCATCCACGCCATGCGGGTAGCCCGCGACGCCGGATTGCCGGTGCAGATCAATACGACGGTTTCCCGCCACAATATGGAGGATCTGGGTCAACTTGCGGAGTTTCTGAGCGGGTGTGACATCGAGTTGTGGAGCGTGTTCTTCCTCGTGCCGGTCGGGCGGGGCCAGGCGGATCAGCGGATTCGACCGGAAGAGTACGAGCAGGTGTTCGAGCTCCTCTGGTCGCTGCGACAGCGGGTTCCGTTCGAGGTCAAGAGCACCGAAGCACCGCACTATCGCCGGTTTGTCCTGCAGAAGCTCAAAAGCGAGCGATCCGAAACGAATGACCCGGTCCGGTTCCGGTACAGTTCGATGAACGTCAATGACGGGCGGGGCTTTGTGTTCATCTCACACACCGGCGAGGTGTGCCCGAGCGGGTTCCTCCCCCTGTCGGTGGGGAACGTGAGACGCACACACCTGACCGAGCTGTATCGCCAGGCGCCGCTGATGCGGCAACTGCGCGATTCGGATCTGCTCGAGGGCAAGTGCGGCGAATGCGAGTTCCGGAAGGTGTGCGGCGGTTCCCGGGCGCGATCGTGGGCGTTGACGGGCGATCCGCTGGCGGCCGAGCCGGACTGCACGTATCAACCCGCGCGGAGTCGCCTGCCGGTCCCGGGATAAGCGACTTCGCATCGCAGGGCACCGCTGCGGGCGACCTGCGCATCGGGTGTGAAGCTCGGCTGCACGTGAGGAATGACATGGACGATCCGAAGCCCCTGCCGGTTGAACTGGCCCCGCGTGAGAAGGGTTTTGTGTGGCGGATCATGCACAAATACCCCGGCGGGCAGCACCAGGGCAAGGACCTGTACCGCTCGCTGGCGATCTTCACCGCGATGATCGTGGTGGCGCATGTCCTCGAGCAGGTTTTGCCGACGCGCTGGCTGGCCCTGGTGATCATTCTGCCGCCGGCGCTGTTCCTGTTCACGCGTTATCGCAAGTTCAGCATCTTTCGCTCGTGCGTCCTGAGCAAGGTGGCCGGCCGTCTGGCCCAGTACGAGGATCTGTCGCCTCCGCGCGGCGGCGCGGCGCACCCGCACGCGCGGCGCGGCGCGTCCGCCGGGAGTGCCTCGCTGCCGGCCGCGGCCGAGCCGGGCGCGAAGCCTGTCGGCGCGCGGTCTGCGTGAATCGATCAGCCGGCGTGAGTGCCGTTTTCGGTCAGCGAATGACGGCAGGCGATTGTTGGCGCTAGGCCCGGCCTTCAGGCCGGGTTCGGTATCGTTGTCACGTTTTGAGCCCGCTTCCAGCGGGCTTCTCGCACGGCTTCAGCACCGGCCGGCATGCTGAAGCGAAGCGAGAATCCCGGTAAACCGGGATCGGGGGACAGGCAACGCTCGGAGACCCGGCATGAATGCCGGGCCTAGCGCCCGCAGAACGAAACTCGCATGCCGTAAATGGCGCTGGCAGCGCGAGGGAGGCCGGGTCTGCGCTGCTTTGCGGCGCTGCGCCTCATGCCGTGCATCCGGGAGTCGAATCATGTCGTGTCGCTTGCTGATCTTTGCCGGGCGGTTGTCTGTGGTGATCTTCGCCGTGGGTGCCCTCGCACCTTTCGCACGGGCCGTCGATTCGGAGGCGGTGAAGAACCTGCTCCGCGCGGCTCCGGTGGAGTACAGCACCGCGCCGCTCTGGGTCTGGTCGGACGAACTCACGCCCGAGATGGTGGTCCGGTCGCTGCGCGAGCTGGCCGGCCAGCACGTCAAGCAGGCATTCGTTCATCCGCGCCCGGGTCTCATCACGCCGTATCTCTCGGAGCGCTGGTTCGAGTTGTGGCGGGTCACGCTCCAGGAAGCCGAGCGGCTGGGGATGAAGATCTGGATCTATGACGAGAACTCCTATCCCTCCGGCTTTGCCGGGGGCTTCGTGCCGGACGCGATGCCCGATTCGCGGGCCCTGGGCCTGGCGGTCGAGCGGCTCAAGGAGGCGCCTGCTCAACGGGGCGATCTGATCGGGGCCTACCGGGTCGCCGGCGATCAGATCGAGCGGCTCCAACCGGGCCAGCCGCCGGCGGCGCCATCGGCCGGCGAAGTGGAATACCTCGCGTTCAAGGTCCAGCCGGCCGGGACAACGCCCTGGCTGGCCGGCAAGTTCTATGTCGATCTCATGCGGCCGGAGGTCACCCGCAAGTTCATGGAGGTCACCCATGAGGCGTACGCGCGCGAGCTGGGCGGGCATTTCGGGAAGCTGATCCCCGGCATCTTCACGGATGAACCCAACCTCGCCAGCGGGGCGGGCCTCCCGTGGTCGAACATCCTGGTCGAAGCGTTCCGGAAGCGCTGGGGCTACGACCTGCTCGACCATCTGCCCGCCCTGGTGACGCGGGCGGGTCCGTGGCGGCAGGTGCGGCACGATTACTGGAGACTGCTGCTCGAGCTGTTCATCGACGGCTGGGCCCGGCCGCAGCACGATTGGTGCGAGCGGCGCCACCTGGAGTGGACGGGCCATTACTGGGAGCACGAGTGGCCTCGGGCGCGGGGCGTGCCCGACAACATGGCCATGTACGCGTGGCACCAGCGGCCGGCCATCGACATCCTCTTCAACCAGTATGACGAGGGGGTCAACGCGCAGTTCGGCAACACGCGGGCGGTCAAGGAACTGAGCAGCGTCGCGAACCAGCTCGGCCGCAGGCGAACGCTGTGCGAGACCTACGGCGCCGGCGGATGGGATCTGCGCTTTGAGGACATGAAGCGGATCGCCGACTGGCTGCTCGTGCTGGGCGTCAACACCATCGACGAGCACATTGCGGACATCTCCATCCGGGGCGCCCGCAAGCACGATCACCCGCAGTCGTTCTCCTATCACGAGCCGTGGTGGCCGGATTACCACGTGATGGCCACGTACCTGACGCGGCTCTCGGCGGTGATGTCGCAGGGCGAGCAGGTCAACGACATTCTCGTGCTCGAACCGACGAGCACGGCGTGGATGTACAATGACGCGGGAGGCGGCGATGGCGGGCTGATGCCGATCGGCCACGCGTTTCAGTCGCTCGTGCACGCGCTCGAGATGAACCAGGTGGAGTTCGACCTCGGGTGCGAGGACATCATCGGCCGTCACGGCTCCGTGCGGGGCGAGTCGTTCGTCGTGGGGCAACGGGGGTATCACACGGTGATCATCCCGCCGTTGATGGAGAACCTCGAGCCGCGGGTGGCGGAGCTGATCGCGGCGTTTGTCGCGAACGGCGGACGGGTGTATGGCGCGGGCGATGTGCCGGGCTTCGTGGATGGGCGGGCCTCGGAGGCGCTGCGCGGGCCCGCGGGCAGCAGGAACTGGCACAAGGCCGACACGGCGGAGCTGCCCGGATTGCTGGCGAGGCAATCGAAGGCACAGGTCCGCGTCCAGCGCACGGCGGGGGACAAGGGCATCCTGTTCCACCATCGGCGCCTGCTGGACGATGGCCAGATACTCCTGCTGGTCAACACCAGCATCACGGCCCCGTCCAGCGGCCGGGTGTCCGCAACGGGCGGCGGTATCGAGCAGTGGGACCTGCATACCGGTCAGGCCGCGCCTTACCCGTTCGAACGATCGGCGGACGGAATCGAGGCCGGCTTTGAGCTACCGGCGTGCGGGAGTCTGCTGCTGTTCGTCTCCAAGGATCGGCGGATCGAGCCGGCCGGGCCTGTCGTCGAGCAGGTGACCGCGCTTTCGGGCGAGGCACCGGTGGTCCACCGGCTCGATCCCAACGTGCTCACGCTCGATTACGTCGACGTCGCCGCGGGCGGCGAGACGAAGGCCGGTCTGAACGTCATCAAGGCGGCCAGCTTCGTCTTCCAGAAGCACGGGCTGCGTGGCAACCCGTGGGATCGCGCAGTGCAGTTCAAGGATGAGCTGATCCGCAAGAAGTTCCCTGCCGACAGCGGCTTCAAGGCCACGTACCGCTTCACCATCCGGGGCGCGGTCCCGGCGGGGTTGTCGTTCGTCGCCGAGCGGGCGGACCTGTATGCGATCACGTGCAACGGCAGGCCCGTCTCGCCGGAGCCGGGCCAGTGGTGGCTCGATCGGTCGTTCGGGCGCATCGACATCAGCGGGGCGGCGAAGGAAGGGGAGACCCAGGTCACCCTCGAGGCCTCGCCCCTGACGATCTACCACGAGCTCGACAATGCGTACGTGCTCGGCGACTTTGGCATCGAGGCGGGGGAGCGCGGCTTCGTGATCGTGCCGGCCGGGCCGCTGCGCCTGGGGGCGTGGAACGAGCAGGGCATGCCCCTCTATGGCGGGGCGGTGCGTTACGCCCAGGTGTTTGACGCGGGCGAGGAGGGCGGGCGGTACCGCGTGCGGCTGGGCCGATGGTACGGCAGCGTGGCCCGGGTGGCGGTTAACGGCGAGGCGGCGGGCCACCTCGTGTCGGCGCCGTGGGAATGCGACGTCACGGCGAAGATCCGGCCCGGTAAGAATACCATAGAGGTGACCGTGGTCGGGACGCTCAAGAACACGCTCGGCCCGCACCACAACAACCCGCCGCTGGGGATTGCCGGTCCCGGTTCCTGGGATGCGGCCCCGGCCGAAGGTCCACCGGCGGGCGCACAGTATGCGACGGTGGCCTATGGCCTGTGGGAGCCGGCCATCCTGGAGCGCGTCGAGACGGCCGCCGCCCGGTGATCAGCCGCCGATCACTCCGCGGCCGGCGGCTCGGACGGCGCCGGCGGCGGAGGCGGCGGCGGGGGTGGCGGAGGCGGCGGCGCGGGCTCGGCCGGCGGCGCACTGGCACTCACCGTGCCCGTC
>CAZQEN010000022.1:0-40716 GCA_964591605.1 uncultured Planctomycetales bacterium
TCAATAGGAAACGAAGTTACGGGCGGGGCGAAAGGCTACTTACGGAATCGCTGTGTCTCCTGGCCGTCTGTTGCCTGATGCACGCACCTGAAATCCTGGCCGCTGCGACACCCCCCGGGGACGAGGCTGGGAGCGCTGCTCCGGCTCCGCAACCATGGGACGAGTGGCTGCGGCGAAGGCTTCTCCCGGCAGACCATGCCGAATCCATGATGGTTCGATTCTTGGAGGCTCAATTGAAACCCCTGCCGCTGCCCGACAGCGCCGAAGCCTGGCGCTCGCGCCGCGACACGCTGCGGCGGGAGATTCGCGCCATCCTCGGACTGGATGACCTGCTGCCGGCGCGCTGGAGTCTCAACATTCAGCACAAGGACACGCTCCAGCGGGACGGCTACCGTATCGAAAAGCTCACCTACGAGAGCTATCCCGGCCTGGCCGTGGCCGGGCTCCTGTACGTGCCCGACGGCATCACCGGGAAGATGCCCGGCATCGTCTCCATCGGCGGTCATGCCTACGCCTACGGCAAGGCGTTCGAACAGACGCAGCACCGGAATGTCAATCTCGCTCTGCGCGGCTGCGTGGTCTTCTCCTACGACTACATCGATACCGGCGAAAGCAACACCGGGCCGGACCCGCTGCAAGGCAAGCCCTATGGTGGTGGAAATCATCACGGCATCCGGTCATTCAGCCACTCCCGACGAACGGCCACGGCGCTCGAGGTGCTCGACGGCATCCGCGCGCTGGATCTGCTGGTCAGCCGGCCGGAGGTCGACCCGCAGCGACTCGGTTTCACCGGCGAATCGGGAGCCTCGAACACCACCTACTGGGTCAGCTCGCTGGACGATCGTGTCAAGCTCGCGGTGCCGGTCAGCTCGGTCACCACCTTCGACTACTGGATCCGCAACGATCGGAACTGGGATTATCACCAGCGTCCGCCGGGAATCCGACGCATTGCGGACATCGGCACGCTCCTGGCACTGCATGCGCCGAGCCCGCTCCTGGTGATCACCAGCAGACGCGGAACCGATGACGAGGAGTTCCCGGTCGATGAGGCACAGAAGTCCTTCACGTGGGCAAAGCATGTTTACGATCTGCTGGGCGCCGGTGATTCGGCCCGGTTCATCGAATCGTCCACGGGCCATGGCTACCAGGAGGACAAACGCGAGCACCTGTACGAGTGGGTCGAACGCAATCTGAAACCTCCCGCGACCCGGGGCTCTCGCGAACTCCCCACCAGAATCGAAACCCTCGACGAGCTGCGGTGCGGGCTGCCGCAGGGCAATCTCACCTTCCACGACGTATTCGGGCAATGGCTCGCCCCGCTGCCGCGCTCCAAAGCTCAATTGGACGACGCGGACAAAACCGAATTGAGGCAATTCCTCAGGCAGCGGCTGGGCTGGTGGACTGACCCTGCCGCCGGCCGTGTCGAACCCCGTGGTCAGGAACACGAGGGGGACAAGTCTGCGGAATTCATGCTGCTGGAGAGCGAACCCGGCATCCAGATCCCATGCGTGCTGTTCACCGCTGGCCACAAAAACACGCCGATCGAGCTGGTCCCGGGTAGAGACGCACAAACTGCCGCCGCGGCGCTGGAAAAAGGCCATCGAGTGCTAGCCTTCGATCCGCGCGGCACCGGCGAAACAAAAGACGGCGGCGGACCGGTCCGGAACTGGGCCTGGTTTGTCGGGCGGCCCTGGCCCGGCATGCGGGCGCTGGACATCGCCCAGGCCGCCCGTTTCTGCCGGAAAAACTTTCCCGACGCGCCGCGGATCATCACGGCCACCGGCGAGCTCGGCTGGCCCGCATTGCTGGCCAGCGCCGCCGAACCGGGTTTACTCCCCTCCGGCCGCGTATCGATTCCGTTCAAAACCCTGAAGGATCAATGGCATGAACACGGCGACTACGCCCTCGCGGATGTCCCGGGCCTGCTCGAGCGGCTGGATATCCCCCAACTCCGACAGCTCGCACCCGGCGTCCAGGTCGAAACTCCGTAGGGTGGGCTCCGCCCGCCACTTCGCACGATGCAGCCTGCATCGACCGGTGGGCAGAGCCCACCCTACGGCTCAGGGTGACCAGAGCGCGAACAGGCGCGCATTCTTAAGCAGGATCCGCAATCGGACGGGTTGACCGAAGTCAGGACTGCCATTTGCCCATTCGACGGTCGTGTCAAGGCTGTCGCGCTGAATCGGCGCGGATCGGGCGACCGGATCGTTTCCCGAGGCGGGCAGTACCTCCACGACGATCTCGCCGAAATCGGATTTGGCATTCAAGTGTAAGGTCTTGCCTTCAGGCCGCAGCGGTTTGGTGATGATTTCCCCGCCGTCGAACGAGGCCTCGAGCGAAACGAACCGGTCGCGCGGCATGGTCGCGAAACCGATCGCGCCGGCCTTGGGCGCGGTGTCTGGCCCGTTGTAGGGGGAGTGACGGTACGTGCGGCCGCCGTAATAAAAACGGAGCTCATCACCGACGGCAATGGGCGGATTGCAGGACAGGGACTGATTGAACCGATCCCATTCGCCAATCCCGCCCACCGGCAGGAAAGGCGGCTGATTGCGCAGGCGCGTGAAGTGCACACCGTCGTGGCTCACCGCCAGGTGCTGGTCGAGATAGCACGTATCGGGCGTGGCGTGGAAGACCTGCACGATTCCGATGTACACGCTCTCGTATGGGATCACCTTGATTGAGTAGATCTCGGTGCCCGGCTCGTCTTCCAGCGTCGCGGTCAGCACCACCGGCGCCGAGTCCGGATCGAGATAGTTCCATTTCACGAAATCATCGGATTCCACCCGCGCCACCGCCCTGCCGGAATGCCAGTGTTTGTACCAGTCGTATTGGGACCAGGCGGCCTCCACCTCCGGCAACGCCCGGGTGGTCCGGCCGTACAGAACGAACTTGTTCGAGCCGGGGTCCAGCATCCATTGAGTCACCCCGTCGCAGATGGCCTCTGTGGCCCAGTTGTTGATGCGCTTCCAGTGAATGCCGTCGGGGCTGGCGGCCACACCGAGCCCTCGCCGCTGGCGCCGGTTGAACGGCGATGTGCGCGGCCCGTCTCCATAATGGAAGTCGATGCTCAGGATACCCATTTTGTACCGGCGCGACGGATCGGTCTCGCGGTCGTCTCTGAACACGCCGAAGAGCTCGTGATAGTACGGCAGCTCGTCCGGCCCGATGAGTTCGGTTTTTTTGCGAAAGAGCAGGTTGGTCTGCTGGCCGTCGATGGTCACCAGGTCGAGGCGCGGCTTGACCCATGAGATCCCGTCCGGGCTTTCCGCATAGCCAACCGCCAGGCCGTTCATGTACCACGCCCGGTATTTGTCGCCGTCGCGGATCACCGATCCGAACATGGTGATGAACGGATGTTCCCAGGCTTCCGTTTTCCGAATAACCGGATTGCCCTTGTACTTCTGAAGGGGACAGACGCGGCGGCGCACATTGTTCATCGACGCGATCAGCGCATCATCCAGAAACAGTTGTTTCTTCGAGCCGACCGAGATGAGGCCGCGATCCAGTGAGGATTCACCGCGCAGCCGTGCGACAATGCACATGGTGAGAAGGAGGCATATGGACCAGGCAGTGATCTGTTTCATGGGCTGATTCTGTTCACTCTCTTGTAGCGTCGGGCCTCTGTGCCCGGCGAAGTATCAACTGTCGACCTCGACGGCGCAGAGGGCCGACACCACAGTCACGGCAGGCCGATGCGGGTTCCAATCACCCAGTCCACGTGACCGTCTGCAAAAATGACGTTGGTCCCGCCGCCGCGGCCGGTCGAATGGCTTCCGACGTTGGCACGCCCGAGTCTCGAGGTTAAGCCGGTCTGGGGCCACTGGATGTGTTCGCCCTGAGCGCAGTACACCACCGCCATATCGGACAGACTGGACGTCTTGTAGGTGCGCATGTCCCTTGGACCCCATGACACCCAGCGGCGGTGCAGGTAACTCTGCAGCAATTCGCTGCTGAAATCGATTCCGTTGGCCTGAAAGAAAACCTGCAGGTCCGGATCGTCCCGGCGATTGAACGTGAACGCGGAGTACTGGGGAATGCCCTTGCGTTCCACCCCGGCTCCTCCTCCTACCGGCCACTGCGGACCGCCCACCACCGGGGTGTTGCGGATCATGACAAAATCATGGAACCAGGTGTGGTAGCTCTCGAATCGCCCCCGCCACTCCCAGTAGTCAAACTTCGCATCGCTCCAGTACCGGTCATATCCGCCCCCCTTGCCTCTCTCAAAGGGACAGGCGTAGTGGTCGGGCATGAGCCGCTCTTCGTACTCGTCCTTCCTGGCGTTCGTCCATCGGTCCTCGGGATCGAACCCCATCTGCTTGAGCTTGGAGGTTCGCTGGTCGTAACGGCGGAGTGCGACCGAGAGCCAGCAGTTTCGGGCATGGGCGTTCACCTGGTTGACATTCAGGCCCGCAAAATAATTGTACATGATCGGAACATAGTCGTTGTTTTCCGCCTGATACTGGCTCAGGCCGTGGCCGATCTGCTGGGCGTTGGCCTTGCAGGCCACGAGTTTGGCCTGCGCGCGGGCGCGCCGCAGCGACGGAAGCAGGATCGCGACCAGCAGCGCGAGGATGGCCACAACCACCAGCACTTCAATCAGCGTGAAGGCGGCGCGTTCCCGCGGAGTACACTCTTTCCCCACCTGCCCAGTTATCACTGGCTGTTGCCACATGTGACTGCACTTTCACCGCGAAAACGCCGAAGAGAACTGCTGTTCTGGCTCGCTCACGACCACGTCTTTCTCGTGCTTTCGTACTATCGCGCTTTCGCGATTCTTCTTCTCTGGGGCGGCGGGCTCAGGCAACCTGGTCCGGGACGACGAACGGCTTGCGATAGTTTCGCGTCAACAGCGTGTTGGCCTGCTCGTCGCCGACGACTCGCTCCTTCTCGGCATCGACGATCAACCGGCGCCCCACGCGGTACTTCGTCTCACTCAAATTGAATCCATCCTTCGCCAGATACTCTTCCATGCGTCCCAGCGTCTCGTAAGCCTCTTTGTTGTCGCCGAACGCCGACGTCCGCGGATTGAACGGCGCATCCTCGCCGAGGCGATAAGACGCGTTGGCGAGATGCACCAGCGCGCACGAGTAATGGGCCTCGAGCACGTCGGCGTTCAGATCGGACACTTTCCGGCTCCGCACCGCGGCGATGAAGTTGGCGAAATGCTCGTGCGAATCCGGACCCATCTTCACGTCGATATCCGGCAACGGCTCGGGCTTGTCGCTGCCTTTGGGATAGAAGGTCGCGCCGTAGATGGTCCCCGCCTCGCAGTGGTAGCTGTTGCCCACCTCCAGGCCGTGATAGCTGGGGCTGGGCAGCCCGCGAACCTCGAAGATGAGCTGCGTCTCGCCGTAATCGAAAATGGCCACCTGCGTGTTGGCTGCCTGCCCCTGGTCCCTGGGCCCGAACCGCCCGCCGAAGCTGATCGCGCTGCGCGGCAGCTTCGCGCCGGGGATCGCCCACCGGGCCACATCCATCTCGTGAATGCCCTGGTTGCCGATATCTCCGTTGCCGAAATCCCAGAACCAGTGCCATCGGTAGTGCACCAGGTTCTCGTGATAGGGTTGCTCGGGCGCAGGACCGGTCCAGAGGTTGAAATCCAGCTCGGCCGGCGGCTTCTTGATCGGCCTGAATCCGATGTCGCCGCGCGTGTTCTCCTCGCCGGCGGCGCCACCCGTCTTGTAGCAGAGACCACGCGAGACCAGCAGCTTTCCAAGCTTGCCGGAAGCGATCACCGCGAGCGTCTTGGCGCGGCCGGTGTTGCTGCGCGTCTGCGTGCCGTGCTGGACAAGGCGGCCGTATTTGCGGGCCGTCTCCACAGCGATACGCCCCTCGTGGATGTTGTGGCTCATCGGCTTCTCGACGAACACATCTTTGCCGGCCTGGCACGCCCAGATGGTCATCAGCGCGTGCCAGTGATTGGGCGTCGCGATGGAGACGATATCGACGTCCTTGTCGTCAAGGATGCGGCGGATATCCTGCACTGCCGCAGGCGTGTTCCGGGCCTTCTCTTGAACAAGCTTGATCCGCGAATCGAACAGGCGCGTGTCCGGATCCACAAGCCTGGTCACCCGCACGCCGGACATGGCGGTGTAAACATCGAGATGGGCGACGCCGCGGCCATGGATCCCGGCCACGGCGATGTTGAGCCGGTCGTTCGCGCCCCTGACCCCGGTCACGACCTGCGCCGCATGCACGCGCGACCGCTTCGACGCGGTCAGACCCGCCGCCGCGCCGGCGCCGGCCAGAACCGAGGCCTTCAGGAATCTGCGCCGAGTCCACTGCGACATGGGTCACTCCTTCGCGAGATTGTCATCCCCTGCTGACACGTGTAACCTGAAAGCTACGCCGATACAAGCGCCGGGTGGTGCCCCACCCCGTCGCTCAGCGCGGGATGGGGCGCAACGCATCGTTTTGTGGAGCTTGGCGATGACAAGTTGGCTCAGGGAGCGGTCAGCGATTCGGGTCTGCATGCCCACATCTGTCTGTGCAGCCGTTCTCACCGTCGTCTGTGGATGGGCACAGGCGGGAACACCCGCCACACGGCCGACCACGCTGCCCGCCGGTAACTTCAAGGAGGAGGAATCGCTCTACGACTGCCCGCAGTGGGCGCGCGAGAAGCTGCCGGACTGGGTCACGCCGTTCCTGGGCCGCTACGGCCTGCCGGAACCCTACCCCCATCAGAAAACGCTGATCGGCGACCCGACCGCCGGCATCGATCTGTGGCAGGCGAACCACTTCATCGCCTACCGGGAGGAAACCGCCAGGTACCTCTACGAGGACTACACGCCGACGACGGTGGACTATCAGCCCGGAACGCTCCCCAGCTACGAGGCGGTGGTAGCCAGATACACGAAAAGTCTGACCAACCCACGCGAAAAGGCCGTCGTCCTGTGCACCCGCGCCATGCTCGACCTGGTGCAGCATCCGGGCATTCCGCCCATGTGCGTGGACCCGGGCAAGAATCGGGCCCTCGACGACGAGGCCCTGCTCAAGAGCCGGCGTGGCTGGTGCAACGAGCAGGCCCGTGTGTTCGTGCGGCTCTGCCAGGTGGCGGGCGTCCCGGCCCGCATGATCTTCCTGTTCCAGACGCCGGTCGGTGGGCACGTGGTCGCCGAGTTCTATGCCGACGGGCGCTGGTCCATGGCCGACAGCAGTTGGTTCTGCGTCTTTCCCGCGGCGGACGGGCATCTGATGAGCGCCGCCGAATGCCACGGCGAAGGGAAACTTCAGGCCGGCGAAACCTATTTCCGGCGGTATCAGGAGATCATCGCGTATTCAGATGAGCGCATGGTCGGCGACAAATTCCCCGCCGGGCCGGATGCCGAAGCCAGGCGCAAGCGCGTGGCCGATTCCGCGGAAGGGACTCGAAAGGACTATCGCGCGGAAACGCCCAGAACGCTGGCCAATCGGTTTTGGGCTTTTGGTGTGCTCAATTACCCGCTGCCGAGATAAAATGGACCTCGTGATGGAGCGGAGAAGAGTCGGCCTGCGGACGCCCGCGCGCTGAGGCCCGGTCATGACCATTCACACGGAAAGACAGACCAGCCGACAGGAGCGGCTGCCAACGGCGCTCGGATCGATTGCGCTCGCGCTCTTTACCTGCGGCCCTGGATGGGCTGCCGACGTCGCGGTCCACTCGTCCAACCGCTACTACCAGGACGCGACCGGCCAGCCGATGTTCCTCATCGGTTATTACGCCTGGTCCGCCGTCCCGGATGGCTATTTCATCGATCATCCGTCGCGCTACGCCGAGATGATGCAGCAGGGCGCGCCCTACAGAATCAACTACATCCGGATCGGCACGCAGGGCAACCGGATGACGGCGGCCACGAACCCGCCCAGCTACAACGGCCAGCCCACGCCGGTTGGATTTCTCTACGTCAACGGCAAGGCCGATCTCAACCAGTTCGATCCCACCTTCTGGAACGGGCTCAAAGCCCAGTGTGCGCTCGGTCAGTCCCTGGGCATCACCGTCCACCTGGCCTTCTTCGACGGCGTCAGCGCACGGCCCGGGCCGTCGTGGGGTTACAGCGGCTCGTACTGGAACCCGGCCAACCAGGTCGCCGCCTTCTATCCCAATCCCGACCTGAACAGCAACGGCGGAATTGACGAAGTGGGCGAGGCCTACCGCACGGCCGAATTCAACAACGGCAATCCCGCGCCCGGGACCATCAGCTTTTACGAGAAGCGGCATATCGACAAGGTCCTGCTCGAAACAGCCCAGTACAGCAATGTCATGTACGAGGTCGGCAATGAACTGGGCGCCGATTCGGCATGGAACACTGCCGTCATCGCCTACATCAGGGCGCGTACGTCAAAACCGGTGACACAGGGCGGAAACGAAAACCTGGCCGTCCTCGGCAGCGGCGCACAAGGCTGGACGCCGCACGATGCGGACACGGTGCCGCTGGTCAAATCGAGAGTGGCCGCTATCGTCGGCCGCGGATATCCCGCCTGGGAAGACACCGACAATAATTCCTGGTCCTGCAATTTCGGATACTGCAATTGCCATCCCAACTGCGGCAGCGCGTGGGCGGCGCAGGACACCGGCGTCCGCCAGGCGGCGTGGTACTCCTTCGCTGGCGGAGCCGCGGCGTACGGCGGCTTCAGTATCGACTGGTGGGACTGGTGGGCCCCGACCGCCCGCGGGTTCTCGCCAACGGCCGCCGCTTACTGTAAGCATCTCCAGGATTTCATTGCCGACTCGGGCGTGCAGTTCTGGACCATGGTTCCCAATCACGGCCTGGTCAGCAACGGCAACAGCACCAACTCGTGCCTCACCAACGTGGGACTGGTGCCGCAGGCGTCGGTGGAATACGTGGTGTACGTGCTGGCGGACGCGAGCGTCAATCTCGATCTGACCGGCGTAACCGGCAACAGAAACTATCGTCTTTACGATCCGCAGACCAACATCTGGGACAACCCGCAAAGCGTAGCCGGCGGCGGCATTCGCACGTTCAACAAACCGCCCGCCGCCGCGGACTGGGTCATTTACTTCGGCAACGGCGGCCCCGCGCCCTCGTGCCCGCCGCCGGTGACCACCGTGACGCAGTTGACGCTCGGCTCAGGCGTCATGCCATCCATCGCGACCGACGGGCTCGGCAACCTGCACGCCATCTTCATCAGCGGCGGCAACATCGTGTACCGCAAATACGATCCGTCCCTGACCCTGCAGCTAAGCGAAACCATCGCCCCGCCGTCCGGCGCGCATTATCCGCACATCATGTGCGACTCGAGCAGCGTGCCGCACATCACCTTCACCGACGCCACGCCCGACTACGCCAATTTCATTTACTACACCAATCGCATCGGCGGAAGCTGGAAATCCGTGGTGACGGCGTTCGTCGCCGGCGCTGGCAACAACGTCTGGTATCCGCGCATCGGACTCTGGAACGACTTCGCCTACATCGGGTTCCAGTACGGCGGCAATTCGATCCCGCTCGGCGGGCGAGTCATCCGTCTCAGCAATCTGAGTACCACACCGGCCACCGACCTGAGCGTCAGTACCGGCATGCGCTCGGGCATCGCGGTCAATGGCCTTGGCCGTGTCCTGACCATCGGCCGGAACGGCGCGGCCGGGACCTACAGCCAGGAATTCGATCAGAATCTCAACCAGGTGGTCCCGCTTAACCAGGTGATGTCCGGCTACCCGGGCGGTTCTCAGGCGGCGTGGTCGGACAGGAACAACGTGACCCATTTCGTCGCATGGTCGATCCAGGCGGACGGGCCCGGCGCCTGCAACGACCGCTGCGGGATGAACTACAACAACACCGGCCGCCGAAATGCCAACGGAACGTATCAGTCCCCCATTCAGGGCTTGCTCGGCGGTCTATACGGGTCAGGCCCCGACGGTTTTGACGGCAGCAACAGCGGCTTCTGGAACGATGACGTCGCCCCGGTGATCGCGGCGGACGCTCTGGGCACGGTTTACGTCGCGTGGCGGAACTGGACGCCCGCCGGCGAAGGTCAGATCACCAGAGTCAACAACACGCAGTTCACCCAATTCTGCACGCCCGAATCCAGCTGCGGCACCCACATCTGCGTCGGAACGCAGTTCACGCCCAACGTGACACGCCGCCGATGGTGGAACTGCGAGCTGGCCCCGGCGCAGCACGGCGGCGTCTACGTCGCCTGGGATGACTCAGGCACCGCTTACGTCAAACCCGTCGACGTACAGTCGCTCAGCGCGACGGAGGTGTCCATCGATCTGGGCGCGCCCGACACGCCCAATGGCATGACCCATCCTCAGAACGACGACGGCAATACGATGCCCGCGACCATCGGCGGCCGGGATTGCCACCGGAACGTCAACCCGGCGGTGGACGGCTACATGTATTTCGGCGTGGCGGACGCATTCGCGTATCAGGGCAGCAGGCCGGACGTCTACGTCATCGTCGACTACTACGATTCGGGCGCCGGATCGCTCACCCTGCAATACGATTCCATCGGCCCGTCCGACATTCCGCACCAGTATGCCCATGGCGGCAGTGTCGGCCTGACCAATACCAATACCTGGAAGAGCGCGAGCTTTCACCTGACGGATGCGTACCTGGGCAACCGCCAGAATGCCGGCGCCGATTTCCGTTTCGCCAGAGGCGGTAATACCTTCTATCTCGATGTGGTCCGCGTCTCGACGCAGCCGCCCGTTATCCCGATCATCGCGCCGGTGACGCCGAATCCGCAGGTGGCCCAGCCCGGAGTTCCGTACACACTCATGCCGTCGATCACTCAGGGCTATCCCGCCCCGACGTGGACGCTGGCTCAGGGCCCGCCGGGCGCGACGGCCGCCCCCGCTTGCGGCCTGGTCACAGGCTGGACCCCATCGGGCATCGGTTGTTACACCTTGACGCTGTTGGCTGCCAACGCGGCAGGGGACGATACCGAGACCTGGTCGGTCTGCGTCCTGTCCACGAGGGATTTCGACAGGGACACCGACGTGGACCTCAGTGACTTCGCGCATCTGCAGCGGTGCTTCTCCGGCGAGGCGGTCCTGTACGCCGGCGGCTGCTCCGAAGCCGATCTCGACAGCGACCTCGACGTGGACGCAGCCGATTTCACCGCGTTTCTGCCCTGCATGAACGGAGCAGATCGAACGCCGGGGTGCTGAATGGGCAGACGCTGCCGAGTTCCGTGCATGCTCGTGCTGGTCGCCCTCGGAAGCGCCGGCGGAGCCGAGCCAGAACACTCGCCGGACATCGGCAACTTCACGCAGTCGCTCGTCTGGGGCAGAATCGACGAGAACATCCCCCCGGTCCTCGGAAACGGCGACATCGGCGGCACTTTCGATCCGTTCGGTGGAACCACTTACGACGAGCTGCGCTACGGGAGCGGCGCCAGGCGCGACATCCGCACGCTGCGCCTCACCCAGGTGATGCTGCCCGACTACTGGCTGCTGGAAGATCAGGCGGCGCACTTTTTTGATCCGAAATACTATCGCCAGGCCATTCCGCGGCGCTATCTGGCGCTTGGCGCGCCGTTCAACTTCCTGCTCCGGCCGATGGACGAACAGTTCCCGGAAAAAATGAGCGAACACCAGCAGACGCTCGACATCCACCGCGCCAAGCTCACCTCCTCATATCAGGTCGGCACAAACCGATACTCAGTCGAAACCATCATTCTGCCGGACGAGAGCGTGATTGCGTTCCACATCACTTGCGACGCGGCCATGCGCGTTCAGATCTCCGCGATCGCCTCGCCGGCGGTGAACCCGCCGGGAACTCCGGACAACATGAGATATGAGCAGACGCGCAACGGCTACCACGAATTCGAAAACGAGGACGACTTGATCGTCATCAAGAACTTCTCCAACGTCTTCTGCCCGGTATTCGCTGCTGTAGCCGCCCCGGATCTGAAACCCCAGGGTGATTCCTTTCTGCTGCCGCCGGGCCAGCAATGGGTTTTTGTGGCCATCGGGCATCACTCCCTCGGCCAGCCGCGTCGCCAGGCGGTCGAGGCGGCTCGGCGAGCCGTGGCGGCCGGTTACACCAGCCTCGCCGCGATACACCAGCGGTGGTGGGCCGACTTCTGGAACCGTTCGTACGTCTCACTCCCAGACAAGCGACTGGAGCAGATGTGGTATCGAAGCGTCTACTACCTGGCCTGCTGTCAACCCCGCCGCGTCCGTGAGTTCTCACCCGAGGGCGCCTACGGCGTCTTTCCCGCGAACGCCGGCTCGCATCCGCAGGACTCGGTTTATCAGCTTTTCGCCATGCTCAGCTCCAACCATCCGGAGCTGTGCGATGCGCAGGCTGCGTATCTGCTGGATAAGCTGCCCATGGCCGAAGCGGTTGCCCGCGACATCTACCACCTCGACGGCGCCCGCTACCCGTGGCATGCGACGCCCGGCATGCTTCCCTACCTTCCGGGGCATCTGAACGAAGGGGCCTACCTGCACGAGCACCATGTCAACGGCTGGCTCGCGGAGTTCCTCCGGCGCTATCTTCAGGCCTATGGGTGGGAGCGATCTCGAACCCGGCGGTATTACCCGGTGCTGCGCGGAATCGCCCGCTTTTTCTCTGCGATGTTATCACCCCGCGCTTCAATCCAACGCGCCGGCAAAGGTGAACTGGAGATCGTTTACGTCCCTTCCACTGGTCAGGAGGAGTCCGGGCACGATCTGAACCGGAAGAATCTTTTCGATCTGCTGGTCGCGGCCAAATGGAGCCTGCGCACCGCAACCGACGCGGCCGGCCGTATCGGGGCCGATGCAGCCGAATCCGCGCGCTGGAAAGACGAAGCCAGCCGAATCAATCTGGACATCTGCCTCCGCGCTGACGGGACCTACGGCTCGTTTGAAGATGACCTGGGTCATCCCGAGAAAGTGGCCAGCCAGTTGATCGGCGTGGTGATGACGCCGTTGTTCGAGGAGCGACGCGAAGCGTTCATGAAGACATTCGAGCGTCTGCGGGCAACCATCAACATCGAAACCTGCGCCTGGGCCCCGGGGTACTATGGCATCACCGCCGCCCGGCTGCGACAACCCGACCAGGCGCTCGCCGCCGTTCAGGAAGCGTTCCGCTTCTCAAAGCCGCCGTGGGTCCTGTTCGTCGAGAACACGCATCAAGTCCCCGATCGACTCCCCTACTATTTGGCCGCCCACGGCCTGCTCGTGCAGGCCATCAACGAGATGCTTCTGCAGGACTGGTCAGGAAAGGTCGAGTTGTTCCCCGCCTGCCCCTTCCCCGAAGCCGCATTCAGACTCCGCGGCCTCGACCGAACCATCGAAGCACGCCGCAAGGCCGGCAAGATCGAGGTGCTGCAGGACACGCGATCGTCGCCGAGCGGAAGCGATTGATCGCTGGTGCGAGATAGGAATCTTGCACCAGCGTCAACAGCCCCAGCATTTCACTCGGGGTCCGTTTGCATCCGCTGGCGAAGCTGAAGGTAGTACTCCCTGGCTTTCCGGAGCCTCGCCAGAACGCCCTCGCTGCGGGCGTCGGTGCCTTTCTCAAACTCCTTCTCCACCTCTGCAATGGCGGCAAGCTGTTTCTCGATCACCGCCGGACCACGCTGAGCGCACCAAGTCGGCCGACCATCCACCACGATATACACCGGCGTCGAATGCGCCACCGCACCGTTGTCACAGACCGCGCTGGCCACGAGCCACTGACTCTTCTCGACCGGCAGCTCAAAATCCAGACTCAGCTCCTGCTCCTTGCCCTTTTCTGCGATTTCCTTCATGACGCCGGCGTCGCCGACAACCGACAGCCGTGTTGGCAAGCCGATGCCGGCATGGCTGATTACATGGGCGCTGACCCTCACCGGCTGACCGGCCGAGCGGGTCAACTCGGACCCGGGCAACTCGCCATCGACCTTGAAATCGAGCGCCGGACCGTTGCTCACGTAAGTGTGTCCGGCCTTCAGCCCGCGGAACCATGCATCCACATCCAGCGGACGACCGGGCGACTTCGGTTCGGTGTAGACGAAGGTCCGAACCTCGCCGATCGTCGCGCCCCACGGCACATCTGTGCCCGCCGCCGCCGTGAGCCGAAACCCCAGGTTCAGATAGTCGTGGTAGTCCATCGAGTTCAGGAGCGTGAATTGCAGCACCTCGATGAAATCGATCTCGCCGGTGGTGACGCACCAGGACAAACCTCTGATGACGCCGGGACCGCCGAGCTCGAAGTGGGCGAAGCCGACCAGCGCCCCGTCCTGCTGGTGGATTCCGCGGAAAGTCAAATCGTAGAAGTCATAATTGCCCACATCGCGCACCAGACCTGTGATGTTCAGGCCGATGATGTGCCCGAACGTGCTGCGCGGGTCCTCCTGACCAGCGGCCAGGCAATAGTCTCCGCGTTGCGAGCGATAAGCCTTGCCGAAGCCCATCTGTCGAAAGCAGGTGCCCTTGTGATCGCCCATTTCCAGAACATTGACCACGTGGAGATCCTCGGCGATCGCGTAGTGCAGCAGGAACTCGCGATGCGATTCTTCGAGGATGGGGTGGTGCACGTGCACATCCCCGGACCACCAGCCGCGCTCGGGCAAATTGATCCAGCGCTTCAGCTCGATGGTTTTCTGCAGGTCGCGCTCGCCGCCGCGGATGGAAAAACCCTGCGCCACCGGCACATACTCGGGACCGTGCTCCACCGCGATGCGCCAGTCGCCGACGGGCAGCTCAACGCTGAAGTCGCCGGAAACCTGGTACATGACCGGCTCGCGCCAGTAGGGAATTGACGGCCGGACGCCATATTCGATCGACCGCTCTTTGTTGTCGCCTTTGCCGAGCGTCCTGCGCACCGGTCCAACCCAGTTGCGACCCGGCTCGAATCGGATGCCGTCCATGAACTGCTCCACGCGCGAGGGCTGCGTGGCGACGCGACCGTCCGGCGGCAAGCGCACACCTCCATCTGCCCGGCCCGTGATACAGACCATAGCGGGGGTCGGCGCGGACGTGGAAGTGTCGATGAGGCGAAAGTGAACCACGCCGGTCGCCTCTGCTGTGACCGCCGCGGGCATCGCAAGAACAATGATGCAGATGCAGGAGTGCTGTATGACTGCGGTACTCCGCGAAGGCGTGATCCTGCGCATATCGATCACCAGATCGGATAAATGAGATCAACGACCTGCAGGCGAACTGGCGGTCTGTTTTGTGGGCGCCAGAATGGGAACCGCGATCCCTTCAAAAGCATTGCCCATGACCAGGACCTCGTTCGCGTTGGCGGCATAGAGACCAAAGGCGGCCGCCTCGGCGCCGGCCGCGCCCGTTTCCGCGGTGAATTCGTTGAAGCCCACAAGAGCCGCCGCACCAGTCTCGAGACACACGCCGTATTTCATGTTCCGCACGACATTGGCGAGAATGCTGACATGCGCATTGGACGCGGCCCAGATCCCGTAGCTGCCTGGCACAACGCCTGTACCCTCCAAACAATTTTTAAAAATGGTACACCGCTGACTGTCTGCACTGAGCAGCGTCAGAACCGCTTCGATCGGCGGATCGTGGGGACGCCGGCTCGCGCAGTCCAGATCGAAGCTGTTATGGCAGACAACCGCGTTCTCGGCACTCATGTTGATGCCGATCAGATAGCGTTCGTTCTGCGGCCTGGGAATGTCATACCGAAAACTCCTGAATACGTTTGCATGCAGGAGAACGTTCCTGCAACCGCTGATGTTCGCTCCGATATAGGGAATACCATCACATTGCACGTTGTCGATCCGCAGAGCGTTCGCCCCGGTGCAGTGGATATTGAACCAGAAACCCCCGATCGAACCGCCGGTAATCCGAACATTGTTCCGCGAATTCACCACGATGCCAAATGTGCTCGCACAGGGTCTCCCGTGAAAATGGACCCTGTTTCCGCCCAGATCAAGGGTGGTGTTGTCCGCATTGATGGCGATTGCTGTCTCCCTCTCGACCAGGAGATCGTGTTGCAGCAGGTAGTAGCCAGCATCGGTAATGACGCCATCAGGCGGCAATGGTTGAGCTGACCGAGACGCTGCAGCGGCCGGCGAGGTCGCGACGGCAGGAATCGGAAAAGCAATGATCGGCGCCAGGATGAAAGACACTGCTCGGCGCATGAGGGCTCCTGACAGCATCTTGTGGGCCCTTTGCGGATTCGCTTCCGCGCAATCTGCTGATTATTGCAGCACGCCTGCGGCACGCGTTGCTCGGCGTAACCACCGATGGCCGACGGCTTTCATGGGCCTGGCCGCCGGATCGCGCTGGCGATCGCTCCGCTACCAGGGAAATTCAAATAATGCTTTGGCGCCACCCGAAAACGAGGTATAAGAGGGAGCGCCACTACACGCAAGAGTCGGCCTAGAGACACGTGTCAACAGCCGCGGTTGCAGGTCCAGCGGATTGGGGGGACGGCAGTGGACCGGACCGGAAGTGCGATCGGCGAATCTGAGCAGTCGTCGGGGACGGAGGACGACATGGACACGCGGGCGGCAAGTGCCTCACAATTCTCGAGTTGGCGCGACGCCGTTCGGCGTGGCCGGCAGTGGCTGGCTGCGGAGATCAATGCCAGGCCGCCCCTGCACCAGGCGCAGGCGGACCTGAACTGGTATTCGAAGATACCCTGGGCGCTGGCCGGCAGCGGGGATCGGGCCAATGCGATCAAGGCGCTGCGCCGCTGCGATTCTCTTGCCGCTCCCGCGCAGACGGATTGGACCAACGCGCCGTCCTACGCCCTGGGCTGGCTGGTCGCGGGCGCTCGTGCGGCCGAACAGTTCGACGTGGCCCGAGTGCTGTACGCGAAATTGCAGCCGTACATCTGCCCGACCAGCGGCCTGATCAAAGGCACCCTGGAACCGCGCGAGCAGTGGTTTGACGCATCGATCCAGGGCGCGATCCTGCATGCAGCCGTCGCTATCGGTGATCTGCCGACGGCCAGGCGGGCAGGACAATCCATCACTCGCTATATCGACGATCAACCCGATGCGGATGCGATCTATACTCATTTTCACCCCGGCCGCGGCTTCGCCACCCATTTGGGCGCGGATGACGCGATCGGACGATTTGTCTTCCGCCGCGGCGCACAGCGTCAGGCGCTGGCCAATCTGGGTTTCGTGTTGCAGGGACTGTCCCGACTTTCTGATGCATCGGGTGATGGTTCGTTTGCGGCCGCATCCGGACGGCTCATGGATCGCATTCTGCGCAATCACCGCGAGGATCTGCTGACGCACTCGCAGAATCACAAAGTAGGCTATGCGGCGCTCCTGTTGCGGCGACAGCTTCCCGGACGCGACGATCTGCTCGAGGTCGCAATCGCGATCGCCCGGTGCATTACGGACAGAATGCAGCCCGACGGGCGCTCGCTGGCGGACGTCTTATTTCGGGACATCAGCCAACAGCCGCACTACGCGAGCGTGAGGACGACGTGTGATTCGGTTCTCTGGCTCAGCGGCATCTGCGATGAATTTGCTGCGATGTCCTAGCCAAAGGCCAGGCCAATAAGGAGAATTCCCATGGTCGCGAAGGGCGCTGTTGCTCCCCCCCACGTTCGCCAAACCCGGATGCTGATCGACGGCAGGTTTCGCGACGCGCAGAGCGGCAAAACGTTCGCGACGATCAATCCCGCCACCGAGCAGAAGATCGCCGATGTGGCCGAAGGCGATGCCATGGACGTCGATCTCGCAGCCCGCGCGGCGCGGAAGGCATTCGATGAAGGCCCGTGGCCCAGGACCGACCCGCGCGAACGCGGCAGGATGATGTTCAAGCTGGCTGACCTGATCGAGCAGAATGCGGAGGAACTGGCCGGGCTGGAAACCCTGGACAGCGGTAAGCCGATTCGCGACTGTCGTGCCTGGGACATCCCGGCCACGATCGCGACCTTCCGCTACTACGCCGGCTGGGCGGACAAGATTCACGGGCAGGTCATTCCCGTGGCGAACAGGTACTTCACATACACGCGGCGCGAGCCGGTGGGTGTCGCAGGTCAGATTATCCCGTGGAACTACCCGCTCTGCATGCTCGCGTGGAAGTGGGGCCCCGCGCTGATCGCCGGCTGCACCATCGTGCTCAAACCGGCGGAGCAGACGCCGCTCAGCGCATTGCGAATGGGGGAACTGGCGATGGAAGCGGGATTTCCGCCGGGCGTCGTCAACATCGTTCCCGGTTATGGCCCCACTGCCGGTGCGGCGATCGTCAGGCATCCGCTGGTGGACAAAATCGCTTTCACCGGTGAATGGCGCACGGCACAAACGATCATGCGCGAGGCCGCGGAGGGCTTGAAGCGACTGACGTTCGAACTGGGCGGCAAGAGTCCGAACGTCATCTTTGCCGACGCCGACATGAACCTTGCCGTGGACGGCGCGTTCGGGGCTGTTTTTGCGAACATGGGCCAGAACTGCTGTGCAGGCAGCCGCGTGTTCATCGAAGAGCGCGTTCACGACGAATTCATCGATCGTCTCTCGAAGAAGGCGGCCGCCCGAAAGATCGGAGACCCGTTCGATCCGGAGGTCGAGCACGGCCCCCAGGTCGATCGCGATCAATTCGACAAGATCATGCACTACATCGATCTCGGGAATCGGCAGGGTGCACGCTGCGACGCCGGAGGCCATCGCGCCGGTGAGCGCGGGTTCTTCGTTCAACCGACTGTGTTCTCCAGCGTTCGCGACGATATGGCCATTGCGACTGACGAAATCTTCGGCCCGGTGGTGAGCGTGCTGAAGTTCAACGACATTCACGAAGTTGCACGCAGAGCCAATGACACACCCTATGGTTTGGCGGCCGCGGTCTGGACGAGTGACGTGAACAAGGCGCATCTGCTGTCGCGAAGAATCCGCGCCGGAACGGTCTGGGTCAATTGCTACAACATCGTCGATCCCGCAGCGCCGTTTGGCGGATTCAAGCGTTCCGGCATCGGCCGCGAGCTCGGCGAGAAGGCCATCGACAATTACGCGGAAATCAAGACCGTTTGTATGGATGTGCCCGATGACGGCGACTGATGACGCTCGTGCAGCGGTTTTCTATTCGGTTGGAACGACATGCCATCACTCCGACGTAGAATCTGGTCGTGGATCGTTCTTGCGATCCTGCTCGCCGTGACGTGTGGGCTGCTGATCTCGCGGGCCTGGCGGGAAGGGGCGGGCCCCGCTCCCCTGGCGATTCCTGAAGAGACCAGCGAGCGATTGTTCGCCTACAGGCAGCTCTGCGAGGCGAAGGAACTGGCCGCCCAGGAACGCTATGGCGAGGCCGCCGCTCTGTTCGAGCAGGTCGCGCGCGCCCAGGTCGGCACGACCTACGGATGGGATGCGGAGATTCGGGCCGCCTTCGCCCAGGGGCATCTGGGGCACCACGAGCGTGCTCTCGCGCGGCTCGAGCGCGCGGTCCGCGAGTGCCCATTTGAAGAGCTGACTCCTGTCGCGCACATCGCTGTCGCTCAGGTCCAGTCTCTGGCCGGCAATGCGGACCTTGGGCTACGGCTGCTCGAAGAACAGATCCACGACCAGGCCGACCAGTCGCCGGAGATCTGTGCTCAAGCCCTGTTCGCTATGACCGCTGTTCACGGCCGCAGGCAGGAGTTCGGTCTCGTCCGAGCCGATCTGCTGAGGATCATCGAGCACTTTCCCGGCAGTGAGAACCAGCTCGCAAGAGCCGCGGAACGGCAACTGGATTCCCTGAGCGAAATGGTTTCGGCCTATGAGAGCCGCAAGAATGATCCCTGGGGCGACCACACGCAGACCCGCCTGATCGAGAAGCTCCCGCCGGGCGAAAGCCGGTGGGACCGGGGGCGATACTTGATTATGCGGGAGATCGAGCTGCCAGCGGGTGCAAGTTTGCAGATCAGCGCGGGGGCCGAGCTGCGCTTTGGGGCTCGCGGCGGACTCAGGATTGCGGGGCGGCTGGAGGTGCAGGGAACGTCGGAGGCACCTGTGCGGCTCGGCCCGCTCAGCGGCGAAGCCACTCGCGCCTGGTGGCAAGGTTTGAAGCTGGGTGGCGGCGGCTCCGCGGTGTTGCATCACTGCCGACTCACCGGCGCCGATATTGCCCTGCAGGCAGACGAAGGCGGCTCAGCGGGGCTGGATCAATGTACGATTGATCAACCCGCACGTCGTGGGATCCGGATCTCCCATGACACTCATGTGCGGATGGACGGCAGCGACATTGTTGGCTGCCATGGAACAGCCGTCGAATGCGGGCCGGCGGGCAAAATCGAGATCGAGCGCTGCCGGATCCTGCAGACTTCCGGCGATGGGTTTGCGTATCGCGATGGGGCACCGGGCTGTGTGCTGCGGGACACCATTGTGGACGTCTGCGGCAACCACGGGCTGCTGCTCCGGTCGAGCAACAGCTCAACACAGCTCCCCGGCGGTGGAGAGCCGCTGATCGACCACTGCATTGTCCGGGGCAGTCGCGCGCACGGCGTGCGCTGCACTGGTGGGGCAACCCCGGCAATCCGAAACTCCGAGATTTCCGGAAACGGAGGCATCGGAGTCTGGTTCGAAGAGCGGTGGAATGCTGCTCTCCAGGATTCCCGCATTGTCCACAACCGTGGAGGCGGCGTTCTGGCGGAAATGCGATCGGCGGGCGTTTTCCAGCGCAATCTGATTGCGGACAACGGCGCGTTTGGACTCCAGCTCAGACTGGATTGCCATCCCGTCATTGTGGGAAATGCCTTCCTCCGCAACAAGTCAGTCGGTTTGTGGTTGCGGGAAAACTCTGTGCCGCAAGAGCTCGCCAACAACATCTTTACAGGCAACGGTGAAGCCGCCCTTCGTCATGAATCGGATGCGGTTTTGAAGGCAGGTGAAAACTGGTGGGGGTCATCGGAGGAGGCGGAAATTCGCCAGGCCATCCAGGACCGGGATGAGAATCCCGCCTGGGGAACTGTCGAATATGCCGGCTTCCTGACCGCTCCGCCCGCCCGCGCAGTGGCCACTGCACCTGCAGAGTAGGGAGGGCCTGTTTCAGCAGGCTTATCTGGGCACTTGCAGTTTTCGAAGCTGTCGGGCGGCGTGCCGCCGGACAGTCGGGTCAGGGTCCTTCAGGGCCGCCCGAAGTTTGGCCTCCGCGCTCGGCGAAGACCTGGGATCGAGTGACCCTGCTGCGGCGGAACGGACGCTGACATCCGGATCATCCATCGCCTTCTCGAGCACGGCGGCAGCCTCCGCACCGGCCGTGCTGCCGGCAAGATTGATGGCCTGAATCCGTGTGTCCACGTCCTGATCCTGAGCCATCTGCGACATGACCTGCGCCGCCGCGCCTGAGTCCATGCCGCGAAGAACGCTTAACGCGGAATAGCGCACGTCGGAATCGCCGGACTCCGCCGCGACCTCACGCAGGACCGGCGTGGCCTTGTCACCCAGGGCCGACAGCTTGTCGGCGGCCCGCGCTCGAATCTTGAGGTCGGAGTCGATCAGACCGTTCACTGCGATGAGCCGAATCTGTTCGGGCGTGGGCGAGTCCAGGGCGAGAAGCTCCTCCAGCGAAGGGGAGCTCAGTCGCCACCCGATGAGCCCAAGACCCAGCAGCCCGGCCAACCCTGCAACCAGCCAGGCAAACAGTGGTTTCTTTCCTTTGCGATGAGCCGTCATGTGTCAGATTGGCCGATTGCCGGGCTGAAAGCTGAGCGGCGGTCCGGATAGTCTATCTGATCGAGGGCTGTACGTACCTGAACTGCTGCTGGTACGGTAGTTTATAACACGCCTCCTCGATGGTGTGGCGACCCACGTGACCATCGGCAAAGGTGAAGTTCGACCGCCCTGTATGGCGCTTGAAGCTGTTCACGGCCCTGACTTCCGCCGCGGTGGGGAACGGCTTTCGGTCGAGCAGATTGGTCAGTTGATCGAACCGCATGCAGGCCTGTCCGCTCGTCGATACGGGATACCCCTCCAATTGCAGAATGCTCACCGATGGCCGCTGGTAGGAGGTGATTTTTCTGGGCATCGGTCCGAAGGTCAAACCCGCGATCGTCCAGAGGGTTCCCTCGTCCAGGGCGTCGCAGGACCCGCGGTAGCTCACCGGGAGAACGGAGGCCATCTCAGTCGTGCTGGCCATGCGAATCTTGCCATTCTGGAAAACGACTGAGTGCTTGTCCGGTTTATCGTCTGAGGGGCACACGTACATGTTGAACTGGTTGCGAACGTAGGGGGCGATCTGGGTAAACCAGAGCCACAGGATGCGATCCTTATCCGTGCGATAGCCCAGATGAGGAAGCACGTCCTTGTACGCCTGAGTATACATGATGTTCGCGAGGGAGATCTGTTGCAGCTGTGCGCCGCACGCGGTCGCCTTGGCCTGTTTCCGGGCCGCGCCGAGGGTGGGCAGCAGGATGGCAGCCAGTAGCCCAATAATGCCAACAGTCACGAGGACCTCGATCAGCGTGAACCCACGTCTCAACCGTCGCTCGCCCACGCCAATCGAAGAACCTGAGGCTTCGATCTCGAGCATGCTCCGCACTCCAGCTCGACTTTCCACTTCTCCTGTGCACCGCGAAATGAAAACCAGCCGACCCCTATGTTAAGCCGGAGGTGGGACCTTCCACAAGAGCCGAATCCGGCGATTTTTCGTGTGGTGTCGCGTGTCACCTGCGCGAGCATCTGGTCGCGGTGCGACCCGGCTTGTTCGAGCGCATCAACACACAGCTCTGCAGGAATCTCTGTCAGCGCGGTGCCGAGCGACCGGCATCGACCGGGCCTGCCCCGGAGCAGCACGCCCGCAGAACGTCGTCATGGCCGGCAAACCGCAGCGCGGGACAGCCTGCCAATTTGGCAGCCACGGGCGAGACCCACATCCTGTCCCCCTGTAAGGCGTACGACCATGGACCCAACGGAGACTCGGGAAGTGCTATTGCGGCAGATGCATGATAACCTCATGTCAAGATAGGCCTTACGTGTGAAGCGAGGAGGTTGCGGGCATGAAGACGATGGCTTGGTCATTGATCGCTGGCCTTTCGTTCATGAAGGCCCTCCCCTCTGCGTCGAAAGCGTTCACCCTGGTTGAGGATGGAAAACCGTCGTGCAGCATTGTCCTTGCCCAGTCACCGAGCGAAGGGGCCAAGATTGCCGCCGCGGAGTTGCAGATATACGTGGAGAAGATGTCGGGCGCGAAACTGACCATCTACTCGGACGCCGATCCCAAGCTTCCCGAAGGCAACAGGATTCTGGTCGGCCGCAGCCGGCTGACCGACGCGATTGACGATCTCAAGATCCCCGAAGGCATCACGCCCGCCCTCCGGGAAGAGGGGTACGTCATCCGCTGCGCGGGAAACACACTTGTTCTGGCCGGTAATGACACGACGGTGGACAAGAATCTGGTTGACTCGCCTTCGCCCCATTCCTGGTCCACGATCGGCACCTCGATGTACTTCGGGACGCGCTACGCCGTCTATGACCTGCTCAACCGGCTCGGCATTCGCTGGTTTCTGCCCGGTGAATACGGAGAGTTCATACCCAGGTCATCGACGTTGAGAATGCCGGACATGTCGGTGACGGAGGTCCCCGACCTGGTGGTGCGCTGGCACGGCGGCGGAACGGCGGAGATGCTCGATGCCCGCGAGCTGTGGCTGATCCGCAACCGGATGAACCCCCGCAGCGCCGAGTGGTTCGGACATCCCGGCGACAGCTCACTCTTCCGCTATTTGCCCAAACCCATGATCAAAGATCATCCGAAGTGGTTTGCGCTGATGCCCGACGGCTCGCGCAACCCCGGTCTCAATTGCATGGCTGACGAACTGCGTCGAGCTGATCCCCAGTTCGCCGGTCAGCCGCGCATACTGGACGAAATCATGAAGCAGGTCGCCAGGAATGTGCAGAGCGGCTTCCGCACGTCCTGTTTTGCCCCCGACGACGGCATGCCCACCTGCGAATGCCCGCTCTGCCGGAAGGTGTCGGTCCGCTTTACCGGCGGCATGAAGCCCGACGAGCACGGCAGTTACGTGCCAGAGTACCTGACGAGCAATGAGTGGTTCTTCTTTGTCAACGGAATGCTCGACGCCACCGCGAAGCGGTTTCCCGGCCATCTGCTCGCGACGAACGGATACGCGAACCGTTACGTCCCGCCCGAGGACATCCCCGGTTTCAACAAGGCCGGCAACCTGACCGTCATGTTCGCGGACATCAACAGTTGCACCATCCACCGTTACGACGACCCCGGCTGCATGCAGAATCGCCAGCAGTACAACCTGCTCAAACGCTGGTGCAGGCTCACCGACAAGGTGTGGATCTACGGCTACAACTACACCATGCTCGTGTCAAAAGACACGGTCACGCCGATGGTGAAGCGAATCCGGCGGAACATCCCGATGGCTCAAGAGGCGGGCATCCTCGGATTCCACGACCTCGAGTTCGCGGACATCTCGCAGCTTGGCATCCCGACCTATGTCGTACGCGCGGCGCTTCTGTGGAACACGAAGGTGAACGTCGATGAGGTCCTCGAGGATTTCTACACCAAATGGTTCGGACCGGCGGCCCGGCCAATGCACGACTTCTACGACGCGCTCGAAACCGCATTCGACACGGCGCCCTATCACGCCCATGAGGACGTGATCCTGCCGCTGATCTACACCCCGAAACTGATGGCCCGACTGGCCGGGGACATCAGGCAGGCGGAGGCGGCCGCTGAGTCCGATACGCACAAGACACACGTCCGCATGGAACGTCTCATCTACGAACACCTGCGGTTGTACATCGAATCCGTGAAGGCCAAGGAGGAGCTGCGGTTCGCCGACGTCGCGGCCCTGATGAAGAAGATGATGTCGGTCAAGGACGACATGCGGAAGATCGACTTCTTCTTCGGCTGGCTGCCGGGCCCGTACAACCAGGACTGGGAAGCCGAGCGCATGACCCGATACGCCGCCATGACCGACGGCACTGCCGGCGAGATGCTGGTCGCCCTTCCCCTCAAAACGAAATTCCGAACCGACAAGTATGACGTAGGCCGCAGCGAACGATGGATGGAGCCGGGTTGGGACGATGCCGATTGGCCGCTGTGCAGCACGGCTCATGGCTGGCAGAACCAGGGCCTCAAAGACGAGGACGGTGTGCCCATGATGACTGCGCGGGGAAACGCCTATCGCGGCCTGGGCTGGTATCGCTTCACGGTGGACGTGCCCGCGGCCGCACCCGGCAAACAGGCCCGCCTGTTCTGCCCCGCTCTGGTGGACCAAGTCTGGGTCTGGGTCAACGGCCAATACGCCGGACGAAGCGATTACGTCAACTGCTTCATGCGCCCGCACGAGGTGGATATCGACATCACGGCGTTCCTCAAACCCGGGGCGAACACGATCGCGCTGCGCGTCCTGTGCCACGACGAATACTTTGGCGCCAACGGCTTGTATGAGCGACCGTTTCTATACACGAAGAAGCGGTAGCGTACCCCCTGAGGGTGGCCACGCTCTGGTACTCCAGGCCGTGCTCCCTGTGCACGGCCTCGAATGTCCCGCCCGCAGCCGCCGGCGTAGGCGCCGATCGGTGCGCTGCGCTCGTTGCACCCGGTACCACTCGCGGTTACCGATCTTCAATAGAGCGATGCTGGCCGTCCAACTCCTCCGGATGATCTTCGTCATTCATGACCCGCGGGGGCAGTCTGCGTTCCTGGGTCGCCTCATCGCAGAATCAGCGCATCCGCCACATCGAGCGAGTCGAGCGTGAACACCGCCGCGCCGTCCATCCATTCAGGCGATGAGATTGCGTTGCCGCTCGCAAGCCTGACAGATTGAGGTTTCGTGGGGCCGCACAGGGAAACGACCAGATTGCTGACGGGGGCGCCGGACCAGTTGACCAATACGATGGCACGCCCGGCCGACGACTCCTTCAACATGGCCTCGACGGTTGGCACACTGGCTCGAACGGTCACCGCGACGCCCTTCGCCGGTTCGCCGATCACGTCAGCCGCCGTGGTGTCGAACTGGCAGGGGATCGTGTGGGCCATTGCGTCGTCCGTGCTGCCGCGATCGACCGGGCGCATCGGGATTGCGGGCTTGAAGTAGCTCAGGCCGGGAAGAAACGCACAGTAGGTGGCCGTTCCCGGACCGAGCCGCCGGTGAGTCAATGCAGGCGAACCGTCTTTGAAACGTCCGGCAATGGCGGCATCGTTCGCCGGTGTCACGCGGCTGATCGCACCGAATACCGGGATCAACTGCGCCTCTCCGCCGTTGCGGCTTATCATGACGTGCTCAACGGGTGAAGCGAACGGCAGATCCTGTTTCTCGTAGTAGATCGTCGGGTCGGGAGCGATTTCGAGCGATGCTTCCTGCACACCCAGCAGTTGCTGCATGATCGTGTTCGGTTCGTTGAACTCATCGCGCATCGCGCCTCCGGCGGTGACAAAAAGACGGCCGCCTTCTTTCACCCACGCAGCGATGCTACCCGCCGCGGCACGGCTGACGTTTCGATCGCTCAAGTATAGAACCGCATAGTCCTTGAGCGTGCCGTTGAGGGCATCCTCTTCATCGATGATGTCGACGCCGAGCTGACGATGCCGCGCTGCGACGTACAGCGTTCGCTTGCCCGCGCCGAAGGGGCTGGCGTGGTTGTCCCAGGCGTCTCCCGCCTGCGAGTACCAGAGTGCCGCCTCGCCTTTATGGATGCGGCCGTCCTGCACGATATCTTCGAATCTGGCCAGCTCGGCGAGGCTCCTGCGCACCTCCGCGTACATTTCCGGCAGCGAGACGTGGTTTTCGGTGTAGGCCGTCTGCACCGGCCGGAACTCGAAAAGATTGATGATCGTCGCGCCATGGCCGATCGCGCCGTAGAACAGGCGACGCCAGCTCTTGACGGTGTTCCCCGGCCAGTGCGGCATGACGTAAAAGCAGATGGCTCGTTCCGGATGGTAACGATTACCGAAGCGCATCAGATCGAGCAGGATCGTCGTCATCTGCTGGGTCGCGACCGGCACCTGCCAGGAGTAATCCTCAGACCAGGGGAGCGTCATGCCGCCCTGGCGAAAGAGCGAGATCCACTTATGAGCGCTGCCCAGGTAGGGCGGACCGTGATGAGGTGAGAAATTCGCGCCGGTATCGGCACGCGGCAGATAGCGCTTGATCAGATCGGTCTGGGTTTTCAGCTCGTCGATGCCAAACTGGTACTCGTACAGCCGGGAATAGTAATAGAGACGAGGATTCTTCGTATTCGTGTCGAAGGCGATTTTGCCCCACTCATCGCCAGCGGCCGGATCGATCTCACCAGCCTTGAGGCCACGTGCTTGGGCCCAGGCCCGAAAACCCGCGCTGACGTCGCCGGCCGGCGCCGACAGGCCAATTTCATCACCGAGACTCACAACGCGAATCTGTCCGGCCTTGCCCGAGTCAGCAATCTTCTTCAACTGGGTTTCCAGAGCGGCAGGATCCTGCCCGCGAAGGTCGATCATGTCGGTTGCCCGGCTCTTCGGCTCGCCGTAGGCCTGGAGGCTGAACATCCGGTTGAACTCGTCGCGTGCGGCGGTATATCGAGGGTCGTCCGGCCGTGAACTGAATGAGCCTCCGTAGACGATGGTCCGCTCGGGCGGGGCGCCGGGCGAAGGTTGCTTCTTCAGATAATCGAGCAGATCGTAGAGCACGTCCTCGATGAGACGGATGCGCCGGCTGTAGCGGGTGTTGGCGTCGTACGCCAGATCCAGCCTGGCAGCTTTGGTTTTGAACCGGGAGATGGGTTCGAGGGAGCCGGTGGCATTCCGGATGGCGAACTCGGCCGTCCAACCCTCCGACTCGCCCTGGGCAGCAGGAGGATTCGTGCTCCTGCTCACGCTCCACTGGCCGTCGTTGAGCGAGTCCAGCAGTCCGCCAACGTCGATCCACTCCGACGATCCGGAAGCCGCAACCTCGGTTTTGACCGGCTTCCAGCGTCGCAGATGAACCCAGTAAGGCGAATGCTCCGTGCAATGATCGGCGGAAATGGCGATCGGCCGCGGTTCATGATTGATGATACGCATGAACACGTCGCCCGCCTGTGTCAGGAGGCCGTCAAGAGGCAGATAGTTCTCCTTCTCGATTCGCTCCTTCACGTCCGCCTCGTCGGCGGTAAGCAGCACGAGATCGATGTTGCGACGCGCCGCAGGCTGCGGTTGTCTGTCGGCGATGAGCGTGAGCGTGGCACGGCCGGCCTCCAGATCAACGGCCGCGTCGTGCCCTTCCCACACGATGTTCTCGACGGCGCCCCAATCCCAGGCCACCTCCTTCTGGAGCGTCCCCTGACCCGCACCCTTGAACGCCCAGATCTTGATGTTCTCGCGGGCCCCATACCGACGCTCCAGCTTCACGGCCCCCGCCTGCTCGACGCGCAGTTTGAACTGCGTCTCGAATCGATAGGCGGCTTCGTAGCGGACGAGGGCCAGATACTGACCTGCCCTGGGAACTTCGACCGCGATCGTCGCGGTCTGCGGCGTGCCGCACTGCTCCGGCACACCCAGGAACGCTTTTCGGCTCAAAAACGTGTTGGCCATCGTCGCCGCGTAGTAATTCTCGCCCCAGTTCTGCGCCTTCCAGCCTTCGCCCGGATTGCTGTTCACCTGCGCCGGCTGGAACTCCTCCGCCTCGGCGACAATGATCCCGTCCGGCTGCACGGGAACCGGTTGACCTTGTCGAAACGCACGGGCGCGGGGCGCGAGATTCTCAAACTCCGCAGCCCGGAGACCGCCGATCGTCATAATCGAGCATGCAGGAACCGCGAAAAACAGAACTCGGTTCATCAGACTCCTCCTGTAAAGCGGGATGAGTAGGCAAGCATGAGCGACAATTCACCGGCGGAGCTTGCACAACCAGACTGGTTGCTGCTCCAGCAAGCTGGATGGCCGAAAAGAGTCAGGGCCGAAATGAACCTGTGAAGAATTGCCCTGCCCTGACATTGAGTTCACCATGGCAGTATCGTTTGCGTCACACGCCGTTCACCGGGCGCCAGTGCAACCCGGTGGCCTGCAGACAAATCGCAGTCAGTTTGACGTGTGACCCTGGAAGACGCAATCTATAGAACATGGTGTGTGGTGCCCTTCTCTTCTGCCTGGCAATCTGGCCGAGGCAGTTGATGCGGCTGTGCCCGGCGCTTGCCTCTGATCTTGGAGTTTGTTGAGCAACGGAGGAATTCCTCATGTCCCATCGAACCAGCCGCCGTGAGATGTTGAAGGCTTCCGCGCTCGCCGGGGCCGGTTTCTGGGTCGCCTCCCGGCCCGAATGGGTGCAGGCCCGGTCTCCCAATGAGAAGCTCAACATCGCAGGGATCGGTGTCGGCGGCCAGGGCGGGTCCGATCTTCGGGAGCTCGAGAGCGAAAACATCGTGGCCCTCTGCGACGTGGACTGGGGCTATGCGGCCAAAACCTTCGACCGCTATCCAAAAGCCAACAAATACAAGGATGTCCGTGAGATGCTCGAGAAAGAGAAGAGCATCGATGCGGTCATGATCGCCACTCCCGACCATCACCACGCCTGGATCACGGCACTGGCGATGAGCATGGGCAAGCATGTCTACTGCGAAAAGCCGCTGACGCGCACCGTCTACGAGGCCCGTGCGTTAACCAGAGCGGCCGCCGAGCACAAAGTCGCGACGCAGATGGGAAACCAGGGCATGGCCGGGGAGGGCACCCGGCTGATCCAGGAGTGGCTGGCGGATGGCGCCATCGGCCCCGTGCGTGAGGTGCACGCCTGGTCCGATCGGCCCACGCACGGCGGCAAGCTTCCGCTCTGGTGGCCGCAGGGCATCGAGCGGCCGACGGATCAGCCCCCCGTGCCCAATACGCTGGACTGGGACCTTTGGCTCGGCCCGGCCCCGTTGCGGCCGTACCATTCGGCCTACGCCCCGTTCCGGTGGCGCGGCTGGTGGGATTTCGGTTCCGGCGGCCTCGGTGACATGGGCATTCACAACCTGGCGCCGGTCTTTTCGGCGCTCAAGCTGGGCGCCCCCGCCAGCGTCGATGCCAGCTCGACGGCCGTCTACAAGGAGACGGTCCCTCTCGCCTGCTGCGTGCACTACGAGTTCCCGGCCCGCGATGAGATGCCCCCCGTCAAACTGCACTGGTATGATGGCGGCATGATGCCGAGTCGCCCGAGCGAGTTGGAGAAGGGCCGTGAACTCAAACGGGAAGATGGCATCCTCTTCGTCGGCGATCGTGGCAAGATCCTGGTGGAGGGCTGGGGCGGCGCCTCACCCATGCTCATTCCACAGAGCCGCCACGACGAGTACAAGCGTCCTCCCAAGACGCTGCCGCGTTCGGTCGGCCATTACCAGGAATGGATCGAGGCCTGCAAGAACGGAACGCCCACGCGATCCAACTTCGGCTTCGCCGGACCCCTCACCGAGGCGGTCCTACTGGGCATGGTCTGCGTCCGCGCCGGCGGCGCAAAACTCGAGTGGGACAGCCAGAACCTCAAAACCAGCCTCCCTGCTGCGAACGATTACATCCACTACGAATACCGCAAAGGCTGGGAGCTGATCGCCTGAAACCTCATAGCGTCCACCCTTCGCGATCGTGATGCCGGATATAGCGGTTGGCCCCTGGAGCACTGACGGGGTTCATGGCTTGGGCGACCCGGTTGAGTGTCTGGCCAGTCCGATAGTCCCATGGAACTCATGACACGCCTGCCGGCTCAACACAGCAGCGGTTTGCCTTGGCCTGTAAACCAGCATCTTGCCGTGGGCGCTCAGTCACAACAGTGCGAGATCGCCTGCCCGGGACCTGGTCCGGGGGGTGGCCGAGCTGCTCGTACCCTCGCGATTGAAGCGCCGCTGCACACAAGCAACCGAGCCGCCCCGACTGCTGAAACGTTTAAACTAGCGGAATCGACGGCTTTTCATGGAACCGGCTCTGGCCACCGGCTGCCAGTTCGTCAACCGGCATTGACGCGAGGTTGAAAAAGTTCTTCGTCGATGGGCAAAATAGTGTTGCAAGTCGTCGGTCACCGATGTAGCGTTATCGCCGTCTGGCACTTCTGCGCCTTATCGGAGGAGGAACTGCAATGCATCGTATTCCGCGGCGCTCACATCGTTTCTTCGACAGCTCACCCTCAACAACTGTGCGCGGGCTGCCGTTCAGGCACACACAGACGCGGGTCCTCCTGTCTCTGGGGTTTGCGTTGGTTCTCGTTGCCACTGCTCCGGCTGCCACGCTGTCACCATCCGGCTACTCAGAAAACTTTGACTCGATGGGAGCAGCGGGCACGACGCCGCCCTCCGGCTGGGGGGTCTTTAGTATTGCAGGTACCAGCAGCACCTGGACCAACACTACGGGCTCGAATTCCACCCCGGCCGTCGGAGCGATTCCGAATGGAACCGCCGTGGCCGGGGGAACCGCCAGCGCCGGCCTGACGGCTAACAACAGTCCGACTGCAAATAACGTGAATGGCTACAACGCGACCGGCGCGAGCGGAGCCCCTGCGGACCGCGGGATCGCCACGGCGCCAACGGGCAACAGCGGCAACACGATCCAGTTGTTGCTCACGAACGGCACGGGCTCGGGCCTGACCTCGCTGCAAATCTCCTATGACATGCGCCGGTACCAGGCAGGTGGGGACTCCACCAGAACTCCGCCGCCGGGGATTCCGGAAGGTTCCGAGGAACTGCCCGGCTATTGGCTGTTTTTCAGCCTGGACAACGGAGTGAACTTCACGGCAGTCAACTCCTTGATTCCTGTCGGCGCGGGCCCGTCGTCCAACCCGATCGTGCCGAACACGCTCGGGGTCACGAGTGTCTCCAATGCCCTGGTGACCCTCGGTGGTACCTGGAACGATGGGGCAAACCTGTTGCTGCGATGGGTCGACGATAACGCCATTGATCCATCTCCCGACGAGATTATCGGGCTGGACAATGTCGTCGTACTCCCCGAGCCATCCAGCCTGCTCCTCCTGGCTGGTCTCTGTCTGCTGGCCCGCCGGACGCGCCAGGCGGCCTGAAAGTTCCTATCAGAACCCCCGGCGGAAGCGGGGGGCCTCGGAAGAAGATGATGCACGGGCTGCAGAACGCCCGCGGCATCCGCTACCGCGCTCTGATGGTGTTGCCCCGCCGCTGAGTTTCACCGTTTCTGACTACTTCCTCAGCAGAATCACATCGGCGTTGGGCAGCGCCAGATCAAAGGACACGACCCCATTCCTGGCAGTGAAGTCTCGCCTTCCCAGTTTCGCCGTCTCCACTGAGCTCACCTTCCCGTTCCCCGGCACCTGCACCGTCACTTGCGGGTTGATCGCCCCCGTCAAATCCGTCTCCGCGCACAATGTGGCGTTGTTCAGGAAAATGAGCGTACCCTGTGGACTCTCCATGGCCGACGTGTAGATGCCCGGCAGGGACAGTGTGACCGGTCGCGGAATTCCCGCCGCCAGACCTGCGGCGACTGTTCGCGCCGATGCACCCAGGTCAAACGACCAGTCCCCTTTGCCCTCCTTTTTACCCGCCGGGTAATGATCGTGGTTATACGCCCGGCCCACCATGGCCCCGACCAGCAAGGCCTCACCCTGGCCGTATCGGTTCAGGAATACCGCCGGTTTGCCGTCCTCGTACTTTCCGATCACCTGCGCCGTGGTCGGCTCCGCCTCAAGCCGATATCCCCAGGCCTGCAACGACACTTCTCCGCCGAAGAGGGGCGAATGCGCCTGGATCGTGCCGACCTGCAGGTTATACGCCCACTTGTTTTTGGCACCCGGCGCCTGGGTCTTTTCGACCGGAAGGCAGTCCTCCTGCGTGAGGGTTTTCCGCCGGCTTACGCCAAGCGCTTCGTTCAGGATCGGGCTGGGCGCGTTGTATTCGTTCCACTCGGCCGCCCCGACGCAGGCCCAGAGCTTGCCGCCCGCCTTCACCCAACCGGCGATCTTCCGCTGGGCGTCGTCTCTGACCTGCGGATCGGTGATGTAGAGCAGCTCGTAATTCTTCAGGATGTCGTCCTCGACGATCTCCGCTTCGCAGACCACATCCACCGGAAGCTGCGCGTGCTGCAAAGCGACGTAGAGCGTCTGCCGCTCGCCGCAGAATCGAATCCCCCTGTTCTGCATGTAATCCGACGTGGTGGCGATGAGCAGAGCCGCCTTTCGCGGCGGGATCACCCCGTCCGCGATCGCGTCCTCGAATTTTTTCACCTCCCGGGTCACCTCGGCCAGCTCGCGCAACGCCCGGGCGTCCTCTCCCCAGGCCGGCCCGATATTGCTGATCGGCCCGTACAGGTACAGCCCGATCTCCTTGATTCCGTGCATCAGGAAGCCATAGAACTCCCCGCGAATGGCCTCGCCGCCGACCAGGTAGGCGGCCAAAGGGCTGTTGTGCTTGCGCGCCGCGGCGCGCATCATCTCGGCGGCCAGATTCTCAGCCCCAATGCCCAGATCGCAGCCGTCCACCCAGTCCTCCATCATGACGCCATGAAAAGCGCCGACCCGGCCGAAGTGAAAGAAGTCCAGCGTCTCATTGTCCATATCGTTGCCGTTGCCGATGAACGCCGCTCCCATGGGTGCGGCCTGGTAATTGACGGCAATGAGCTCCGCCTTCGGGAAGTACTTCCTGACGGCCAGGGTCGCGCAGCGGTAATACTGCGCCGAGCAGTCATTGATGAACTGTCGCGTCCAGTAGAACAGCCGCGCCTTCGGTGTGCCCTCCTCAGTCGCTATACCGCTGCGATCGTCCAGCGGTTTGAGCTCGTCCCACGACTTCGCTCCCAGATCCTCCGGAGTTTGCGCATGTCGCCGCAGCCAATCGTGGAACCAGGCCATGCCCTGCGGCGTCCTGACCAGCATGTCGCCTTTGGCGATCTGCCCGATCTCATCTCCGAGGTTGATGTGGATCGACGCGTCGAAAACATTCGGCTGCTCTTTCCTGCCGCGCTCGGCGTTGCCTCGATACATTTCATCGAGCAGCCGCTCCCATCGCTGCACCGGCGTCTCGCCCGCTTTGAACGCGAACGGGCCCTCAAAGTTATTGACCAGGTCTGCGTTGGCCGCCCAGGCCGTCCACGTCGTGCCGATCATGCCGTGTTTCTTCATCATCTCCCCGGCCACCGCGTCATCGATGCCGTAGACCGACGGCATATTGATCCCGAGCGCTTCCAGCACGCCGTAGGTCATGTCGGCCATGTCTCTGCCCCCGCGACCCTGCCCGACGCGCGTGGCCAGTGACACCCAGGTACCCACCTTGAGCCGTTTCAGGTGCGGCGGCGGCGGGAGCTGCAGGTTCTCCACCAGCGCCGATCGGCGCCTGGCCCATTCCATGAACGTCTCCAACTGCTGGAGACCCTCGAGCGTGGTGATCGTCGGCATTCGGACGCCCAGCGACGCCTTGGGCATCTCGATCGGCTCGGCGGGCGTGATGCGAAAAACCCGCTCGGCGGAGGGCCGGTTGGCGAACTCCAGCCGCACGGTCATGGCCGGATCGACTTTGCCGTTGTCGGCGGGCGGGAAAAACAGAACCGAATGCCATTGCCTGGACCTGGACGTAGGCAGCAGCACCCACTGCGAGTACTGACCGGTATGAAAGAAATCCTCATCCTCGCTGAAGGCCGCACTGCTCGGCGGGCGTAACCCGAGCGGCGTCGCCGTCCCTGTTGCCAGAAAAGAGGGCTTGTACGGATCGATCTCGCTCTCGATTCCGGTCGAGTAGCGATACCCCTCCGGATGATCGATGCGCCACCGCACCCATACCCGGCCTTCGAAATCCCGAATGTCCGGTTGATAGCTCAGGTCTGTCGTGAGCACAGCGCAATCCAGCGCGGCAGACGAATCCGCCACGTCCACGACGAGGTGCAGCCTGCTGTCGGAAGCAACGTTGATCGGCAGCGAAGCCCAGTGGTAAGAAGCCGGGCTGGCACAGGCCTCGCTGCGTGTGACGGGCTCAAGATCGCTGCCCTGCACCCTCAGTTTCAGGCTTCCATGGGGTGTTTCACCCGCCCGGGCGCTCAGGTACCGCAACCAGCAGATCGATTTACCCTTCCTCACGTTGATGTCGGCATCGATTCTCTTCGTGAGATCCTCTGCCCCGGAGCCAGACCGGCGGTCTCGTTGCAGTTCGATGAGCCGGTGCGTGGACAGCCATGTGTCCAGTGACACCTGCTCCACGACGCCCGCAGGCTCCGCGCACTCTTCGGCGCCGACCGTAACGGTCATGTCCTTCAGCTCGCCGGGTGATTTCCCTGGATCGAGCGCCGGACCCGGCGCCGCCTGGGCATTCCCGTAATACAACCACCAGATACGGCGGCCTTTGGGCGGCACGCGGTCTACGACGAAAACGAGCCGCGCCTCGCCCGTGTCTGCGAGCAAGCGCTCCGGCCGCAGGGCCACAGAATCTCCCGTCTCATTCACGAGCCGGAGATCTGCACCGCAGCTCGCCAGTTTGCCTTCGTTGATCAGCAGAGTGGATGGAATGTCGGCGATCGCGACCGCAGCAGCCTCGACCGCGGCCGATCCGCCATTGATGATCTGCACTGGCGCGCGGTACTTCCATTCCGGCAGGGCCCACGGGCTGGCCGCCTGTGCCACGCCGACGACTCCAGAAACCAGGCCAGTCAAAACGATCCGGGAACTGACCATGACGCAATCCCTCCTATCGCGGCGCCCGTTTGAAGGCGCACTACCTGGAGCCGCTCATCGTAAACAGCCTCTCGAGCCGGCCGTCGCCGTCTCGTGCACGGATTCTCAGCGTATGCTTGCCCGTCGGGATTGCCTTGCTGGAGAATGCCACGGCCGGCCCCAAGCCCTGGGAGAACGCCAAGAGGGATGCGAGCACCTGCAGCGACAGCATGGGTGGCGATGGTCTCCAACTGGAACGGCTGTCGGCGAAACGTCTCGGACCGTTCCTGTATGCATTGGCGAAGTGACACGTATCAGTGTAGAACCAGTGCTTGAGTCAGGCAAATCGTGGCGTCAATACGACCGTTATCGGGAGCGGCTCGCATCGACAGAATGCCCGGCGCCTTTCGCTCAGGGATTCGTGTCCTGTACCCGGTGAGGTTTACGACCAAGGAGTTGTTGCATGAGAGCGACCATCCTTCTCCCGCCGATCGCGGCGATGTTGAGCATGATCGGTACCGGTTTCGCCGGCGATCTCATGCTGGTCTCAAACGGTCAGAGTACCGCGCAAATCGTTCTGGCCCGGGATCAGACCGCCCCACCGGTACAGTTCGCCGCCCGGGAACTGCAGCGATACATCAAAGCGATGAGCGGGGCAGTGGTGCCCATCGTTCAGGAGGGGGCCGCCCGGCCGGCTATCGTGGTCAGTTGTGATCGCCAATCGCAGACGGCGAATCCGCGGGATCGGCTCTCACCTGCACACGATGATGGTTATGCCCTCGAAGTGTCCGCCGATCGAATTACCCTTCGAGGGGCCACGCCGCCGGCCGCTCTATTCGCTGTATACGATCTGCTCGAACGGCTCGGGTGCGGCTGGGCGGTTCCGGGCGATGACAGTGTCCCGTCCAGCCCAACGCTCTCGATCGGCGAGTTGAAGGTCGAGACCAGACCGGAGTACTCCTACAGGGCGATGCTGGATTATCCATTTGTGAGCATTCCTCAAAGCATCGCCAATCTCGATTGGCTGGCAAAAAACAGAATGAACTGGGTTCACCCGTGTGAGAATGCCAGGGGCGAGCCGAAGGTATGGTACGAATGGCGAGAAACGCTGGTACCCGAGATCCGGAAGCGCGGCCTGCACGTCCATTTCGGCGGCCACACCATGCACACCTGGCTGCCGCCCCAGAACTTCAGGAAACATCCCGAATGGTTTCTCTATCAGGACGGCGTCCGCAAAGAACCCACGCTCTGCGTCACGAATACGGAGATGACGCAGCAACTGATCCGCAATCTGCAGAAGTTCCTGGACCGCTGCCCGGAGGTCGAAGTGGTGGATCTGTGGCATCCGGACGGCGCGTCCTTCTGTCGATGTGCGGTGTGCACCAGAGGCACCATTCCGGCAGCGGCCAGAGGCACAATTGATCTGACGACACCGTCCGATTCCGTTCGATCGGCATACATCATCAGCTACATCGAGTTCGTCAATCGCGTGGCCGAGGCCATCGCGAAAAGCCACCCCAATGTGATGCTCAGCCCGCTGGTTTACGGCTCGGTCGAGTACGGGATGCCCGATCACGCCCCGACCCCGCTGGATAACGTGTTTGTGGGTCTGGCCCATATCGATCGCGACAGCTACCTGCCGCTGGCCGGCGATCCCAAATCCGCGAAAAACAACCGATTCCTCGGGATTGACCTGACCTGGATGGCCAGGACCAGGCAGACATACATCTACGAGTATTACCACTGCTGGTGGGACCCCTTCATCTACCCCGGAGAGCGGGTGATTGTCCGAGACCTGCAGATTCTTCGAGGTCTCGGCGCGACCGGAAGCTCGTCGGACATGTACGGCTATTCACCCTGCAACATGTACGTGGCCGCCCGCGCGCTCTGGTCGCCGCAGATCTCCTGGGTCGCCGCCGTCCGGGATTTTCACATGCGCTACTACGGCGATGTGGGCCCGGAAATGGCGGACAACTGGTTGAAGCTGGAGGCAGGCATTTACGGCAAACCCGGCTACCAGACGGGAAGCGCGTCGGCCAAAGAGGAGTCCGCGCGGGCGCCCTGCGGGAAGTATCTGAGCGACATGCGCCCTCAGCAGATCGCGCTGCTCGAGTCTCTCATCACCCGAACCAGGCAGCCGCAGACCAGAGAGAGGCTCGAACGCGCTTTGCTCCCGTGGAAAAAATGGAACGAGGAGGCTCGATGGTGGGCGTACCCTCGATTCCGATGAACTCATCATTCATTACCGGACTGCTTGAGGAGAAGCTGCCGATTTCCTGGCATACAGGAACATGCGTTCGTAGATGCCGTTGGCCCCCCACACATCGAAGTTGCACAGCACGCGGACGGCGATCCGGTTCGACTCACCGGGCTTGATCAGCCTGCTCACGTCGAGCTCGAGGTGGTGCGGCCGGAACCAGGGCATGATATACGGCCGGCGCCCGGCGTACCGGCCGTTGACCCACACCCACGCTTCGTTGACCACACCCATCCCCTGCAGAAAGACGGCCTTGCCTCGCGCTGTTTCGGGAAGTTTGACGTCGAACTGATACCAGGCCACACCGCGGTAGGGATGCCCCTGTGCGTCGTGCAGCCCCTGCGTGTCCCAGCTGGCCGTCACCGACAATTCCTTCCAATCCGAAATGCCCGCACCGGGGTCCTGCCACCGTTCGTAACGCCCGTCGTCGAACGGGTCGGTGCGGAAGCGGGCACGCTCGGGCAGCAGGGCGACCAGCTCGCCTTCCTTGCCGTTGATCTTGTCAGCAAGACTCTCCAGCCGCTTCTTCTCCCAGGCGATGTTGTAGACGGGATATGGGTGCTTGCCCATGAACGCATTCAGTCCGTTCAGCTTGTCGCGCAGCGCGATCATCCGCTCCAGCTTTGCGATGGCCCCGGTCAGATCGCCCGCCCGTTTGGCCTTCTCCATGGCCACGTAGGTGCAGAGATTGTCATAGATCGCCCGCTCGATCTGCATGTGATACTTCTCCGCTTCGGATGACACGCCGGCCTCAGCCGACTTGATCAGGGAGTCCAGCCGGGCCATCAGCGGCTCGGTGTAGATGCTTGGAAGAATCACATCTTCGTGGCCGTGCTGCGGCGCCTGCTCGAACGCCGTTTCGAGAGCCTGATAGTAGGCCTTCATGGGCTCCGCCGCGGGGCCGAACCAGTTCGTGAAGAAGTCATCGAGAATGGCATCGACGTCGGCCCTGGTGTTCCATTCGAGCCGGGCCCGGATCAACCGCGTCGGCAGCCCGGACATTGCCCAGTTGGTCTCGTCCTGATCGAAGAAGCCCAGGATGCCCCACTGCTTGAGCAGCGGGATGTTCCGCCGCAGCCGGTGCACCATCGGCGTCAGCGTCCCCTTGTTCACGCACATGGTGTAGTTGTAATTGTAGATCCACACCTTGTCCGACAGCCGGCACCATTCGCGAAGCATCTGACCCTGCCGCTTCATCTGCCAGCACCTGGGATCGTCGTAGGCGTGGATCGTGCAGCCGCAGATGTTCGCGAACATCACCACCAGGTTCTTGCGCGGGTTGAAGTCCACGTCGGGCGGCACCTCCGGCGGGACGTCACGGTTGGCGTAGCCGTTGGTTGCCATCAGGTAATCGGGAAACTCCCTGTTCACCTCAGTCAGGATGCGGTTCGCGAAGTAAAACCACTCGTTCGAAATCGAATACTCCGCCACCGGATCGCGGTCGTTCGACCCGTACCCGTCGAAGCAGTTGCCGAGCCTGGCGCAGCGCTCGCACCAGCAGCGCGGATTGCCGTCTACCGGGGCAAAACCGATGGCGCGCCGGCCTTTGCGGACGTGTTCCCTGGCGGCTGCGGCCACGTGGGCGATCATCTCCTCGCTGGTCGTGCACGGATGGCTGATGTCGCGCTTGCCGTCGCGCTGCAGGGCGAACCACTCAGGATGCTCTTTGAACTTGTCTTTGGGCATCAGGTCCGTGATGGATCCGTCGCCCGGCACGCCGAACCAGTTCTGCATGTCCGGGTTCATCTTGTTGCGGATCTTCCATTCCCGGCACTCGGCGTCCATCTTTTCCGGGGCTGGCTCCCAGAAGTTGCGCATCGGGAAATCAGGCCGCTGAGTGGTATCCATCGGTGTGACGCGGATGGTCGAGAGCTTCGGCACGACCTCGCCCTGCTGGCCCGGCATGAACCAGCGCACACCGAGCGTGTGCAGGAACTCGGCCACCGCATAGCGCGTGCCGAAGTACGGCTCCTCATCGTTGCCGGCGAGCACGAGCCGGTCCTCGTGCGTGCGCATCGTAAAGCCCTCCTCGCGGAGGTTCTTGGTGCGGCCCGACGGGATCTTCAGATCCGGGATCTTATCGGTGAGCGCGCTGCGGCCCACCAGAACCAGCCTGCCGCTCGCCGTGACGGCGTCGGTGGCGACAGGGAGCTTCGCGCCGGTCATCTTCTCAATATAGGTCTGAAGTTCGAGCGCGCCGGCTCTGGCGTTCACAGACGGCGCGGCAGCAGTGATGATTGTTGCCAGAGGTCGTCCCTGCTCCACCAGCACAAGTTCCGCTGCACACACGCCGCGTGCGGCACATACGGCCAGAATCATCAGAACAGTGAATGCCGTAACCCTCGTGTGCGATGTTCGCATGGTGCCTCCATGAATCTGCAGACGGCTGGGCGAAGCGCCTGTGCCCATCGTCGCCCATGGCGCCGATTGATCGCGCGGCTCTATCTGATCACCGATCATTGACCGTGCCGCGCCAGGGCCGCTGCCATTCGGCGTGGCCGTCAAAGCAGAGCAGATTCAGACCCCCGGAGTGATAAGGCTTCGTCGGCAGACCGATCGCGCGCGGAAAGGCGCCGGTCTGATAGGTGCCGATCTGCCACTGTCCTGGCTTCTTGCCCGGCATCGCGGCAGGAAGCAGTGGTTGCTCATAAGCGAAAGCGTCAGCGACCGCCCACTCGCGAGCGGGCTGGTTGATCACGCTGAGGCGCTTGGGAAGGGCGTTCTTATAGTCGTCATAATCCGTCGGCGAAGTCGGAGCCGGCATCGCCGCAAACGGGGCAGGACCTTCCCGCCAGTAGGCATCCGGATAACCGAAGTACCAGGGTGGGTCAGTCCCGTAGAGAGCCCCGCGAAAATACTTCTTGAAGTTGTTGAGCGAGTAGCAGAAGGGCCGGTAACCGGAACTCGGGCCGAAAGTGTTGTGCAGTTTGCTGTTCGAGAGCGACACGGCGGTGGGACAACTCACCATCGTGTCAGTGAATCGCCCCGTCGAGTTCTTGCGCTCGGAGAAGTATTTGCGAATGAAGGAGGGCAGGTGATAACCATCGTAATCGCGCGCGACAAACATGTTGTACGTCTCGACCAGGACGCCCACGTGGAGCGGCCCGGGTAGAC
>CAZQEN010000023.1:0-39576 GCA_964591605.1 uncultured Planctomycetales bacterium
TAGGGCCGCAACAGGACGTTAACTGTCTTGAGGGCCGTCTCTATCGTGGTGCCAAGCTCACGTGCTCCTGGCTTGAGGAGGTCCTCGTATCCTAACCTCGCCAGCTCGACTGCGGATTGTATCGAAGACTCATTCATTGGGCTGCTCCGTCGCGCGATGCTGGTTCTCAGAACCCGCGCCACCTGAAGTCATCTTTTCTGTTGCTCGTTCCTCAGTCGATCCCTCAGACGAATCCTTCACCGCCCTTAACGGCCGATCGCCCTTCCGCATCACTCTCTTCAAAGCGGCCTCAGCAGCCGGGCCTTCGAGCGCGTCCCGCTTGATGACCTCTTCGCGGAGCACCTTCAGGATGACCTCATCATCCACCAGCACGTCGACCACCCGGCGCAGCTCGCGACGAATGGAGCCCATGACGCTCTCATTGTTGAGCAGCAGAGCAGCCAGCATGAAGCGACTCGAAGCGTCCTGGCGGTCCCGCAGATCGATGTGGGCGCCTTTCACGAATCCCTCTTTCGTGAACAGATACAACGCTTCGAGCTGATCCTCTTTGCGACAATCCAGCGTCGTGAGATCGATCTCCACCAGAAGCCGTCTGTCGATTGGCTTGGCGAAGATGACCTGATAGAGGCGCCAGACACTGCCGTTGGTGAGAATGACCCACTCAATCCCCTGATTCGAGGCGTAATCCACCGCCTGTTTGACGTGACGATCCTCAAGGCTGATGCCGATGGCCTTGACTTCAACCAGCTCCACCAGCTTGTTCTCGATCTTCACGGCCAGGTCGCAGTAGGTGCCCCGGATCGAGTGCTCACTGGTCAGGTCCGCATACTTGTCATACCCCAGCACCTCGTCCATCAGATCCTTGACAAGTGTCACTGTGTCCGCCTCGGAAACGTCGCGGGCCTTCTGTTGGGCGATAATCGGCCCTAGCCGCTTCATGCCTTGGACCATTCGTTCACAGACCTTCTTGGGAATCGCCATTGTTGTCGCTCCGATTCGAGACTGTTTAGACCAGAAAAGCTTCTGGATACTACCGCGCATGGGAGCAATCACGCAAGCCAGAACCAGCGTCGAACCTCACGGCAGCGGACCCACTGATCTATCGGTTTCAGGGCCTCCAAACCTCCGTCAGGGATTCGATCCTGGCGATTGAAGGGCAGAGCCTTCTGTGTCGCGCCCGGGCCTGTGCTGGTTCGGGATGGATCGCGTCGATCCCGTGGCCGGGGCGGCCGCGCGTGAGTGCAGGACAAGCCTTCGGCATGGAGTCTCAGACCGCGTCAGGACGTCGACCAGCTCGCGAGCGGATCTCCACCCCCGGCCGGCCCTCTGCCCTGGCGTCGCGCGTGGCCTTCATGTTCAGCAGTGCGGCAATGATCCGGGAAGCCTCCCCGCGATCGTTCAGATCCTCGAGCGCCCGGACCCCGAAGTGGCGCCGGAGCCAGCTCTCGAATCCAGCGGCCGTGAACCCCAGGCGGTCCCGCAGGTGCGCCAGCAGCCCAATCTGTGCCCGGGTCACTGTTCCCCGCGGCTCGATCGGATCGCCCGTCCCCGGCCGGCCCGTCAGCAGCTCGATCAGCTCCGCGGCCTGCTCTCTCGACAGCCTCGACACGCTCCCTGCCGGCGTCAACGCCCGCAGATCCTCGTGTGAGAGGCCCCGCCGCTGTGCCCAGCCGAAGAGAGCCCGTCGCTGGGCAGCCGTGATGCCTTCAACGTTGTCCTGAGTGACGGTCATTCGCTGGATTGTAGGTCTGGCGTGCGGCCTCGACCTCTCCGCAGCCCGCGGGCCTTGCAGCCGCGAGGGCTCCGGCCTCAGCGGGTTCAGCTTATCGACAATCTCCATGACCACGTCTCCGCGCCTCTGCCCGCAGCTTTCGAGCATTTGGGCTCCATCGCTCGCTGGTACGTAGCAGCTCTGCGGTAAGCGAGCGGTCACGCTCGGCGCGATATAGACCTGGCGGGAACATCCATCGTTCACCGACGTGATGGCCCCAGAGTGTATTGCGGCTTGTTGGGGTATCGCACTGAGAAAGTGCTGCTGGGTGGTGTGGGAGTCCAACTGACTCACCGGAACACTCGCTGACCTGAGGTCTGGCAGAGGGCCGATGAAAGGGATGCGCGCCGGATCAGCGGGCCGCCGGAAGCTCGAATCGCTCAATTCGCGGCGTCTTTGGCCTTCTCGTGAATGTCGGTGGCCGTTTCCTTGAACTGGCTGACATCCTCTTTCGCCTTATCCGGGTCGACCGTCACGCTGACCTTGCCGCCTTCCTCTGAGCGGGAGATGCTGAGCCAGCCCCGATATAGCCCGATCAGGACAACCAGCCCCAGCAGTACGAACAGCAGTTTCTTCATGGTCCACGTCCTTCCTGCGCTCTGATCCACACGCCCGGCTGCGCATCCGGTCTGGGAAGGCCATTGTACAGCCCCCATGCCGCGTCAACCATGGAACAAGTGTGTCGCGCCCGCGGTGGAATGCATACTACGTCCGGCGGGCCGCCTCATTCAGAAGCCGTCGGGGACGCGACGGGAGGAGTGCGGCCGGTGCTGGTTCACCTGACCCCCCGCGGCCGCTGGGGATTCTGAGAGACGCCGCCCAACCTGTCACGCACTCCCCTGCGGGGAGTCTGCAGCGACTGAGTACCCGCCGTCCGGTTTGCGGCGGTACAATGGGCCTATGCACGGGATTCCGCCCCATCTGCTCCCGCAGGCCCCGCCGCAGGTGACCAGCCACTTTCGCTGCAGGAACTGCGGGTATGACAACTACGGCGCCCCGGTCATGCGCTGTCCCGAATGCGGCCGGCGGGCGCGGGACAGCCGAGTCTCCGGCGGCCGCATCCTGGTGCTGATGGTCCTGCTGGGCGCTACGGTTTTCGCGACCTGGGCCACGTACCGGATCCTGTGGCTCCAGAGCGATTATGTCACCGGGGATGGCCGTGCACTCCAGACACCACCTATGAATCCCGTGAACCTCCGGAAAGCCTGTGTGGAAGAGTGCGGGATCCGCGCGCTCATCGTTTTCCTGTCCGGCGCGGCGATCTGCCTCTGGTATGCCTACTTTCGAGTCTTTGAATGGGGCCAGGGCCGGCGTCTGATGGCGCGGGCGCGGGCCATCCTCTGCATTCCTGAATCGGGTCGCTGATCTTCTCGCGAGAAGAGGATACCGCCGCGCGTGAGCATGCCACCATCGCAACCTGTGTACGAGCCGGCGATATCACGGTCGGATCCGCGGCCGCCGCGGCCCGGGCCTGTCCGGGCAGACCGGCGGGGAGCGCTTCGCCCGAATTCCCACGGCCGGCTGGTCCTCCTCATGGCGATCGTCGCCGTCGGCCTGACCTTCTGGCGAGCCTGGGTCTGCGACGATGCCTACATCACCTTCCGCGTGGTGCGAAACACGCTGGAGGGCCACGGACCGGTGTTCAATCCCGGCGAGCGTGTGCAGGCTTTCACGCATCCCCTGTGGTATGGCCTGCTGCTCATCGGGGGCTTCGTCTGGTCGAACCTGCACGGCCTGGCGGTCACGCTCGGCCTGCTGCTGACGGCGGGGTCGTTCCTCGCGCTGGGGTGGACTCTGCGTCCGCCTCGACACGCGGGGACGACAGACCTGCGTGATGGCTTCGGGCTGAACCGGGCCAGCCTCCTGCTTTTTGCAGGCTCGATCCTCCTGCTCGCGTCGCCGAGCTTCCTGGAGTTCCAGACGTCGGGGCTCGAAAACGCGCTGACTCACGCGCTCCTGTTTGCGCTGCTGTGCCATCTGCTGGTGACGGATTCGCCCGGCGCATCGGCACGGCCCGCCTTCGTTTTCCTGCTGGGTGGGCTGGTTGTAATGAACCGTCCGGACCAGGTTTGGCTGATGGCCCCCCTGCTCGGCTGGATGGCCGTCCGGCTGCTCCAGACCGAACGACGCGGGCTGGCCCTCGCCCTGCCGGCGCTGCTGCCTCCGGTCGCATGGTATGCGTTCGCCGCGGTTTACTACGGCACCCCCCTGCCCAACCCCGCATACGCCAAGATGTGCGAGATCGGCTGGCACTTCGGACTTCTGTACGCCCGCGAGTTCGTGCGGCACGAGCCTCTCTCGGCCGCGGTGGTCCTGGCGGCGATGGCCGCCGCCCCTGTTTGGTGTGTCGCCCGTTGGCGATCGGGCCGCCCGCTCTCGACGGCATGGCCCTGGCTGAGCCTGGGCATCACGATGCAGGCGGCCTACGTCATCTGGGTCGGCGGGGATTTCATGCGCGGAAGGTTTTTCCTCTCCTGCCTGGTCTGCGCGGTGTTCGTTCTCGTGGCGGCGGCCAGAGACGTCCTCCCGGAGCGCGACTATGGGCGGCCCCTCGCGGGCATCTTGCTGGCGGCGTTTCCCGCGGTGTGGCTCATCCGGCTGATCGAGTACCTGCCGGTCGGGCCCATGACCGGCTTCGTGTCGTGGAGCGCCCAGGAACGTCTCACGCGCTGGGCGTGCATCGTGGCTGCGGCCGTCTGGGCCACGGGCGCGCTGCTTGCGGCATTCTTCGCCCGCAGACGGACGGGCTGGTCGAAACGGTGCACCGGCGTCGTGATTCTGCACGGACTCGTCGTGCTGTGCTTCGTGGGATACCGCGAGATCGACTGGTCGGCCGTCGCCGCCTACAGCGTGCTGCTGGTGCTGTCACTGCTGCTCCTGTGGCGGCACGTATCCGCAGGGGGCAGCAGTCCCGTACTGCTCGCAGCGGCCGGCCTCGCCGTGGCGGTCGGCACCAGCCTCCAATTCAACGCGTACGTCAGCCTGAGTCTCGGCAACGGCATCGTGCGTGAATACGACTTCTATCGCGGCGCGTGGGACGACGCACGATTCCGCCGGCCGGATGCGACGGTCCAGCCGGGGGTTCCCAAGCTCCTGATTCTGGGGCGAGCGGCCCGGGCCTACAGCCAGCGGTTCGGCCCCATCGCACTGTGCTACACGAACGCCGGCTTCGTGGGCTGGGAGGCCGGTCCTGATGTGCACCTCGTGGACTGGTACGGGCTGGTGGACGCGTTCATCGCCCGCAGCTCGTATCTGCCGTCGTGGCGGCCGGGGCACGTGTGGCATACCCCGCCGCGCGAATACCTCGAGACACTCGGCGCGGTGAACCTGTTGCCCGATTGGGAGTCGCGCCTGGCCGCGATGGACCCGCGGCTGCGGGAGGACGCGCTGGCCATGGCCGCAGCGGCACGACAGCGGGCCTGGAGCGACCCCAGGGAGCAGTCGCGCTCCGAGCGGACACGCCTCGTGGTCGCCCGACCGATCTGGTCACGCGAACGGCTGGGCGCGCTGCGTGACTTCATGTCCTTACGCGGTCGTCGATAGACCCGACCACCTGCGGTCATCTGCTGTGGGGGTGCTTCCGGCGCGTTTGGGGATTGTTGCCCGTGGAGGAAGTGGTGGCGATTCGCCCTGGACGCCGGCGGCTCTCTTATCTGGCGATGCTTTCGAGAAACGCGGCGTTGCTGGGGAACTTGCGGAGCGATTCGAGCAGCGTCTCCATCGCCTTGGGCGGCGGGAGCGGGCTGATCTGGCGACGGATGCGGTAGACTTTCTCGACGACCTGCTGGCCCAGCAGTAACTCTTCCTTGCGCGTCCCCGACTGGTTCAGATCCATCGCCGGCCAGATCCGCAGGTTCGCCAGGTCCCGGCTGAGCATGATCTCCATGTTGCCGGTGCCCTTGAACTCGTTGAAGATCAGCTCATCCATCCGGCTGCCCGTCTCAATCAGCGCCGAGGCCATGATCGTCAGCGACCCGCCGTTCTCGATGGTGCGGGCCGCTCCGAAAATCGACTTGGGCTCCTGCAGGGCGCGGATATCGACCCCCCCGCTCATCGTCCGCCCGGACGACTTGATCCCCGCATTGAACGCCCGCCCCAGCCGCGTCAGCGAATCCAGCAGGATCAGCACGTGCTGGCCGGTCTCCACCATGCGCTTGGCCTTCTCGATCATCAGCCGGGCGATCCGCAGGTGCGACGTGATGTCCTGGTCGTTGCTCGAAAAAACAACCTCCCCGTGCACCGTCCGCCGCATCTCGGTGACCTCTTCCGGCCGCTCGTCGATGAGCAGCACCATCATGTAGAGGTCCGGATGGTTTTTGGCGATCCCCGCGGCCATCTGCTGCAGAAGGATGGTCTTGCCCGTGCGCGGCGGGGCGGCGATGAGCCCCCGCTGCCCCCGCCCGATGGGCGTCATCAGGTCGACCACCCGCATGGTCAGCGGCCCGCCGGGCGTCTCGAACTGAATCCGCTGTTTCGGATCCACCGCCGTCAGGTCGTTGAACGAAGTCAACTGCGTATACGCGTCGACGGCCAGTCCGTTGACGGATTCAACCCCTGTGAGCGTCCACTGGGACTGGGGCGCTCCGCCGGCCCGCCCGTTGGAGCGCTGCGTCGGGCCGGTGAGGTTCTCACCTCCGCGCAGCGCCCAGCGCCGGACCATTTCGTTCGGCACGAACGGATCGGTCGGGTGGACGGCGTAATTGCGCTTCGCGGAGCGCAGAAAACCCCATCCCTTTTCGCTCAGTTCCAGGGTACCTTCGGCGAGTTCCATACCCTGCCAGATGGCTCCTCGTACGATGTCATGTGAAAACGGCTCGACCGTCACCAGACAAAAACGGCATACGGACGAAAACACAGCTCGGGCCGCTGGGTCCCCGACGGGAAGGCGACACTCTTGTAGCCGATGAGTGGCCCTGCGTCAAGCAGCGCAAGACCGTCGATCCGATCCGCCGGCCGGAAAGCCATCCCCCATCCCGGATCCGTCACGCTGCATCCAGCCGGATGTGCAGCCGGATCAGGTCGTCGCGCCCCGTGGTGGACCTACCCGTCCTTGAACCGCTTCAAATCGCCCCCACGGGCCGGACCGCTCCCTCCCCGCCGGCGCCGTCCCGGCTTTCGAGACGCGAGCTTCCCGGTCCTCGTTCAGGGCCGAACCACCCCCGCCGCCGGCAGCCGGATCACGCTGCCCGTACCATTACCGCAGCTTCTTGAGCAGACCTTTGACACCCCGCTCCTTCTTGGGCTCTTCCTTGGGCTTCTCCTCTTCCTTCGGTTGCTGCTGGGCCTTGGGCTCCTCCTTCGGCTTGTCCTCCGCGCTCGCTTTGGATGTGTCGGTGCCGCCGGCCGTCGGCTCGCCGCCCGCAGCCGGCGCGCCCTGCCCCGCCGCAAGCTGATCCATATCCATCACCGTCACCCCTTCCGGGGCCACGAACTTGAACGTATCGGGCTTGGGTTCGATGTCGTACTTGATGTCCTGAAGCGTCATCGTCACCGTCGGTTTGTCCTTCTCGTACGTCACCGTCTTGACCACCGCGCCGTCGCTCTTGCGGTAGTGGGTGACCGTCCGCATGTTCTTGTAGACCGCTTTCTGCTCGGGTGTTGCATCCGCCTCCGGCTTGACGCGGCTTTCGATCACCCACACGCTCTTGCCGTCAATCGTCTCGTCGGGCAGCAGCTTCGACTCGAAGTGCTTGCGCATCTCCTCCCACACCTCTTTGCCGAACGGGCTCTGCGACTGGACCATTTTCTGTTTGGTCGCCTGTTTGAACTCCGGTGATTCGATAAGCGTGTAGCTGTATTCGCCGTCGTACACGTTCAGGATGCGCGACTCGACCTTCTCCTCGGGACCGTCGGCGATCTTGCGCACCCCCTTGGACTTCGTGTCGTTGCGCATCAGCCACTTCTCACCCTTCTTGAGGTAGATGACCGTCGAGTCCGACTCCGACTTCTCGGACATCTGCTCGTTGGACAGGTCCGTCTTGGTCTTCATCCGGGCCTCGGCCGACTTGTGCTTGGCCGTCAGCTCGGCGATCTTTTTCTCCACCTCCTCGAGCGTTTCTGCACTCGCAGGGGCGGCCACACTCAGCAAACCCGCAAACACTGTCGCAATCATCATCGCGTATCGCATCGTGACCCTTTCTGTCTGGTAAGAATCCGGCTTTATACGGCAGGAATGCGTCCCTTCCGGTCGGCCGACGATACAGATACCACCTCCCTTCCCGCCCGTCAATTCCCGCGCCCCTGCCCGCCGACACGATGAGTCCGTGAAACTTCGGGCGGCGCCCTTATCAGAACCCTGAGCGTCACGAGCGGGCCTGATCCTCGAACAGGGCAGCGCCAGGCCGGTCGCTCACGCTCCCGGTTCTGATGGTGGGCGTATCCTCCCCCGCCTGAACGGTCACGAACCCCGACGTGGGTGCCTGTCTGGCTTCCTCCGATTACACTGGGCCGGCCATGGGCAACCTTCCTGGGTGGTTAACGCTGCTGTGCATCGCATGCTGTGGTGCACCAGACCGCGTCAGCCCGACCTCCGTGCCGACCACCTGCCCCTCCCTTCATGTGGTGTCCGTGCATCCCGCCGCCCAGGACCGCTGGCCCGCGGGCGTCGATCGCATCGAATACGTGAGCGGCGTCGATGGCGTCGGCGACTGGGCCACCGCACTGCCGCCGCCGCGGGATGCCGACTGGATCATCTTCATCCACGGCCACGGCTCGACCGGCGACCAGCTCTACACCCGTTCGGACCTGCGGCAAAACTGGCTGCCCCTCTTCCGGCAGCGCGGCATGGGCATCCTGACCGTCAACCTGCGCGGCAATGCGTGGATGTCGCCCGCTGCCGCCGACGACCTTCACGCCCTCCTGGCATGGGCCCGCCCTCACTACCGGATGAAGCGGCTGATCTTCGTCAGCGGCTCGATGGGCGGCACCAGTAATCTGATCTATGCAGCCGTGCACCCCGAGGACGTTCAGGGCGTGGTGGCCCTCTGCCCGGCCACCGACCTGGGCGCCTACGTCCGCTGGTGCCGCGGGCAGCAGGGTCCGCCGGTGCTCGCCGAGATCGCCGGCGCCATCCAGCGCAGCTACGGCGGTGAGCCCGGCAGGGTCCCGGCATACCAGCACCACCACGTCGTCGCTCACGCGGAGCGCCTGACCATGCCCGTCTACGTGGCCCACGGCTCCGCGGATGTCATCATTCCCGTCGCCCAATCACGCCAACTGGCCGAACGTCTGGCCGGCCGAGAGTCGTTCCACTACGAGGAAATGCCCGACGGCGACCACGATGCCCCGCTTAAACTGGCCGGCCAGGGCCTCGATTGGGTGATGAACCGGCTCAACCGCTGATCACCGGCCCGGCCGTGCCCCCCTCCCCGCCCGCATGAACCCCAGCCCGGGCGGGCATCCTTTCTTCCCGCCCAGCCCCCCCAATTCCCGAGAGCGTGTGTGAAACGGGTGCCCCATCCCATCACGCAGCAAGGGATAGGGGGCCGACAAGGGGAGGATTCACTGCCCTTTGTCCCTCACCCACCCCGTCCTTCGCAACGGGGTCGGGCTGCCTGCCCCCCCCGACTCCTGAGACCGACTCTCAACCGTGCCGCGCTTTACTTTTTCCGCGCCCCACCCTATAAGGTGGGTGAGCGGTCGGTCAGACAAACCAGTCTCTTAGCGACAGACTCACCTCTGCCCTAGTAGACCCGATTTTTCTTTCCTGCCTGCCGGGCTGAATCGTCGGCCCCTTTCGAACGACCTTGGAAAGTAAAAAGTGAGGTCACCGCCCACCAGAACAAGGAAAACACGATGGGCAAGAAACTGTATGTGGGAAATCTGACGTACGATGTGGACAGCAGTGCGCTCGAGCAACTGTTCTCCGCACACGGCACTGTGACCAGTGCCGAGGTCATCGCCGACCGCGAGACCGGCCGCAGCAAGGGCTTCGGCTTCGTCGAAATGAGCTCCGAGGCCGAGGCGCAGGCCGCCATCAACGCCCTCAACGGCAAGGACAACAACGGCCGGGCCCTGACCGTCAATGAAGCCAAGCCCCGCGAAAGCCGCGGCGGCGGCGGCGGACGCGGCGGCTACGGCGGTGGACGTGGCGGCGGCGGCGGCGGACGGGGTGGTTACGGCGGTGGCGGCGGCGGACGCAGCCGCTACTAAGATTCTCCCTCTCTCATGACCGGCGACCGCCCGCGCGGCCGCAGGAATCCAGCAGCGCTCGCCCATCCGGCCAGCGCCATTGTCTGACTGTGGACTCACGCGAAGGGAAGCCCTGGGGCTTCCCTTCTTTCATTACCGCTTCGGTTCAGCCCCCCACCACCGGCGCGAGCCTGCGTCTCAAGCCTCACTTGTCGGGTTTTGCCCCGACCCGCGGGTTGTGCCGTGGTTTTATCTCTTGAAGCGAGGCGCGGTTGCTGGGTAGAATCGGGATCGTTCACGCCGGAAGCCGGAGAGTCAGAGCACAAGTCGGCTTGCGTTTTGTCAGTTCATTCGCTCCCGACACGGTTCCGTCTTCCGAATGAGGAATCGGGCACTCACCGGGCGACTCATCCTCGATTCAACGTGCGCCGCTTCGTGGTGGCACCATCAGCCTGTGCGCCGACGGCACATGGTGGGCCATGTCGAGCCTGTCATAGCACTCCGGCCGGTACCGGACATGACTGCGTGAACGCAGTCGAGGTCAAAAGTCATGGAATGGTTCGAAGTTGAGATCGTTCATCATGCAATGAACGCAATCGTTCTGTTCCTGGCCATTGGCGGCAGGAGCCTGTTCGCTCAGGATCTGGCCTTCACGGGAGACTGCGGGAACAGTTGGTACCAGACCTGTGTGGACGGACTCTGCGACAACGGCAGCCCCAAGGAGAAGAACAACTGGGCGCAGCAGGCGTGTCTTCCCAATCACCCCCTGTTCCCGAATCAAGGCTCGCTCGTGATCATCCCCACCGACGTCATTCTCGATGGCGATGCCAGCATCATGGGGCTGCAAGTGGAAGGCGGCGGCAGTCTCATCATGATCCAGGGCAAGACCTTGTCGCTCACCGCCCGCGATGTCCTGAATGCCGGTGAAATCATCATCAACGATACCGGTCTGGCCGGCACCTTCTTGACACGGCTGATCCTGGGCGACCAGACGCAGCTCAGCAGCACCGGTGTCATCACGCTCAACAGCCCCGACCGCGGGGTCCTGACGGCAACGGGTCTGATCATCAACAACCCCAATCACACGATTCAGGGGACGGGGCAGATTACGGCTTCCTTCCAGAACGCCGGGACCGTCGATGCGAACGTTCCGGGCTCCGCACTCGCCATCCCGCTTATCACCGCGACAAACAGCGGCCTGTTCCGCGCTTCGGGCGGCGGGATCCTGATGCTGGACCGCGTCAGCCTGAACAACGCGGGCGGCACACTGCTGGCAACCGGCGGAGTGATCCGCCTGAGAGCCACCACGGTCTCCGGCGGGACTCTGAACACAGACGGAACCGGCGTCATTGAGACAGACGGGGGTGTCAGCGGGATTGCCCGGTTCAGCGGCATCACCAATCAGGGACTGATTCACATCACCGCAGGCGTGCCGGCGGAGGTGGACGGGCTCCCCCTGGTCAATCACGGCACCATTCTGATCAATCCCACCCGAAGCTCACAGAGCTCAACATTCCTGAGTTTTCCGACGGCGGGGACGCTTCGCGGCACCGGCACGATCGTGCTCAACTCTCCCGGACTGATTGGTGCGCGCCTGGAGTCCGGGGGAACGCTCATTCAGGAACCACAGCACACCATCCGGGGCGAGGGGCGTATCCTGGCGCAACTCAACAACCAGGGAACCGTGCGCGGCGACGTGAACGGGGGCCTGCTTGAGCTCGCCGCATCGCTCAAGTGGAACCCCGGTTCGATCGTGGCGGCCGGCGGAGGTTTCATCGGCGTCGCCGGAATCACCATTCAGAATGCCGGCGGCCGTATCGCCGCCGAGAACGGGACGGTTCAGCTTTACGGCGCCGCGAACATCCTCGGCGGAACCCTGGAGACGTCCGGCACGGGCGTGATTGAGAGCCATGGAGACCCGCCCAACACGCTCACCGATGTGACGAATCGCGGACAGATTCACGTGGTCGGCTTCATGGCGCTGGCCGGCACGGGCCTGGTCAATGACGGAACGATCACCATCGGCGACTGCCCGTCATTCGTGACCAAGTATGTCCGCGTGAGCACGAGCCTGACGGTGAGCGGGAGCGGCGCCATTATCCTGTGCGGCCAGGAAGATAGAACGTCCATCTGGACGGCGGCCGACGTGACCCTCACGCATGCGGCAGGACATACCATCCGGGGCTACGGCGTCGTCGCCGGGAGCGTCATCAACAACGGCATGCTTCAGGCTGATGTTCCCTCTCGTTACCTGGTTATTGATCCCTCCGGATACAGCATTTCCAGCTCCGGAAGTCTTCGCGTGTTTCCCGACTGCAATATGGTCCTCAATCGAGCGGCGTCGTTCAGCCAGACTGCCGGGGGCGAGATCGTTGTGAACGGCACTCTGCAGGTCAATCACGCCGCTTTGACGCTGGCGGGCGGGACGCTCAGCGGCACAGGCACGATCAATGGCACCGTGATCAGCACGGGTGCAATCGTCCGGCCCGGAAGCTCCGCCGGGCAGCTTACCTTAAACGGAGATTACACCCAGGGGACGGGCGGGAGTCTGGAAATCGAGATCGGCGGCACGACGCCGGCCACAGGACACGATGTCCTGGCCGTGGCCGGCCGGGCTATGCCGGGTGGCGAGCTGCGCATCCTGCCCACAGGCGGCTTCATCGCCCAGCCCGGTCAGCAGTTCACGGTGCTCACCGCTGGCCAGGTCATCGGAACCTTCGCTGCGGTGACTGGCCCGGGGGAGTACAACGTCGCGTACACTCCGACGACGGTCACGCTGACGGTGCTGGAGCCCCCGGCCTGCGGGCAGATCGTGACCCCGGACCTGGACCAGGACTGCGATGTGGACAATAGCGACGTGGCCGCCTTCCGGACATGCGCGGCGGGTCCGTCGATACCCCTCAGCCCCGCCTGCCGCCGCGTCGACTTCGACGGCGACAACGACGGCGACATGAACGATTTCGGCATCGCCCAGCGCTGCTACAGCGGCGCCGGGAACCCCGCCAATCCAAACTGCGCCAACTGAAGCATCGTACAGCTCGTCACCACAGGCCCGCGCACGTCTGAGCTGCCGGCATCTCGGTGACATTCTCGATCACGTACAAGCCGAGATCTTCGGACTCGCTCAAACCGAGGATCTGCTTGGCACAATCCTCGATCGTCGTGGGATCGGGCGACCACACTTCGACGACGGTGCACTGCCGCTTCTCCACGCTGTAGACGCGCACGAGATAGAGATCATCCGGGTTGGCCGTCGGGCAGGGAACGCAGGCGGGACACTCGAGCACCGTGACGTCGCCGCCGTTTTCATCCGGACACACGCAGACGCTGTCCTCACCCACCACGCTCGGCGTCGACGTCCACGAGCAACCGGGAGGACACGCCCAGCAGACGCCGTCCACATAGCTCAGCCCCGAGCAGCAGTAGTCCGCACTGTCTGCAGCCATGCCGTCGGTCGCACAGCAATACCGGTGGTCCCCGAACATGACGGACTGCTCCGAGCAGCAGTCGGCCTCGCTGTCTCCTCCCTCCACGAGGTCCCCCACACCGATGCAGCAGGCCCCCTCCTGGCAATTCGATGAACAGCAGTCGGAGGCCTCGCTGCATTCGCCCCCGGCCGACGTGCATTCGTTCCCGCTGCCGACAATGCCGGCGATGCCCAGTACGATCACCGGGACGACCAGCAGGAGGCGGACCGACCCGCATGACACGTGGTGCTGAACCATGGCGCAGTTCCTTTCGAGCAGGTGACCACAATCGTCAGATAGGCAAGGACCGACCCGAGCACGATGGAGATCACGTCCCGGGGGTCGAACGTTCCGGCCGTAAAGTATGCAGAGGTGTTTTCCAGAAACGGGATGCCGCCGAACCAGTCGGGCAGATGGGAGGCAAGCCATGGAGCGATCCGACGATGCTGCCCCACCTCGAACGCCACATCCGTCGCGCACCAGCCCAGCGCCACGGCCAGCCCGCCTCGCTTCCCGACCATGAGCACACCGGCGGTGATGAGCGTCAGCGCCAGCGCGTGGGTGAACGTCGGCAGGTTGTCCGACGCCGCCCCGAAAACGGACGGGAGGTCATGCAGGTGGGCCAGTCCCCGTGGCAGAAAATACACCCGGTCTGCCCGTCGGTCAGTCACGTAAACCGCGACCCCAATCATCAGCACCAACACGCCAATGAGGATCCAGAGCCGGTGGACGCCCCTGCCACACGACACATGTCCAACCGAGCGAATCATGTGCCCCATTCCCCAGGCGATGCCTCTGCGCCCAATCCATGTGGTATCGCGATCGCTTTCACTGCCCACGGCACTCCGCGCAGAGGCACGGTGGGCCGGATCCGGCAGGCAGCGACCGGGTCTGGCCGCGTCGAGTTCCGGGCACGCCGAGTTCGCAGAGAAGGGCTTTCCGTGCCACACAACGCACCGCCGGCAGCGCCGGGCAATTCCGCTTGGCGTACGTGGCGAGGGGGTACGCTACCGGGCCGCAGACCATTCGCTCGATGCAGACGTCGTGGAAGACGCCGGCCCGGACCGCGCCTGCTTCCATGCGCCTGCCCGGGCCCTCAAGGGATCCTCCTCCCAGTCTGCAAATCCCAGTCTCCACCGGAGGATCCATCCTGTATCTTCGGCGGCTGAGCCGATTTCACAAGAGCCCATCCGTCAGCCGGCGGCAACCGCGCAGTCCAGAGCGGGGCACACTACTCCTCCGCCCGCAGCATCAGGCACGTTTGACCGGCCGGAGAGCCGCCAAGCACGTCCCTGCGGCACCCGAAGACCCATTCTGTGAGACTTCAGGCCGGCGGCGCAGCCGGCCTTTTGTGGTGTCCCGATGCATCGGGATCTTCCCGGCGCGCCGGAACACGTGCAGGCGAGACGCCTGCACCACAATGGACGCGGTCGTCCACTCCCGCAGAATCTGTCACGAACCCCGAAGGCTTGACCCGCGCCTCCCCGCTCGACACGAGGCCGCCTCACCGGTATGACGTTGCCGTCTCCGGAGGTTGATCCGTGGGCTGGCTCGATTACTTGCGTTCTCCGACCCCAGACCGCTTCGCCCAGATGGTCTGCGACCTGCTGCGCCAGTCAGGGGTGACCGACCCGATCCGCTACAACCGCGAAACCTTCACCCTTCACTACGGCTCGCCCGAGACGCAACTCGGCCTGCACAACGCCTTCGCGGAATACGCCAGGGCGCCCCGATCTCAACGCCGCCCGTTGCTGCAGCGCTATATCGCGACCATCCTTACCACCCCGTCGGCACTTCCGGAGGATTTCAGCGAAGCGCGCGCGGTGCTCCTGCCGCGTGTCCGGTCGCGGCTGTTCTACGAGCGGATGCACCTGAGGTTCCCCCCGGACGCCCACATCCCGTTCACGCCGCTGGGAGACCATCTGGGAGTCGACGTCGTCATCGACACGCCGCAGGCCTCGTCACCCGTCAGCCGGTCCAGACTGACGGGCTGGGGCGTCACCTTCGACGAGGCGCTCGCCGTCGCGAAAGACAACCTCTGGGAGATCAGCAAGCAGAACTTCCAACAGGTCAGCCCTGGTCTGTACGCGCCGGGCCGCGAGGACACTTACGACGCCGCCAGGCTGTTTCTGCACGACCTGATCTGGCAGCTCCCGGTGAAGGGCCGGCACGTGGCCGTCGTGCCGCATCGAAATCTCCTGCTTGTCTGCGGCTCCGAGGATCCGGGCGCCCTCGCCGCCATGGCGAAGCTGGCCACAGCAGGGCTCCAGGACAGCCGGGCGGAAACCGGCATCCCCGTCATCCTGAACGGCCCCCGGTGGGAGACGGCACGCCCGACGCACGAGTATCTGGCCCCTCTGCGGGAGCTCTACGTTCATTCCGTCGCGAGCGAATACGGCGAGCAGGCCTCGTGGCTCGAGCAGCAGCAGACCGATGATTCCCCCTACGTCGCCTCGGTGATGCTCACGCAGAACAGGCAGACGGGTGAGTTCTGCACCGTCTCGGTCTGGGGCGAAGGGGTCAAAACCCTGCTGCCCCGCGCGGAAGTGATCGCCTTCATGCGCGGTTCCGCCGACGGCCCCCGCCCCGACTCGATCATGGCCCGCTGGGACGACGTCCAGCAGATCTGCGGCCCGCTCATGCAGCCGCAGGACCGCTACCCGCCCCGGTGGCTGGTTGAGCAGTTCCCCTCCAACGACCAGCTCCAGGCACTCTCGGCCCCGCCCTCCTGACCGCCGCCGGCGCATCGGCCACGCGCATCACTGACGGTAGTAGTACCAGGGCTCCCAGGAGCGGGAATGGATCATATCGATGAGCACGGCCACGCTGGTTTTGGGGCTTGCCGTCTGGCCGAACTGAAACGCCGTGTTGATGCTCCCGGCGGTCATATCCACCCAGTCGCCGGGGAATTTCTTGACCCATTGAGCGTGACCGTCGCCGAACAGGAAGTTCGTTCCGGCCTCGCCGTGATTGTCCCAGGGCTGGGGACAATCATCACCCCCGCCCAGGGTCGGCCTGCATCCCGCGTCACGACCGGGCGGACTGCCCTGCGATTCATCGGCATCCCACGCCAGCGCGATCTCCGAGAGATAGGCCTCGAAATGCTTGCTTCGCCGGTGCAGACCGGCCAGCGGCCGCCACGGATCGTTGGCGCCCCCTCCGTAAACGCCCGTGTACTCGTAGCTGTGGCCGCCCGTTGAATCGTCGCGGCTCCTGGCAATCCGGCAGATGTCGCCCGACCTCCCGCTCCCTGCCGGATCAATGAGATAGGCGACCTTGTCCTTCTCCGGACCGTTTCGGTGGGCCACGTCCCAGCGCAGCGTTTCAGGCCGGATCACGTTTCGCGTGCCCGGACAGATGAGGCTGTTCACATTCGCCAGCAGACGCGCCTTCCACAGGGCGTACCAGTTGTCGTCATCTTCGCTGGCGGTCAGCGGGAAGTAGTCGCGGTAGGTGTGGGCATAGGCGATCGAGCCGTTCCCGATGTGGTGCAGATTCGCGGTACACGCCGCGGCCTTTGCCTGCGCTCGGGCGCGGGCGAGGGAGGGCAGCAGCACCGCCGCCAGCAGCGAGATGATGGCGACCACCACCAGGACTTCGATCAGCGTAAAGCCCCGGGCTCGAGTGGATGCCGGTGCTCGACAGGCGCGATCCGACATGCCCGCAGTATACATCCGCCTCCAGGCGATGCGAGCGAGAAATCCGTGTTCACCGCCGGCGAGGGATCCGTGGCCGTCTGGGCGACGTCGCTTTCAGAACCCCCCTGCGGGAGCGGGGGTCGGTCGAGCCGGTGCATACAGCACTCCGCTCGTCGCCCACGCTCCGGCTCCAGGTGAGCGTATCCGGCGCGCATGGTGCAGGCTATCCCTCGAACGGCTGACCGAGGGCGGCGGGGGCGCGGGTCCGGCCGGCCAGGCCCGCGAGCACCACGAGCGTGAGCACGTAAGGGGCCATCTGGAGGATCTGCGGGGCGGGCAGACCGGGAAGCGGCGACACTTCCAGCGTATACTCAACGGCGTAGACGTACCCGAAGAACAATCCTCCCGCGATGAGCCCCAGCGGGCTCCAGCGCCCGAAGATGACCATGGCGAGGGCCAGAAAGCCGCGCCCGGCGGTCATGTTGTAGCCGAACTGATGGTTGAACATGATCGACAGGTACGAACCGGCCAGGCCGGCAAGGAATCCGCCTCCAAGAACGATCAGGCATCTCCGCCGGCCGACCCGGGCCCCGGCGGCCGCCATCGCCGCCGGGTATTCGCCCAGCGCCGTCAATTCGATGCCCCAGCGCGTCCGCCGGATCAGGATCTCCAGCCCCACCGCAAGGGCAATCGTCACGTAGCACAGTGAGAACTGATCGAAGGCCCGGATCGGCAGGATCGACAGATGCAGCGGCTCGAAATGCACGCTCGACTGCGCCGCCCAGCCGCTCTGCACGCACCACTTGTAGCCCACCCCGGTCGCGCCCAGGGCGATGAGGTTGATGGCCGTGCCGGCCACGATCTGATCGGCCCGGAACGCGATCGTCACCACCGCAAAGCACGCCGCCAGCGCGATGCCGGCCATGGCGGCGCACATCACGCCCGCCCCGGCCGACCCGGTGCCCACCGCTCCCGCCCAGCCCGCCAGCGCCCCGGCGAGCATCATGCCCTCGATCCCGATGTTGACGACGCCCGACCGCTGCACCGCCAGCTCACCCAGACCGGCCAGCCAGAGCGGCACGGCAAAGCGGATCGCATCCTGCGTCGTCAAATCCAATGAGAAGCTCATACCTTACATTCCCAGTATGACCTTTCGCGGCCGCACCTCCGGACAGGTCCCGCCCGGCAGGCGGGACCTGCCTACTTGCGGCGCCAGGCCGGCCCGCTCATCACCAGGACCACCAGCACCAGCACGCCCTTGATCACCTGGGCGATGTCCGCGGGAATCCCGAGCGCGGCCTGTCGTTCGAGATGCGACGCCCCGACGTCCAGCATGCCCAGAAAGAGCGCCGCGACCGCAACGCCCAGCGGCTCAAGCCGGCCGAGGAGGGCCACGGCAATGGCCACGTAGCCGAAGCCTTCCGACGCCTGAATGTTGAGCAGGTGCGTGACGCCGGCAACCTGCACGCCTCCGGCCAGCCCCCCCAGCGCTCCCGATAGCACCATGACGCCCAGCCGCACCCGGGGCACGCGGATGCCCGTCCACTCGGCCGCGACCGGGTTGAGCCCGGCGACCCGCACTTCAAAACCCCAGACGCTCCAGCGGATCAGGATCCAGAGCCCCGCCGCCGCCATCACCGCGAGCACAAATCCCGCGTGCAGATCGGTGGCGGGCACCAGCAACGGCAGATAGCCGTGCCGGGCAATCGGGTCGGACTGCGCGGCGGACGGGTCCGAGCCGCGGAGCGGCCCCTGCGTGAGGTATCGCACGAACGCATCGGCCACGAAGTTGAGCAGGATCGTGCTGAGCACGAGCGGCACGCGGCGCACGTTTTCGAGCACCACGGCCGGCAGGGCATACAACCCCCCTGCCGCTGCGGCCGTCAGGAGCATCGCCGGCATGAGCGCCGCAGCGGGCAGGGCCGCGGCGTGGATCCCGACGGCGGTCGCCGCGATGGCCCCCAGCAGGTACTGACCCTCGACACCGATGTTCCAGGCCTGGGCGCGAAACGCAACCGCCACCGCCAGGCCGCAGAGCATGAGCGGGCAGCTCCGGCCGAGGGCCTCGGCGAAGCGATACGGATCGCCCAGCGGCCCCCTCACCAGCGCCGACAGCACCTCAAGCGGGTTCCTGCCACCCAGGGCAATGAGCAGCGACACGAGCATCGTGGCCACGGCGGCCGCGGCCAGCGACTGGGCCAGGCCGCGCAGGGCGCTGCGGCGGTCAAAGCGGATCATGACGCCGCCCCCAGCATGAGCTGCCCGATGTGCTCGCGGGTGCACTGCGGCCAGTCCGTGGAGATGCACCGGCCCGCATACATGACGTACAGGCGGTCGGCCAGCTCAAGAAGCTCGTCGAGATCGCTGTGAATGAGCAGGATTCCGGCCCCGCGGTCGCGCTGGGCGAGCAAGGCGTCAAAAACGAAGCGTGTGGCCGCGATGTCGAGCCCGCGCACCGGATTGTGGGCCAGGATCACCGCCGGCGATCCGGAAAGCTCCCGGGCGATAACAACTTTTTGCTGGTTTCCTCCACTGAGCTGCTCGATAGGCACGTCCACCCCCGGCGCGCGCACGTCGAACCCGCGCACCAGGTCCCCGGCCCGCCGGCGGGCCAGCGACCACCGAAGAAAACCGCGCGAACTCAGCGGCGCGGACCGGTACCCCCGCAGCGAGAGGTTTTCGGCCAGGTTCATGCCCGGCACCAGGGCCTGCCGCAGGCGGTCCTCCGCCACGTGGGCCATGCCCAGCCTGCTTCGGGCCCGCGGCGGCGCGTGCGTGACATCGCGGCCTGCGAGCTGAATCGTCCCGTCTCGAACCGGCGTGAGCCCGACCAGCACGGAGGCGAGCACGTCCTGCCCGTTGCCCTCAACACCCGCAATACCGACGATTTCGCCGGCGCGGACGGCGACATTGACTTCGCGGACGCCCCGCCCGGCGGTCGATCCCCCATCCGGCCTCGAAGCCGGTAAGTGAGGTGCGCCCGCCGTCACACTGGTCAGTTTCAGAACCATCGTGCCGGTAGAGGTGGATCCCTGTGACGCGGCAACGGCCGAGCGCGGCGTTCCCGGTGGGGCAAGGTCCGCCCCGACCATGCAGCGGGCCATGTTGGCGGGAGTCAGATCGCGGGCCGGGCCCGAGTACACGCACCGTCCGCGGCGAAGGATCGTCAGATCGTCACAAATCCGGGCCACCTCGCCAAGCTTGTGGGAGATGAACGCGATGGCGAGGCCCTGCTGCTTCAATCGCTCGATCGCTGCGAAAAACGGCTCGACTTCCTGAGGCGTGAGGACCGCCGTCGGCTCGTCGAGAATCAGCACCCGCCGCGCGATGCTCAGGGCCCGCAGGATCTCGACGCGCTGGCGTTCGCCGACGCTGAGCGTCTCGATTTTCGCGTCCGGGTCGACCGGTAGACCGATCTGACGACCCACATCCCGCACGAGCTGCGCCGCTCGGCGCCGGGCGCCCCACTGCCCGAGTTCCCGCCGGCCCAGCGTGCAGTTCTCCGCGACGGTCAGGTTGGGAACCAGCATGAAATGCTGATGGACCATCGCAATGCCGGCGCGACCCGATTGAGCGGGAGACCAACCCGTCAGACTGCCGTCCGGTGTGAGGATTCGGCCGTCGTCCGGCCACAGAAGGCCGGCCGCGATGCGCATCAGCGTCGATTTCCCCGCCCCGTTCTCCCCCAGCACCCCGTGGACGCGCCCGGGGACGAATGCGGCACTCACATCATCGAGCGCCACCAGCGCGGCAAAGCGCTTGGTGATGTGTTCGAGATGGAGGGCAGGATGGACGTGTTCGGCGTTAGTGCTCATCGGTCAAGTGAGAGAGTGAGAAAGTGAGAAAGTACAAAGCGAGAAGGTGGAAAAGTCGACCAGTGGGAGCATTGAGGACGACAGGGGGGAAAGTGGGAAAACGAGAACTCGATCTCTCTTCCTTTCTCACTTTCCCACCTTCTCACTTTCACGCCGGCCACTCTCCGCTGAAGATCTCGACGGCCGGCCCGGTCATGTAGACGTGGTTGTCCGACTCATTCCACTCCATCTGGAGATCGCCGCCGGGCAGGTGCGCGGTGATCCGGCGGCCGCTGCGCCCGGTGAGCACGCCCGCGACACAGATCGCGGCTACGCCGGTGCCGCACGCCTGCGTCGGGCCGCTGCCGCGTTCCCAGTGCAGCGCGGAGACCTCCGACGGCCCCTGCACCTCCACGAAATGCACGTTCGTGCGCTGCGGGAAGAGCGGGCTGGTTTCGAGCCGGCGGCCCTCCTCCGCCAGCCGCGCCGGCGGCAGCATTTCGAGTGGCACGCCGTACACGACCACATGCGGGTTGCCCATGGACACACAGGTCATCTTCGCCGGCCGTCCCCCGACCTGGATGTCATAGTCCACGAGCTGATCCTTGCGGAGCGTGGTCGGCATGTCTTCGGGCGTCAGCCGCGGCGGGCCCATGTCCACGCGCACGAGCGAGACCTTGCCGCCCAGCAGCGTGAGCTCCAGCGTCAGCACGCCCGCGTCGGTTTCAATCTGGAGGGGATTATTTCGCGACAGGCCGTGATCGTACACGTACTTGGCCACGCACCGGATGCCGTTCCCGCACATCTGCCCGCGCGAGCCGTCGATGTTGTACATCTCCATCCGGGCGTCGGCCTTGTCCGACGGGCAGATCAGGATCAGACCGTCACTGCCCACGCCCGTGTTGCGGTCGCTGACCGCCCGCGCGAGCGCCGGGGCATCCATCACCCGCTCCTGGAAGCAGTTGACGTAAATGTAGCAGTTGCCCAGGCCGTGCATTTTCGTGAACTTCATGCGGCGGGATTATAGCATCCCTTTGACGCCAACGCAGGTTTCTCTATCGTGTACCTGACATCAACGCCCTGCCCGGCGCCGGCAGCGCTGCGCTGGAGTGTTGTCCTCGCCTGGCCGCCACAGCGGGCGGCCGCTACGGAACGGAGGTCACGATGCGCCGGATCCCATCCATCGGTGTGATCGGTCCGATGCTGTTCGCGAGCGTCTCCGGTGCTTTTGCAGCGAATACTCCGCCCACGCGGCCCAACTTTCTGCTCGTGTTCCTCGACGACATGCGTTATGACGCGATGAGCTGCGCCGGGCATCCATTCGCCCAAACCCCGAACATGGACCGCCTCGCCCGCGAAGGGGCGTACTGCCAGAACGCCTTCGTGACCATCTCGCTGTGCAGCCCGAGCCGGGCGTGCTTCCTCACCGGGCAATATGCACACCGGCATGGCGTGATGCGGAACAACGGGACGGACCTTCGAGAAGATGCGGTCACCTGGCCCAAAGAACTGCAGAAAGCCGGCTATCAGACCGCCTACTTCGGCAAGCTGCACATGGCGCCCAAAGACGACAAACGGCCGGGTTTTGACTACTGGGTCAGCTACAAGGGCCAGGGCAGGTACTTCGACCAGCTCATGAACATCGACGGCCGGCATGAGGAGACGAAAGGCTACATCGACGACGTTGTCACCGACCTCGCGATCGAGTGGGTGACGAAAAGACGCGACAGGAGCCGGCCGTTCGGCATGGTGCTCGCATTCAAGTCCGTTCACGGCCCGTTCAAACCGCCCGAGCGGCTCAAGGACCTCTACGCCGACGCCAAGGTCACGCCACCGGTCTCAGCCACCGAACCGTTCTCCAACAAGCCCGCGTTCGTCGAAGAGTGGGTCGGACGCCTGAACCAGGTCTTGAGGCTCGATGATGCCCCATTCATCCGCCAGTACCACGCGGCCGTCCGCGGCTCTGACGACAATCTCGGCCGCATGCTCGACGCTCTCACCGCCGAAGGCATCCTCGACGACACCTGCATCGTCTTCAGCAGCGACAACGGCTATCACCACCGCGAACACGGCGGCCTGCTCGACAAGCGGACCGCCTACGAGGAATCCATCCGCATCCCGATGCTCGTGCGTTACCCGAAACTCGTGAAGACCGGGACAAAGCTGCCGCAGCTCGTCCTCCACATCGATATCGGCCCGACGTTTCTGGAGCTGGCGGGCGTGAAGGTTCCCGGCGTGATGCAGGGCCGCAGCCTCGTGCCCGTTCTGACCGGGAAGGCGGAAAATTGGCGTCGTACCTTCCTCTACGAATACTTCCGCGAGATGGGCTTCCGGCAGGTACCCACCATCCAGGCCGTCCGGACGGAGCGGTTCAAGTACATCCGCTACCTCGACCCGCCCGACCGGCCGGAGTTGTACGACCTGCTCAACGATCCCCACGAACTCAAGAACCTGCACGAGGATCCCCGGCAGAAAGACGTGCGGGCGGCGCTGCAGGCCGAGCTCGACCGGCTGATCGAAGAGACCGGGGCCGACAAACCGGTGGCCTCGAAGCCCGAGTAGGTCCTGCCTCCCGGTGGGAGCTGTGGTTGCCTCACAGCGGCGAAATCCAGTATGCTCGCGACTGCCGCGGTGAGAAACGAGCACGCGGCTAGAAAGCTGGGCCATGCAGGTCAATCTGCTGTGCATCGGAGACGTGGTCGGGCGGCCGGGCCGGTTTGTCGTGTCGCAGGCCCTTCCCGAACTGGTCAAGAAGCACGATATCCACTGCGTCATCTGCAACGTGGAGAACGCCGCAGGCGGCTCGGGCTTCACGCCGCAGCTCTACGAGAAGTTCCGCCGCTACGGTGTGCATCTCATCACACTGGGCGACCACATCTACCGCCGCGTGGAGATCCTGCCGACGCTGGAACGGTCGACGATCATGGTACGCCCGGTGAACTATCCGCCGAACTCACCCGGCCGGCTGGTGGGCCTCACCGAGACGGCGATCGGGCCGAAGGTGGCCGTCCTCTCGGTCATGGGGCGGCTGTACATGAAGCCCAACGCCGACTGCCCGTTCCGCGGCATCGACAACGCCCTCCGGCAGGTTCCCCCTGACGTCAAGATCATCGTCGTCGATGTCCACGCGGAGGCGACCAGCGAGAAGGTCGCCCTCGGCTGGCACCTCGACGGCCGGGTCAGCGTGGTCTTCGGGACCCACACCCACATTCCGACGGCGGACGAACGCATCCTGCCGCACGGCACCGCCTACATCACCGATCTGGGGATGACCGGCCCCTATGATTCCGTGCTCGGCCGGCGCAAGGACCGCGTGATCAAGCACCTGATGACCAACCTGCCCCACCCGTTTGACGTGGCCGAGGCCGATGTCCGGATGTGCGGCGTTCTCGTGCAGGTGGAATCCGCCACCGGAAGAGCGACTCACATCGAGCGGGTCAACGTGTCGGCGGCGAATTACGTACCCATGACCAACGGCAGTGATTCGGATTAACCCGTGGATACCCGGTAGCGGCCGCCCCCCGTGGCGGCCGGGCATAAACACGGATCCTCCATCGCGAGAGGGCAGAATGATGACGATAGAGGAAGAGGCCCGTCTCATTCTTCAGCAACTCGATGAGGGACGTTGGCAATGGATGAAAGTCAAACGCTTTGATCCGAACGTCCACGAGGATATTCAGCAAAAGTACGACGCCCTGATGCGCCATCATGAACAGGAAACAGGTTTCCTCATTGAGCTTGTGAGAAGACTATGTTCCGCGGTGGTCGCCAGGCCCCGGCAGACCGGCTGATATGAGCATTCAACCCCCTCTTTTCGACCCGAATCGTATGGCCGTTGCCAAAACCCCCGCGACGCCCACCGGTGCGGCCACCTCGGCGACCGCCGCGCCGCACCTCATGACCGTCTCGCACCTGAGCGCGCTCATCAAGCAGGTGCTGGGCAACCATCTGCCGGGGACGATTCACCTCGTTGGAGAGATCCGCGACTGCAAACGGCACAGCAGCGGTCATCTCTACCTGACGCTCAAGGACGAACGCAGCGAGATCCGGGCGGTGATGTGGAAATCGGCCGTGGCCGCGGTCAAGTTTCAGCCGGCCGACGGCATGGAGGTCATCGCCACCGGCTACGTCGATGTCTACGAGAGCCGCGGGCAGTATCAGTTCTACATCAACCGCCTCGAACCGCGCGGGGCCGGCGCGCTCGAGCTCGCGTTCCGCCAGCTCCGCGGGAAGCTCCAGCGCGAGGGGCTCTTCGACGAGAAGCGCAAGAAGCCGATCCCGCGGTACCCCCGCCGCATCGCGGTGGTGACCAGTCCCACCGGCGCGGCCATCCGCGACATTCTCCGCACGCTGCAACGACGCTGCCGGTGCGTCTCGGTGCTGCTCTACCCCGTTCGGGTCCAGGGCGAGGGGGCGGCGCAGGAGATCGCGGGGGCGATCGGCCGGATCAACGCGCAGCGCGAAACGCTGGGCGGGATCGATACGATCATCGCCGCCCGCGGCGGCGGCTCACTCGAAGACCTGTGGGCATTCAACGAGGAGGCGGTCGCCCGTGCGATCGCGGCGAGCGTGATCCCGGTCATCAGCGGTGTGGGCCACGAGGTGGACGTGACCATCGCCGACCTGGTGGCAGACCTTCGCGCCGCAACACCCACCGCCGCCGCCGAACTGGCGGTGCCGATGCTGGATGAGGTGCTGGCGATGCTCAGCACCCACGGCCAGCGGCTGGGACGCTCGGTGCGGCATCATCTCGACCTGGCCGCCGCCCGCGTGGGCCGCGCCGAATCTTCGGAGTGGTTCCGCAATCCGCTGGCCGTCCTGCGGCATCGCGAGCAGGGGCTCGACGAGGTGCAGTCGCGGCTGCGGCTCGCGGGCAGCCGCGCCCTTCACGCCGCCCGCCGCCGCCTCCACGAGCTCGAAGTGCGCTACACCGGCGCCCACCCCCGCCTGTGGAGCCGCCAGCGCGGGCACATCGATCGGCTCGACCATCGCCTGCAATGGGCCCTCTCGCAGCGGCTGCACGGGCTCGAACGCCGGCTCGACGCGGTGCGGCAGCGGCTTCTGCCGGGCGCTCTGGTCCGGGAGGCAGGCGTACTTCGCGAACGGCTGGCCCAGTGCCAGAGAAACCTGGAGCGTGCCACCATCAGCCTGCTTCGCACTTCGACGCAGCAGATGCAGGGCCTCTCCGCCCGTCTCGAATCCACCAGCCACCGCGCCACGCTCGCCCGCGGCTTCACCATCACCCGCACCCGCCGCGGCCGGATCATCACCCGGGCCCGGGACGTCCTGCCCGGCGACCGCATCGTCACCGAAACATCGGAAGGCTCCTTCGAGAGCCGCGTGAGCGACCAGCGCCAGGGCGAACTCTTCGAATAGCCCGTACGCCACCGCTCAGCAGGTCCCTTCAGCCGTGCGTGTTGAACGTCCAGACGCCGGCAACAGAGCCCGAAGCGCAAGCGAGGGGTTCACGCGGTTGCTCGCCCTTCCTGCCGATCGCTCACCCAGCGCTTTGGGCTCGATCAAGATACCGCTATGTGAGTCTTCATCTCGTCGTGTTCAACGCGTCTTATGGAACGCCCCGATGTGGACATGAAGACGTGTTGATGCATCCCTCGCTGAGCCGAAGCCGCTCGACGACACGACCGCTGACGAGATGCGACTCGACGATCTCCTCGACATCCGCCAGCGTCACGAATCCATACCAGACCGCCTCCGGATACACCACGACCGTCACCCCATGTTCGCACTGGTCCAGGCATCCGGCGGTGTTGATGCGGACGCGTTTGCCCAGCCGCTTCCCGGCGGCCGCTTTGAGCGCCTCACGAATCGCTTCGCCCTCCCGCGCCGCGCAGCACCCACGGGGATGCTCCGCTTCGCGAACATTCGTGCAGACGAAGACGTGACGTTCAAAAGCCGCCATGGCTCACCTCAAGACGTTGCGTAACGCTCCAGGTTGCACGATATTAACCGCTATGCCCAAGGCCGCCATCTTCTGGGATCGCGACGGGACGCTGATCGAGGACCCGGGGTACCTGCGCGATCCGGACCAGGTCCGGCTGGTGCCGGGGGCGGCGAGCGCGCTGAAGCGGCTCGCGTCCGCCGGCTTCGAGAACATCATCACCACCAACCAGTCGGGGGTGGCCCGCGGGATGATGGACGAGGCGGCGGTCCAGAAGATCCACCAGCGCCTGCGCGAGCTGCTCGACAAGGACGGGGCCCGGCTCGATGCGATCTACTACTGCCCCTACCTCGACGGACCCGAGGCGATGGTCGAGCAGTACCGCCAGGACAGCGATCTGAGAAAACCCAAACCCGGTATGCTGGTTAAAGCTTCCTTGGAGAGGAATCTCGATCTGCCGGCATCATGGTCGATCGGCGACAGCCTGCGCGACGCGGAGGCCGGCCGGGCCGCCGGCTGCCGGACGATCCTCATCAGCCAGGGCGGCGAGGTCGAGGCCAATACTGCCCGGCGCAGTGTCGTCGACTTTGTCGCTGCGTCCGTGGAAGAGGCTACGGACATCGTGCTGCGATGCACCCCCGGTTTACCGACTGCATCGGCGGGCGGCCTGGTCGCCGGGACGGTCCCTTCCACCCCCGCAAGCCCCTCACAGGCCACCGCCAGTACGGAACGGGTACTGCAGGAGATCCTCGCCATCCTTCAGCGGATGGACCGCCGCGCCCGCACGGAAGACTTCTCACTCGCCCGCCTGGGCGGGGCCATCCTGCAGATGGTCGCCATCGCCGCCCTGATCTGGGCCTTCTTCGGCCTCAGCGAGCCGCCCGATCGCCGCGTCGGCGTCCAGGTGCTCCGGCTCAGCTACGCCATGGTGTTTCAGTTGCTCGCCCTCACCCTGTTCGTCGTCGGCGGGAAGAAATCCTGAATCGCAGGCACCGCGGCCCGGTGCGCCGACCCGCACAGTGCAGACACGCCAACTCGAGCCGGTCGGTTTTCGGCCTCTCGGATCCCCCCAATCCGGATCAGGCGGCACGTCGGCCCGGCTCAGGCGCAGCAGAGGAGCACCCTTATGCTCCCAAAGGAATATTGACCCCGACGGGATTCGAACCCGTGTTGTCGGCGTGAAAAGCCGATGTCCTGGGCCTCTAGACGACGGGGCCGCGATTCGCCCGGACGATGGATCCGGTCAGGTAGTATAGAAGTGGCCGGCTGCTCAGGCAATGCCGCCGGTCAGGATCGATCCCCCCTGGGTGCGTGTCAAGGTAGGCGGGTGGCATGGGCCATGTACTTGTGGCCCGCACGCGCAAAGCACGGGCAGCGGGTACGCTGCCCATGCCACCCGCAGTTATTGCTGGGTCAGGCCGTGGGGGGCATGGGCCATGTACTCGTGGCCCGCACGGCCAAGCCACGGGCAGCGGGTACGCTGCCCATGCCACCCTGCTCGACAATGCCCATCATCCTGCGTTTCCGCTTAGCAGATGGTGCTCTGGCTGCCGTCCGCGCCGCCGGAGGCGACGACGCTTCCGTCGTCGCGCTTGCGGGCGAAACCGATCAGCCGCGACGCCGTCCAGTCCACCTCGAACGTCTGCCCGTCCAGGGCGGTGTACTGCCCGCTCCCCCTGGCCGCATGATCGTCTTCGACGACGCGGGAAGTGTTGTCTTCGTCGCAGTTGTACTCACGCCGCACTTTCGTCTGCGGATCGTAAATCGTCAGATGGCATGGCATCGTGACCACTCCCTGAACCAGACCCCTGCCCGAACTTCACCACTCACACCGGCGAGACGCCCATGCCGCACCGGTTCAACACCCGGTCATATACTCGGGAGCCTCATGCTACCGGCCCTCTCGGCCGGCCTCAAGCTCGCGTCGCGCCTCTCGCAGCGCATCGACGAGCAACCTGCCCGAGACCCCCACCTGCGACGTCAGCCGTCGCTCCGACGGCCCCGTCGGCTCGATCTCGATCACCACCGCATCCTCCGGCACCAGGTCGAGGACCTTGTCCGCCCATTCAATGACCACCGCCCCGCGTTCGACCATCTCCTCGAAGCCCAGCGCGGCGAGGTCCTCCCCGCCGCGCAGCCGATACGCATCGATGTGAAAGATCCGCAGACCGCCGCGGCACCCGCCGTCCTCACCACCCCCACCCCTCGCCTCGTACTCGTTGACGATGACGAACGTCGGGCTGTTGACCTGCCGACGGTCCGGCACGCCCGCCCCGGCCGCGATCCCCTGCACGAGCGCGGTCTTCCCTGCCCCGAGCGGCCCGATCAGCCCGAGGACATCGCCCCGGCCCAGCCGCTGGCCCAGGCATTCGCCGATGCGCTGCGTATCGGCCAGGCTCGCGGATTCAAGAATGATCACCGGCCCCGTGCTCACGTGAAGTGTTCGTACCCTTTCGGCTCGAGCCGCTCCCGACGGCCGTCGGCGTGAATCAGGTGCATGGTGCCCGGCCCACCCTCCGCACAGTCAACGATTCTACCCACGGCTCGCAGCTCGGCGATATCCTCCAGCCCGCTCTCCCCCGCCACCAGCAGCTCGAAATCCTCGCCGTCGGAAAGCGCATGTTCCAGCGCGGGACGGCCGTCCTGCTGCGAGAGGCACCGGGCGTCCTCGCTGATCAGCGGCTCCAGCCGCCCGACCTCAACCTCGGCGCAGCAGTCGGACGCCGCACACATCCGGTACAGATCGAGCGAAAGCCCGTCGGACAGATCCATCATCGCGCGCAGCTCCGGCCGCTGCACCAGCCGCCGCACCAGGTCCAGACGCGGGACGAACGTCAGATGCCGGCCGAGAACGCTGCCCCCCAGCGGCCCGCTCACGTAGATCGTATTCCCCGGCCGGGCGGTGCTGCGCCGGATGGGGCCGCGCGACGCCATCGGCTCGGCGATCATGGCCACGTCGATCGCCAGCCCGCCCTTCCAGCTCGTCGTATCGCCGCCCGCGATTGGGCAGTCGAACTGGCCGGCGATGGCGTCCATGCCCTCGTAGAGCCGCTGCACGTTTTCCATCGTCATGGCCTCATTCAACGCGATGCTGACCGTTGCCGCCCGCGGCGAGCAGCCCATGGCCGCACAGTCGCTCAGCGAGCAGGCGATGGCCTTGCGCCCGATCAGGTCGTAGCCGTGTTGGCGCGTGTCGAAATGCACGCCGTCGAGGAGCATGTCCGACGTGATGGCGACCAGCGAGCCGTCGAGCTTCACGGCCGCCATGTCGTCGCCGATGCCGATCGGCACGCGCGCAGCATCGGTCCGCAGGTGGTGCCGCAGCCATTCAACCAGTTGAAGCTCGCCCCTGGACATACGATAGAGCCCGCAGCGCAAGCAAGGGGTTCGCGTGGAGGCGGCCGCCTTCGGCTCCGTCTCAAGTGATCGGTTCCGTCTCAAGACTCTGTAGCGGCCGCCCCTCGTGGCGGCCGGATGGCGGCGAAGCCGCCGTGAGGAGTTCCATATGCTGGAGGATCGCCTTCTGCGAACCCGGCCGCCACGGGGGGCGGCCGCTACATCCACACGGCACTCCACTGTTTTGAGACAGAGCCTGGTGAGACGTCTGCCGGCGCGGCGGGCAATCCCGGCCCGCGCTTCCGAAACCCCGCCCGCCTCACGCGAGCGCCTGATTCCAGTACTCGATCTGGGCGCGCGTCGAACCCGGCCCCGCGCTGCCCTCGCTCCGGTAGCGCTTCACGACGTTCTCGGCCCCCAGATACTCGAACACGTCCGGCCCGATCCGCTCGCACTCGGCCCGCAGCTCGTCCAGCGTCAGGTCCGCAAGCTGTTGCTGCGACTTCTCACATCGGGCGACCAGCCGCCCGACGTGCTGATGGGCCTCGCGGAACGGGACGCCCTTGCCGACCAGGTACTCGGCGAGAATCGTCGCATCCATGAAGCCGCCGCTCGTCGCCGCGGCCAGCCGCTCGACGTTGAAGCTCGTGTTGCGGGCGACGGCCGCCGCGATCTCGAGCGAATCGCGCAGCGTGTCGTGCGCGGCGAACAGGTGGATCTTGTCCTCCTGCAGGTCGCGGTTGTAGGCCATCGGCAGGCCCTTGCTGAGCATGAGCATGCCCGACAGCGCGCCGAAGATGCGGGCCGTCTTGCCGCGGATGAGCTCGAGCACGTCGGGATTGCGTTTCTGCGGCATCATCGACGAGCCGGTGCAGTAGGCGTCGGCGATGCGCACGAACTGGAACTCGGCGGAAGCATACAGGATCCAGTCCTCCGCCAGGCGCGAGAGGTGCACCGCGCACATCGCCGCCGCGGAGAGGAACTCGGTGATGAAATCGCGGTCGCCCGTGGCGTCGATGCTGTTGCGGGTGATGTCGGCGAAACCCAGCCGCCGGGCCACCGCCCGCCGGTCGATCGGCAGGGTCGAGCCGGCCAGCGCCCCCGACCCCAGCGGGCACACGTCCACCCGCCTGCGGGCATCGATGAACCGCTCGCGATCCCGCTGAAACTGCTCGACGAATGCGAGCACGTACGCCCCGGCCGCCACCGGCTGGGCCCGCTGCAGATGCGTGTAGGCCGGCATCACCGCATCCGTGTACCGCCCCGCCAGCGCGACCAGCACCCGCTGCAGCTCGAGCAGCGCGGGCACGATGTCCAGATCGATCGCATCGCGCGTGTACAGCCGCAGATCCAGCGCCACCTGGTCGTTCCGCGACCGCGCCGTGTGCAACCGCTTGCCCGGCTCGCCCACCCTGGCCGTCAGCGCCGCCTCGATGGCCATGTGAATGTCTTCGCAGGCCGTATCCCACACAAACCGCCCGGAGGTGATCTCGTCCTCGATCTCCTTCATGCCCTTGCGGATCGCCTGGAGATCGCTACGCGAGATCAGCCCCACGTCGGCCAGCATCTCGGCATGGGCGATGCTCCCGGCGATGTCGTACTTCCACAGCCGCCGGTCGAACGACAGACTCTCGACATACGCCTCGGTCAGGCGATCCGCGGTCTGCGAGAAATGCGCCTGCCAGCTCTTTTGCGGTGTCTGACTCACGGGAACGATCGCTCCGGGCACGCCACAGGTCGAAGGCACTGCACGCGTTCGGGCGCGATGGTAGCACGTCCGCCCGCCGACGCAAACCTCGAGCCGGTCGCACCGACATGGCTTTGTTTTTTCCGGGACGGGCGTCAACGGCGGACGGATTCATGACCGAAGACTCTGCGGCAGTGGAGGTTATGGCGGCCGGTTCGGATACCCGGTTTGGGTTCGTTGCTGGTTTTTTCATTTCCGCCGGCATGTCCGGTGTCTCCCGAGGTCGAAACCCGACCTCTCCCGATGGTAGAACATGATCGGGGTTCCGGAAGATGCCGGGGTTCCGGAACGCGGCAGCGGAGCAGCGGCCGGGGCGGTCATGCAGGAGGAATGCATGTACCCAACTCTCCCTCACCTGCCGTTTTCACGTGCCTTTCGCGGGGGCCGCTCCTTCGGCCCCCGCAAATCGCCTGGCAAAGGGATTCAGGGGTTCATGATTTTGCCCGAACGGGTGATGCTGTTGAAGGGACGGGTGCGAATTCGTCCTACGCCGCCCTCGTTGATCACGATCTCAACTGAAGGGACATACAGGCCGTCCTCTGGGTCTGATGGAAGATGCTGGGCGGCGACGCGAAGCGCGCGGACATACGCCTCTTCGGCGGCACGCCGGGCTTCCTCGCGGATGACGATTCGAATCTGTTGCAGCACTTCCTGGAGACGAGTTCCCCCATAAATGCGCTGAACAGGGACGCCGAACTCATCGGCAATCGCTCTGGCGATCACCGAGTGACTCATGCAAGACCCGATCATCCGGTCATTGGACGTAGAGTAACTCATCGGACTTCGTCCTTTCCCGCGGCTGAGGCCAGCCAGTTCTCGTGGCTATGGAGGCGGATTGAAGGGGTTTCACGGGAGCTGATAGAAAGCAGACCAAAGTGCGAGTCGTGATCCACCGAAACCACCAGCCCGTTCGCATCGACCGAGAGAGCCTGCCGAAGATTGCGGTCTTTGAGTCGATAGAGCTTGCGGCGCGTCGCGCCGGTCGCCATCTTTGCCAAGTGGTTACAGCTTTGAGCACGCTGAAGACATTCTGCCGCGCTCCGAGCACCGAACGGATCGAGAGCACTGAGCAGAATGCCGGTATCTGAATCGACGCGTCTTTGGTTCATTGTGATTCTCCTTGAAACCCCGCGACCTGGGTCGCCTGGGGTAAAGGCAACTCAGGTCACGGGTGAAAAACAAAGCACCGCTGATACTCGAGGAAGAGGACCAGCGGAGCCGACGATTACCACTCCGATTCAGAAGTGGCTACTGCTACCTTCGTCAGTTAACCCAATCGGCTCCTCTTTCACGTTGCATCCGATTGTTCATCGCCCTCACCGCACGCGCGGGAAGAGCGCAAACGATACGCGCGTACCCCACCGTCACAGCACCCCGGAATCGGGGACGGCGGAGGAGGGAAATCTAGTGCTGTGCAGATCTCCCAATAACATCAAAAGAATACACCGGATCTCGTGCCGCGTCAAGAGAAAAATCAAAATAATTCTCTTCGTCTCAGTGGGTTATGTGCATCGGGGAGGAGGGAGAGAGGAGTAGAGTACAGTATACATAGGGGTGGTATGGGTGCAGAGGAGAGGGGGAAGGGACGTATATAGGAGTGGGAGGAGAGAACGTTTCTGCCGGAACACGGGCCGGAAAACGCGCGGATTCGATTTCATAGAGCGCCTGCGTTCTTCTTGCCATTTTCGCGTTTCCTGGGCCGCCCGCGCGGGCGGATGCTGGACTCCAGACCCAGTCGGGCCACGGTCCTGCGGACCCACGCGGCGCTGCCGAAGGGGCGGCCGCGAGCGACGCTGGTTTTCAGTTGTTCCAGCCTCGTAGGGTCCGCTGTGCGGACGGAATGCCCGAATGCCACCTGGTCCCGTCCGATCCCGTGCGGACGGAACGCCGCGACGACGCCCCCGGTTCCGTCCGCGGAGCGGACCCTACCTTTCGTCCGCAGAGCGGACCCTACTCCTTGGCCCGGTGCGCCAGCCGGACCCGCAGGGGATTGCGCGCCACGTACCGCTAGACGGTCTGGAACTGCTCGTCCCGCTCCACCGGGAACGATCTGCTGCGGCCCCGTTTTCCCGCCCCGTCCCCTCTCCGTGAATCGAGCGGCGGAGTTTATGGCCCCTGCCGCCCCAGAATCTTCTCCCCAAACACCCCATAAATCAGCAGCGCCGCGAAGACAAACATCGGGCCGAAGAACGTGCGAACCAAGGCGGGCCCCCAGATGCCAGTCCACGAGTCAATCATGGGCGAAATCTTTTTTTCAGGGTCGTATAGCACGCCAATCTTCTGGCCGACGGCGTAGCGCCGGGCCCGCGCGCCGGCGCCGATCTCGGAGAGAAAGGTCGTCTCGCCTTCCCCGGCAACAGAGAACCTGATCTCCGGATAGTGATACTCGGCTGACCTGTTCATTTCGGAATCGGTCACCTGCTGGCGCTTCTCAATCCTGATGATTTCGCCCTCGGCCGGTCGCAGGCGCCGGCGGGCCGCGAATCGGCGGATAAGTCCGCAGACGCCCGAGACAAACAGGCCCACGCCGGCCAGAAAGAAGATCATCATCAGTGAGCCGACGACGTATCGCATATTGCATACCTCTCCGTCGAGAGAACAGAGAACGGGAACACCCCGGTTCTCAATCGAGGTACCTTTTGAGCTCCTCTCGCTGCCTCTCGGACCGTTTAACGGGCCGCCCCCAGGGGCGGATGCTGTTTTTCAGGCCCAGCCGGGCTGCGGTCCGGCGGATCCGCACCGGGCCGCCGAAGGGGCGCCCGCGGGCGACGCTGATTCTCAATTATTCCAGCTCTGCCGGCGTCTCGGCGGCGTTCACCCGCTCCGGCCAGTTACGCGGGCGGTCCACCGTTGACCCGCCGGGTTCGCCAGCGGCGAACGGACCATTTCACGATCTCCGCGAAGCGGCCGGCGTGTCAAGGGTCCACCGTCCCTGCCACCAGCCAGCCTGAGCAGGAACGCAGGAAGATTCATCCGGGGTGGCATGGGTCCCGGCGCGCCGGGACCCATGCCACCCTGTTCGAGAGTGTCAGTCATTCTGCGTTCATACTTAGCCGCTGAGCCGCGGCCATCGTCCACAGGCTCGACCAGCGCCAGTTCTCGGCCCGGCGCACCAGCCGGGCCCGCAGGGCGCTACGCTCCACGTAGCGGCACACGGTCAGGAAATGCTCGTCCCGCTCCACCGGGAAGGATTTGTAGCGGCCCTGATACACGTGCCCGTAGCCCACGCGGCGGCGGTGCTCGTGCCACCGGCGGGCGTGCGTGACGCCCAGCCGCTGCATGAACCTGCCCAGGTCGCCATCCTCCCGCGGCCAGAGCACTCCCGGCGCGCCGGGACCAGTGATTGGGCATCAGGCAATACGAGAGCAGCCGCATCGGCCGCAGAGTGAGCGTCTCGGCCAGCACGGCCTCAAACGCCGCGTAGTCCGCGTCCTTCCCAAACAGCTCCATCCGCCCCACGCCCCGGTTCAGGACGTGAAACACCATGCCTCCAGGAGCAGCTCGGGCCGTACGCGGCATGCGGACAAGCTAACGCGGGGCAGGCTCCGTGCCAATATCACACCTGTCCGGTTTTCGTTCGTACTCAGGGGCACGTAAAGTTTCCGCTCGCTCCAGGAGTAGCCGCAACTTCGAGGTGGTAGTCCCCACAATCCTCGCCCGACACATACCGGGCTTCAATGATCAGGGTTCGAGTCTCATCAGTGCCGAAGTCACTTTTCGAATAGAATGCACTATCGGCAGTGGAAGTAAAGGTAAACGGAACTCCACAGCTACTGCCGCAGTACACGTACAAATCGTAATTCGTGCCCGCAGGTGGAGTCAGCCGTATGCGAGCCGCTATCCCGGCAACGACCGCCGTGTCGCTGATGATGACGCGAAACCAGCGCGTGCCTCTGCCGTCAAACGACACCACGTCGTTGCCAGTATCTCCTCGCACCGTTCCCAGATTCGTTGCGAGTTGACACGTGCCCGCCAAACTCACCTCACACCCATTTTCCGGATTTCCATCACAGTTCAGGAAGCCCGTGTTACAGGCAAACATGCACGATCCAGCTTGGCAGACGCCGCTGCCATTCGCCACATTCGGACACGAGGCATTCGCCCCATCGTCAACCAGGCAGTTGCAGTTGTTGTCCATCCCATCACACACCTCGGTCGCAGGAACGCACGGTGTAATCGCCCCAGTCATGTTCGCCTGAAAGACGGCGAAGTCGCTTTGGTCTACGTCACAGTCGAGATCGAAGTCTCCCTTCGGCCGACCCTGCCCATCTACCGCAATGCCGGCCGGAGTCTGGCAGCAGACATCCACCCCATCCAGCACGCCATCACCATCGGTATCAGCGGCCAAGACGCCAGACGGAGCCAGGAACGAGAACACAACGACTTGGGCGATCAGATGTGCATTTCGCATGCCCCTATTGTACCGTCGGCCGGAGGCGAAGGTAGCGCTTCAGATTTGCTGTAAACGTCCGCGCAAAAAAGGACGGTGGGACAGAAAACGTGTCAGGATGGTTTTTTCTCCTTGAGCGCGCGTCATGCCGCCTCCCATCGGCAACAGAGCAGGCAACGTCCTGGAGTCCTGCGAACATGCATCCTGGATGCGGAGTGTACGGTAAAGAGACTCCTCAGCCTTGCACTTCCGCCACTTCAACCCTGACCTGAATGGTGTCGTCGCTGAAACAGCCGGGACCCGAGGAGAGAGTCACCGTCTGCGTTCCGACGTTCAGATCGTCGAAATTAAGAATCTGCGATGGGCTCCAGGGCGCTGGCGTCGATTCGAACACCTGGCCGCTGTCGTCTTCCTGAATGGTGCCGCGGATCTCAAAACCTTCACCCTGGGACAGGGTGAACGTGACCGAGTTGCCGACATCGCCGAAGTCGTATGTCGGAATCGGGTTTCCGATCACCGGCGCTCCCAGTTCCTTGGACGTAGAAATCGTCAACAGGGCAGCTTCACCGGGCAGTTTCAAAACCGACAGCTCAATCACAAAGTCGCCGTAATCGCTGGGCGGGATGACGGTGGCGTCGCAATCGTCGTTGCCAACGCTGTACTCGCGGAATGTCACGGTGACCTCTTTATCCGTGTTTGCCCCGGGGATCTCCAACTGGCAACCGAGACCCACGGCCCCGAAGGAGGCCAGAATGAGCGCGGCCGAGCGATGCGCGGAAACCGTTCCTTGCGGGTTCATGACTGTCTCCATTGATAGGGGCGGATTCGCCAGGAAGAGCTCGAACACGGTCAGTGTATGACGCACTGCCCACGGGGTCAAACAAAAAAGCATGGGAGGATCCGGGATCCACCCCTCGCCCCCAAGCCACGCCTGCGGCACCTCTACCGCCAGGGAGAGAAACGGGCGGACAGGGTTGATTTCACGGGCTGCCCGCGTCCTTCTTGCCATTTTGGCGCTTCCTCGGGCACCCGCGCGGGTGGAGCGAGGATTTAATCCCAAGCGCGCGGCCGTGCGATCTGTCCGAGCGGCCGACGGCGGGTGACGGAGTGATCATGCCGATGGTACGGCCGCACGTGGGCCAACACAGGTATCCACGCTCTACCTCTCCCGCTCCGCCGCAGAACCGCGATCTGGAGCACGCGCCATGTTCCAAGAGAGATAGGAGTCCGCCATGAACGCCGGACACGCTGAGACACCGCTCGAAGCGCCGCGACAAAACGAAGCCAATCGCCCGCCCGTCGGGCGACGGCCGCCCCCCCGCCGGGCGACACACCCCCAGTCGCACCCCGCCGGCCCGGTCCATCTGACGCCCCGCGACAAGACGAACCCAGTCGCCCGCCCGACCCGACGCGACAAAACGAAGCCAATTACCGCCGCCCGGGGTCCGTGACACCCTCGGCGGCCGGCGGAGTCGTCTATTGGGGTGTCCGCCTGCGGCGGATCTCGGCTGCACGAGTCCGCCCTGGGGGAGAGTCGCCGCGTAGTGCGATTCCGCCGTGGCGAACAGGTGGGAGGCGTGCAGGCGGGACGCCTGCACCACAATTGCCCCGGGCCGCGGGTCGTGTCACGGCCCCCCGTCCGAGCCCCGCGACGGCAACAGTTGAGCCGCTAAAGTCCCGGCGTATAATGCGCCCCGGCCGGCAGGGCACGGCGCGAGCCCGATTCGCCGGCTGGTACGCTGACAGCGCATCAACGCCCGGCCCCGGCGGGCACCGGGCATCGGAGAAATCTCATGGCTGAGCAACCCCTGGAGCTGCGACGCATCAACTGGTCGGAGTGCTGTGCCTTCACCCACATCTTCCGCACGTTCCGGATGGCCATCCGGCCGGGCAAACTCGCCCTGGCGACGGCCGGCGTCATCGCCACCTTCCTCTATGGATGGATCCTCGACGGCGTCTGGAGCAGCAAGGTCCGCCCGCTGCCCGGAGAGGTCGACGCCTACTGGCAGGTCAGCAACCTCTACGAGTGGCGTGAAAACGCCCTCGCCACCGAGGTCAACCGCCTCCAGGGCCTCTACGCCCTCCTGTCCATCCAGATCCCCGACAAACTGATCGACCAGCTCAAGAACGACCCCGACAAGGTGATCCGGGAAGTCCAGACGAAGATCACCGAGAAGTACAACAAGGAAGCGCAGAACGCCGAACCGGCCAAGCGGGCCGAACTGGCCCGCGACTATCACCGCCTTTACCAGCAGGCCGAGTCGATCCGGCCGCCCGGCATCTTCGCTTCGTTCGTCGACTATGAGACCGGCATCATCAAGCAGGCCATCGATGCCGGGTCGTCGCTGAACGTCTTCGGCGGGCTCCGTAGCGTCTTCAACGCCCGCCGCGACGCGGCCGACCCCGCGCTGGTGCAGGCGCCTTCCTCGGTCGGCGTGCTCGGATGCGTTTTCCTGATGCTCCGCGGCAAGCAGTGGCTGGTCACCCATCACTTTCTCTTTGCCCTGCTGCTGGGTGTGGGCGCCCTGCTCATCTGGGCGCTCATCGCCGGAGCCATCTGCCGCATGGCCGCCCTCAACTTCGCCCGCGATGAGGGCATCTCGCCCAAGGCGGCCCTGTCCTTTGCCGCCCGCAAGTACCTGGGCTTCCTGACCGCCCCCCTGCTGCCGATCGGCATGATCGTCGGCATCGGCGTCCTGCTCTTCGTGGGCGGCGCGTTCATGGCCATCCCGGTCCTGGGCGAGATCATCGGCGGCCTCGCGTTGCCGCTGGCCCTGCTCGGCGGTTTCGTCATCGCCCTGGTGCTCGTCGGTTTCCTGGCCGGCGGCTCGCTGTTCTATCCCACCATCGCCGTCGAAGGTTCCGACAGCTTTGACGCCATGTCCCGCAGCTACAGCTACATCTTTTCAAAGCCGTGGCGGTCGCTGTTCTACGCCCTCGTCGCCTTCATCTACGGGGCCCTGTGCTATCTGTTCATCCGGGTGTTCACCCTGATCCTGCTCAAGAGCACCCGCGTATTCGTCTCCGCCGGCGCCGACATCTTCACCGACCGCCCCGGCACCGGGGCCGAGTCCGCCAGCAAGCTCGAGGCGATGTGGACCAATCCCACCTTTGAAAGCCTCTTTCGACCGGCTTCTACCTTTGGAATGATTCGGGCGGAGCCGTTCGGCTCGTGGCTGGTCGCCCTCTGGGTGGGCATCATCGTCGCGGCGCTGATCGGCTTTATCGTGTCGTTCTTCTGCTCCGCCTCGACGATCATCTACTTCCTGCTGCGGCGCGAGGTCGACGCGACGGATCTCGATGACGTGTTCACCGACGAGGACGAGGCGGAACCGGAGATCCCCTCCGCGGCCCCCGCGCCCGCGCCCGCCGGCGCGACGGGCACGGTGAGTGCCAGTGCGCCG
>CAZQEN010000024.1:0-38798 GCA_964591605.1 uncultured Planctomycetales bacterium
CGTCGAAGGCCGGAAGATCGCCCTTGATCCAAGGCGTGCTGTGCTTGGTCACTGCGGTCCACCCCTTGTGGTAGATGCCGCGGTTGCCGAACATCTCGAAGTACTGCGTTTCGTGCCGCTCCGGGGCGTTGGCGTCGTTGAACGTGTAGAGCATGCTGACGCCCTCGATGGGGTCCTGCTGGATGCCGTTCACCGACTCGGGCTGCGGCAGACCGGCCGCCTCGAGGATGGTTGGCGCGATGTCGATCACGTGCGTGAACTGCGAGCGAAGCTCGCCCCTGGCCTTGATGCCTTTGGGCCAGTGTATGACGGTGCCGTTGCGCGTGCCGCCCCAGTGAGAGGCAACCTGCTTGGTCCACTGGTACGGCGTGTCCAGGGCGTGCGCCCAGCCCACGGCGTAGTGATTGTAGGACTCCGGCCCCCCGAGTTTGTCGATCCGCTCCATGAGGAACTCCGGCGTTTCCAGCGAGGCCAGACCGTTGAAGTTGGCCATCTCGTTGTACGCGCCGTTGAGTGTGCCCTCCGCCGAGGCGCCGTTGTCGCCGCAGATGTAGTAGATGAGGGTGTCGTCGAGGAGGTTCAGCTTCTCGAGTGAATCCACGATCCGGCCGACGTGGTGGTCGGTGTACTCCATGAACCCAGCGTATACCTCCATCTGGCGTTTCAGGACGGGTTTCATCGCCTCGGGCATCTCATCCCACGCTGGAATCTCCCTGGGGCGCGCGGTGAGCTGGCAATCCGATGGGATGACCCCGAGCTTCTTCTGGCGGGCGAAGATCTCCTCGCGCAGCTTGTCCCAGCCCTGATCGAACTTGCCCTTGTATTTGTCGGCCCACTCCCTGGGTACATGGTGGGGCGCATGCGTGGCGCCGGGCGCGAAGTAGATGAAGAATGGCTTGTCCGGCGTGAGGGCCTTCTGCTGGCCGATCCATTTGATGGCCTTTTCGGTCATGTCATCCACGAGGTGATAGCCTTCTTCGGGCGTCTTCTTCAACTCCACCGGCGTGGTCCCTTCGTAGAGCGTCGGGTACCACTGGTTCGCCTCGCCTCCGATGAAGCCGTAGAAATACTCGAAGCCGCCTCCGCCGGTGGGCCAGGCGTCGAACGGCCCGGCCGGGCTGGTCTGCCAGACCGGCACCTCGTGGCACTTGCCGAATTGGGCCGTCGAGTAGCCGTTGAGGGTGAGCGTTCTGGCCAGAGGCGACATGCTGTTGGGCAGCACCGAGCAGTAGCCCGGCGCGCCGGTGGCGACCTCGGTGATGCCGCCCATGCCGGCGGAGTGGTGGTTCCGCCCGGTGAGCAATGCCTGGCGCGTCGGCGAGCAGAGGGCGGTGGTGTGGAAGCGGTTGTATCGAAGGCCGGCCGTCGCCAGCCGGTCCAGGGTCGGCGTCCGGCAGGGGCCGCCGAACGTACTGGATGCACCGAAGCCCGCGTCGTCGATCAGGACGATCAGCACATTGGGCGCGCCCTGGGGCGGACGGAGCTGTTCGATGGGCGGAAACTTGCTGTCCGGGTCTTTGGCGTCGTAGGCGATCAGGCCTGGCCGAATCGTGTTCGGCATGGGCAGATGCGAGCGGTGTTTGGATTCGATCGCCGTGGGCGCCCTCGATTCACCCGCGGCCTGCCAGGGAACACTCCATAAAACCGGCACGGCCATTCCCATGCCGAGAACCGCACACCCAAGCCATTGTTTCAGCAGACTCATCACGTTTTCTCCTGCTTAGCCGTTCTGGGCTGAGATTCCGGGGTTGCCCTTAAGGAATAACCGACACGCGATTGCAGAATCCATTCACACCCAGCCTGGGGCAGCGGCCGCCGGTGGAGGCCGGAACCGCGCCGAGTCGTGCCCCCCGGCAGCGATTCGAACGGTCAACGTCGACGATGCCGTCGTGGCGGCTCAGCCCGGTTTGCCAGCCACTGCGGACAGATCGTCGTGAATCTCGAAGAGCCGGTCAAGCCGGGTGATCGCGAGGATCTGGCGGATGGGCGGCTGCAGGCCGGCCAGGATCAACCGCTGCTGTCGGGCCTTGTAGATCTGGTTGAGCTGAATCAGGCCGGCCAGCGAGAGACTGGGCATGAACGCGATGTTGCTCATGTCCAGCGCCACGGGCAGCTCCGGCGATTCGGCGCCGGCGCCCGCGGTTTCGGCGCGGACCTCCGTGATGTTCGTCTCATCGAGGCGGGCCGCGCGAATCCGGACGACGACGATGTTCGGATGCTTCTCGATGATGGTCGCCACTGGCTCAGACATGGCTCGCTCCTGTTCTGCAGACGGATGTCACTTGATTCCCCCGATGCGTTTGATGCCGCGCATGCCCATGGCAAGTGTCTCGGGGCTGGTCGCCCAGTGGAGGGCCTCGGTGCCGCTGATCTTCTCGGTCTGGTACATGGACAGCAGGTGCTGATCGAAACTCTGCATGCCGGACTCGCCGGTCAGGATATACTCGCCCAGCTCCTTCAGACTGTTTTCGAGGATGAACTTGGCGGTGACCGGCCCGCCGCGAAGGATCTCGACGGCCGGGTAGCGCTTTTCCTGGTGCCCGAGGACCAGGCGCTGCGAGATGATGGCCTCGACGGAATTGGCGAGCTGGCTGAGCAGCAGTTTGTGCTCGCCGGGCGGAAACATCGCGATGATGCGCTCGATCGTCTGCGGGGCGTTGGCGCTGTGGACGGTGGAGAAGACCTGGTGGCCGGTATCGGCGGCACGCAGGGCGATCCGCAGGGTTTCCACATCGCGAAGTTCGCCGATGAGAATGACGTCGGGATCCTGGCGCAGGGCCTGCCGCAGGGCCTGGTCGAAGGAGATGGTGTCGATGCCCACCTCGATCTGCGAGATGAGGGCCTTCTTGTTGCGGTGTACGTACTCGATCGGATCCTCGACGGTGATGATCTTCGTGCGGTAGTTGGTGTTGATCAGGTCGATCATCGCCGCCAGCGTGGTGCTCTTGCCGCTGCCGGTGGTGCCGGTGAGCAGGGTCAGCCCGCGGCGGGCGAGGGCGATGTCGTGAATCACCTTGGGGAGGTTGAGGGCTTCGATGGACGGGATCTCGGTCCGGATCGCCCGCATGGTCATGCCGAAGCGGCCGAGGGTGCGGAACGCGCTGCAGCGGAAGCGGGCCCCCGAGGCCATCGCGTGAGAGAAATCCAGGCCGCGGACGGCTGCGCCGATGAGATCCTCGGCAAGATGAGGCGGAACGATTGCCTTGAGGAACGCGAGCATGTCGTCATCGGTGACGGCATCGCCTTCGATGACACGAATCTGGCCGCCCAGTCGCAGCATCGGCGGTGAGCCGGCCTGGAGATGGATGTCCGACGCGCCATGTTCGATGGCAAACTTGAGAACACGCTCGAAGTCCATAATGTTCACCGCTCTCACTCTTGGGCGCCCACGTAGCCCGGCGGCACTTTCTCCCACGGATAGCCGCGGACTGCCATCTCATATCCCGTGTCAAACAGGCGGCGCATATACTGCGTGTCAAACTCTTCGCGATGCGGTTCTTTGAACGTGGGGGGGATGTAGGCGAGGTTGTAGTCCACGCCGTCACGCTGGGCCAGCAGGTAGATCAGGTAAAGGTCGCCCCGGGCCTGCGTATGGATGAGCGAGGCGATGGCCCGCGAGGCGATGGGCAGCGTCTGTCGGGCGACCTGGGCCCAGTCGGGGTCGATCACCCCGTTGCGGATGATGTACAGCTTGCGCTCGCGTTCGACTCCTGCCGACCGGGCGAGCTCTCTCACGTTGAGCGTGGGCGGATAGACGAAGACCTGAGCGACGGTCCCGCCGTCGACGTGCATTTCTTGATAGGGCTTCCCGTCCGCTTCCACGTCGAACAGGACTGGCGGAAATGCGGCCGGGATCGCTGCGGAGGCGGTCAATACGTCGCAGAACAGTGCTTGCGCCTTGGGATGCTTGCTGGCGGCAATGCGGGTCATGTTCCAGACCACGCCCCGGCGGGCATCGAGATCCGTCGTGCCCACCATGAGGAGCCGGCCTTTTGCATACTCTGCTGCGATCTCGTCGAGCAGTTCCCGCGTGATGAGCTCCCTGATCAGGCTCCGCAGCGGCTTGTTGTCGGCCAGAGCGTCGGAGAACAACCCACCGAGCATGCCGCGCGAGGTGAGAATATCCCTGGAAGACACGTTGGTGTAGAACTGCTTGAGCGTGGCATCGTACCTGGGTCCGAGAAAGGCAAACGGCGCGATGAGTGCCCCGGTGCTGATACCGGTGACCAGCTTGAAGGTCGGACGATCGCCTCTGGCCGTCCAGCCATTGAGCAGCCCGGCACCGAACGCGCCGTTATCCCCTCCGCCTGAAAGGGCCAGATACACCGCCGGCGGCAGCGAGCCGCTCTGACCCCTGGCCGCCAGATCCGATTTCTCCCGCTGCAAGGCCTCGGCCGCCTCTTTGCCCAGGGCCTCCACGTCCTGCACCTGATAGCGGACGCCGGGCATGCCAGGAATCTCCGCCCGCGCCTGGAGTTCCACCGGAACGGCCTCGCGGCGCGGCGGGGCGCCACAGCCTCCGGCCCAGATGACGGTGCTCAGGCAGATCCAGAAGCCAGCCGGCAGGCGGAGCGAGCGGGGACGCGGCGGTGGAGTTCGAATCAGATCATACATGGTCAATCTCCAAGACAGATCCCCAGCGCTCGCGCGGTGCGGGTCAAACTCCCATCGGGCGGGACGGTCTTGAGCTGGCTGGTCGCTTCGCTGAGGCTGATCGAACCGATCCCTGAGGTCTGAAAGGCGACCATCTGGCCGAATTGTCCGGCGGCGATGAGTTCGACCGCCTCCGCCCCGTACATCGAGCAAAGCGCCCGGTCGAAGTTCGTGGGGCCGCCGCCGCGCTGCAGATGGCCGAGCACGCAGGCGCGGCTCTCTTTGCCCGTGCGTTTCTCGAGCTCGGCCGCGACCACGGCGCCGATGCCGCCCAGTCGGGCTTCCCGATTTGCCTCCTGGCTGGCCGAGGTCACGAAGCCGCGATCCTTCTCCCTGGCCCCTTCGGCAACGATCACAATGGAGAAGTGCTTGCCGTGCTGCTCGCGCTGCTGAATCTTGGCGCAGATGCTCTCGTAGGTGAACGGGATCTCCGGGATCAGGATCACATCGGCGCCGCCGGCGACACCGGCGTAGATCGCGATCCAGCCTGCGTAGCGCCCCATGACCTCGAGGACGATCACCCGGTTATGGCTCTCGGCGGTCGTGTGCAGCCGGTCGAGCGCGTCGGTGGCGCAGGCGACGGCGGAATCGAAGCCGAAGGTCAGAAAAGTGCCTCGAAGATCATTGTCGATCGTCTTGGGAACGCCAACGACCGGGATGCCGCCTTCGAAGAGCTGCTGGGCGATGGTCAGCGAGCCGTCGCCGCCGATGCTGACCAGTCCGCAGATGTTCATCTTCTGCATGGTGGCCTTGACGCCGTCGATGAGTTCCTTCGGCAGGGTCCGGCTCTCGCTGTGGCCGACCTTGGCGGAGAAGCGGCCGCGGTTGGCCGTCCCCAGAATGGTTCCGCCGCGTGTGAGCAAGCCCCCGAGCTCCTCGTAGTGGAGGGAGCGATACTTCGGCGGATCCAGCATACCTTCGTATCCGCCGAGGAAGCCGACGGCTTCCCAGCCGCGTTTGGTGGCAGCCTTGGCGACAGCGCGAATCACCGCGTTGAGTCCCGGACAATCGCCGCCCCCGGTCACAATGCCGATTTTTTGAGTCATCGCCTGCCTCTCACGTCATCGTCAGCCGAGAAAAGAGCCCTCCGGCATGGCCAGCATTGGACAAGCCGCGTCGCGCAGGACGTGCTCTGTCACCGTCCCGCGAAGCGCGTCGAGGAAGCCGTGGCGGCCCTCGGTGGTCATCACAATGAGTCCGGCCCGGGTGTCGGCCGCCGTTTTCAGAATGGTGTCGACGATCCCGCCTTCGCTGCACGCACGCGTCCAGGTCCAGCCGGGGGTTTCGGGTAGCTGCATCTCCGGCATTTCGTCCGGCGGGCCCACGTGAAGGAGTATGACGTTCCCGCGCACGCGAGGCAGAGAAAGGATCACGCGCCGGACGGCTTCAATGGCCGGTTCAGGACGGGGTTGCTGCGCCACCGGAATCAGTATGCTCGTGAGGGCGACTGAGCCGTCGTCGCGCGAAACGAATCCGCCGATGTGCGGCGGCACGAACAAAGTCATTTCGCCGGCCCGACCGGCCAATGCTTCGGCCATGGATCGGCCGATCCAGGTCATTCGCCCCTCGTGGAGACTGGTGGACAGCACGATCAGATCGGTCGGGTTTGTCTTCACGAACTTGACGCAGGCATCGACGGGATCCTGGCCCGCGGCCTGGAGGTATTGCACCTGAAATTGAGAATCGCGTTGCGGTTCCGAGGCCGCATCGACCTTCCACTGCTCGAGCGTTTCTCTGACGGGCGGGTAGGCCATCGCGCCTGACATGTCTCCTGCCGGCAGACACATCAGGCTGAGACGGGCACGGGCGAAGGAGGCGAACCTCAGCGCATGGACAAATGCCGGGCCGTTCTCCTCCCTTGGATCGTAAGGATGAAGCACTTCCTGAATCCGCAGCCACCGAGGTACCCGCTGGTGATCAGGATCGGCTTCCTGCTGTTCCCGCGCTCTGCTCATCGCTGTTGTTCCCGACGCGTGGGCACCGCTCAAGCTCTCCCGCCGGTTCGCATCGATCGCGGCATGGCTCACTCGGAGAATTTGGTTATGCCTCGGGCCAGACGCGAGCAATCTATTCTCAGGATGCTGCAGCGTCACCTCGAAAAACTACGGGCTGGCCGTTGAAAAACTACGAGGCCAGAGGACGGCCCACGGGGGACCCCCGCGTTTCACGGGAGGCGGGGTCCGGGCGGGGCGGCGGTGCCCGGTTTTCGGTCACGAGTTGACGCCGCTATACTACCCTCGATTGATCGGCGATGGTATCCATTCTGTCATCCCGGATCGTGTCGACCCGATGCGGGTCTCGGTAGCCGTCATTTCCAGGTTTCCAGCGGTCGTTTTCCGTTGCGGTTGCTGTGGGCTTCGAGCCTGAGGGACAGTATGGGCGGTTCTGAAGGTTACGATCCCGTCATGCTCGAGTTGTTCCGGGCTGAGATGGAGACCCATCTGCCGGCGCTGAGTCAGGGCCTGCTCACGGTCGAAAAGGGCCGCGCCGGGGAAAAAGATTTCGAGGCGATGATGCGCGCCGCGCATTCGATCAAGGGCGCGGCGCGGATCGTGGGGATCGAGGCGGCCGTGCGCGTGGCGCATGGGATGGAGGATTGCTTCGCTGCGGCGCAGCGGCAGGGCCTCGTGCTGGGCAGTGAGGCCGTCGACGTGCTTCTGCAGGGGGTGGACGCGCTGCAGCGGATCTGCGGCGCCCAGCCGGAAGCGCAGGTGACGCAGGAATCACTCGAGTCGCTGCTCGAACAGATTGCGGCCGTTCGCGAGGGCAGATTGGCCCGGGCGGGCGGTCAGCCCGCTGCGCCGGTCACGTCCGCGCACAGGGGCGAACTCGCGGCGCCGGCCGCGGAATCGGCCAGGCGCCTCACGCTGCCCGGCGCGCTGGACGACGAGGCGGCCGAGTCGCTGCGAATGGAGTTGGTGGGATCTTTTGACCAGGGCGCATCCCATGTGTGCCTGGACTTCCGGCACGTCCGGCAGGTGAGTGCGGCGGCGTTGTCGCTGCTGGCATCGCTGGCCCGCGAGTCGGCACATCAGGAATCCGTGTGGGCCATCGAGGCGACGGGTGTGTCCGCGCCGGTGGCGGCGTTGCTGCGCACGACCGGACTGGACCGCGTTTTCAAGTCGGGTGATTGACGTCAGGTTCGCATGTCGAACGAGGCAGGCCAACATCAGCGATTCGTGGTCGAGGCCCGGGAGCATCTCGCGGCCCTGACTTCGGCGCTCATTGCCCTCGAGCGCGGGCAGGGCGACCCACAGGCGCATTTCGAGCAGTTGCTCCGCTCGGTACACAGCGTCAAGGGTGGTGCGGGTTTTACCGGACACGTCAAGATCGAGCAGCTTGCCCATACGCTGGAGACTGCCCTGGAAAACCTTCGTGACGGCCGGACTGCAGCCACGCCGGACGTGATCGACGCCCTGCTGTCGGCTCTCGACCGCATCGGCGCGATGGTCGATGATCTGGAACACAGCGAGGAAGCGGACATCTCCCCCGTGCTCGTGCGACTGCGATCGCTCATCGGGCCGCCCGTGTCCGGGACGCAGCCTCAGGATCCAACCACGGCGGCCCCGGTTCGACTTGCCTTGTCGGCGGCCTCTCTGACGACGGCGACCGCACAGCCCGGGGAGTTTCCGCTCGACGAGCGGGTCCTCGCGGCGTGGCGGCGCGCCGGCTTCCTGTACGGCGTGAAACTCGACTGGTTCGAGTGTGAGCGGGCCCACGGCCTCGACCCGCTTGAGGTCGCCCGCCGTCTGGAACTCGGCGGGAGCGTTCTGGACTCGCGGATGGATCTTGGAGGGCCAGGTCTCCGGGAGGGATTGCTGGGGGCTCCACTCTGGTACCGGGCGATCGTTTCCTCATCGCTGGGTCCCGAGCAGTTTGCCCAGCGGCTGGGCATCCCCTGTGCGGCCATCGTCCGGCTCGAACGGGTCGAGAGTGCGCCGGCTCAGCCGGAGCCCCCGCCCACACCGGCGGCCCCGCGCCCGGCGCCCGCGAGCCCCGCTGCCGGTTCGCTGCGCATCCCGGTTACGCTGATCGACCGCATGATGGGTCTGGCCGGCGAACTGGTCCTGGTCCGCAATCAGGCGCTGCAGTCGGCGGACCCGGCGATGGTCCAGCTTCGCCAGCTCATGCGCCGTCTCGACTCGGTGACGAGTGAGCTGCAGGACGCCGCACTGCGCATGCGCATGCAGCCGGTCGGCACGTTGTTCGACCGGTTCCCGCGGCTGGTGCGAGACGTGGCACGGCAGCTCGGCAAACAGATCGAGATCGAGATCACCGGCGCACAGGTCGAACTTGACAAGACGATCATCGAGATCCTCTCCGATCCGCTCACGCACCTGGTGCGGAACTGCTGCGATCACGGCATCGAGACGCCCGACGAGCGTATGCGGGCCGGAAAGCCGCCGACGGGCCGGATCACGCTCTCGGCCTCGCAGCAGAGGGGCCGCATCCTGATCGAGATCCGCGACGACGGGCGCGGCCTGGACCGCGAGGCGATCAAGCGCAAGGCGATCGAACGGGGCGTGCGCCGCGCGGAGGAACTCGAGCAGTTCAGCGATCGGCAGGTGTTCGACCTGATCCTGATGTCCGGTTTTTCCACGGCCGCGCGCGTTACCGACCTGTCGGGCCGCGGCGTCGGCATGGACGTGGTGAAGACGAATCTCGAGCAGATCGGCGGCGTGCTGGAGATCGAATCCGCCGCCGGCCGGGGCACGGCCTTCACGCTGAGTCTGCCGCTGACGCTCGCGATCGTGCCATCGCTGCTCCTGCGAAACGACGGCCAGCGATATGTTCTGCCGCTGCGCGATGTCGAGGAGATCGTGCTCCTGGATCCGCAGGGCGGGCGGGCGCAGATCGAGTGCAGCGATCGCGAGGAGGTGCTGCGGCTCCGCGGGAGGCTGCTGCCGGTGACGCGCCTGGGCGAGGCGCTCACCTGCCGGCCGCCAGCCGGTGGGGTGAGCTCGGCCCACCATTCCGCTCGGCAGCGTGGGGTGGGCGAAGCCCACCCTACTCTCGGTGGGCAAAGCCCACCCTACGCTGTCGTCGTCAAGGTCGGCTCGCAGCGGTTCGGCCTGGTGGTCGAGGAGCTGCTGGGCAGCGAGGAGATCGTGGTCAAGCCGCTCCATCCGCTCCTGAGACCGCTGGCCGTCTACGCGGGGGCAACCATTCTGGGCGACGGGAGCGTGGCCCTGATCCTGAGCATCGAGGGGCTGGCCCGGCACAGCGGCATTGCCCAGCGGTCGATCCGCTACGAGGCCGAGGCGCAGCTTGCTGCGCCGGATGAGGCGGAACACCAGACGCTGCTCGTGCTGCGTTACGGGGCGGCGGAACTGCTCGCGCTGCCGCTCACGCGGGTGCGGCGCGTCGTGACGATCCGGCGGGAGCAGATTGAGCGCGTCGGTGATCGTGAACTGGTCAACATCGACGGCACGGCCGTCAATATCCTGCGGCTCGACCGATTCCTGAACGTGTCGCGCTGCCCGGATCAGGAGACGTTCCTGCTCGTCCTCCCGCGCGGCACATACGCGCCGGTCGGCATCCTCGCGTCGGAGATCGTGGACACGCCTACGCTGCCGATGCGCCTCGACACGCAGGCGTATCAGGGGGACGGCGTGCTGGGATCGACGCTGATCAATGGGCACATCGCGGTGTTCCTGGACATGGACCGGCTGCTGGAGATGTGGGATCAGGCGATGGGTGTTCCCCGGCCGGCGTTGCCTGGCGGTCTCCGGAAACGCATACTCGTGGTGGACGATACGCAGTTTTTCCGGCAGTTGATCAGGACGCATCTCGAGAGTGCCGGTTACGAGGTGATGGTGGCGACGCACGGCCGTGATGCGCTGGATCGACTGGCGGAAATGTCATTCGACCTGGTGGTCACGGACATCGAGATGCCGGTGATGGACGGGCTCACGTTTGCGCGCCGCGTGCGCGAAGACCCGGCTCTGGCCGGGTTGCCGCTGCTGGCATTGACCACGCTCGGTGGACAAGAGAATCGAGAGCGGGCGCTGCATGCCGGATTTGACGCGTATGAGATCAAGCTGGACCGCGCAGGGTTCCTGTCCTGCGTGGCCGGGCTGATCGAGCGCCCACGATCGACGGGGATCGCAGTGTCAGGAAGTCCGTTGACGCGTCCCGTCGCGTGATGCGGGAGGATGAAGCGGAGCGACTCATCGTAGCTGGGTGGGTCGATCGCTTCCCGAGTGAGGTATCGGAAAGCCCCGGCAGGGGCGTAAGGCGGTAGCCCGGGGCGTCAGCCCCGGAAAGTATGGAGGCGCGGGAGCCTGAGCCCCGGATGTCGCGATACAAAGCCTCCGCGCGGTTTCTTTCGCCCCTCCGGGGCTGAGTCATGTACAGCTCGCCGTCCCCATGGCTTGCGCCATGGGCTACCACCTTACGCCGCTCCGCGGCTGGAAACGTCCGCTGACGGAGCGGGCTGTCCAAGGAACGGTGGCTGCCAGACCAGGAGCGTGCTGTCCAAGGAAGCGTGGCCGCCGGACCAGGAGCGGGCTACGCAATAGACCGTGGGCTGGCTGACGAAGTGCTCCGACAGTTGTTGAGCAACGCTCATGAATGAGCTCGCCGCCGACATCTCGACCCGGCTGTTCTGCAGCTTCCGCACGCAGGGGCGGCTGTACGGTATCGATGCTACGCAGGTCCGTGAGGTCAGCACGCAGGTAGACTGCACGGCTGTGCCGCAGGCTCCTCCGGCGATCCGCGGTCTGACCAACCTGCGAAGCCGGATCTACCTGGTCGTTGACGTGCGGCCGCTCCTGGGGCTCGAGCCGGCCGAGTGCACCGCCGAGAGCCGGCTGATCGTTGTGAAGCCGGATGTGGCCGAAGATCTGGGGATCCTGGTTGAACATGGCGGTGACATCATTCATGTGGACGTCAATCAGATCGAAGGAGCCCCGGCGGCAACTGCGGCGACGGGCGACGATGCATCGGGTGAGCGTGCGCTGGACGTAACGGCGGGCGTCTGCAAGCTGGAAAGCGAGCTGATGACGATCATCGACGCCGCGAGGATTGTTGAAGCGCTGAGCGGTTTGATGAAGTGAAGCGATTGCCCGGATGATGAGTCCGACAGCGATGGTTGTGAAGCGGCCGCCCCCTGTGGCGGCCGCACGGCGGCGCAGCCGTCGCCAGGCTATGGAACGCCGGCTCTCGTCCGCCTTCGGCGGACCCGGCCGCCACAGGGGGCGGCTGCTACAGAGGTGCGATCACACTGTCGGAGAACCTGAGACGCACGCAAGATTCGTGCAGGAGATGATGCGGTGAAGAATCTGCCCCTGGCCGCGAAAATGACGATCATGGTCCTCATCCTGCTGGCGACGACGGTGACGCTGGCCGTCACGGGACTGAAGCAGTTGAGCAGTCTCGCCCGGTTCGGATCGCTGGTGGACCAGACGATCGAAGAGACTGCGCTGGCGGCGATGGCCCGCCGCGATTTCCTGCTGGCGGTCCGTGCCGAGAAGAACGCCGTCCTGATCGAAGACAAGGCCCGCGCGAGCGAGTTCGCCGACACGGCGCGGAAAAGCCTCAGCAGCGTGAAAGAGTCTCGCGACGGGCTGAGAAAGCTGCTGGGCGCGGACGCTGGGAAGTCAGAAGGAAAGGCCCTCTCGGATCTGGACCGGGCCATCGAGGAATTTGAGAAGAACCAGAAGGAGGTTCTTCGCCTGGCCGTGCAGAAGGCCAACGTGGAGGGCAAGGGCGTTCTGAACAAGGAGCTGCATCAGCGGGCTCACGACGCGGAGGAGTTCGTGGCCAGCCTGAGCGAACCGGGGGCCGAAGGCCCGTCTCCGACGACGCTGCCGGCCTCGCCGCGGCCGGCGGCGATGGCGGGCCAGCAACTGATCGGACGGCTGTATGATCTTCTGTACCACGTGGATCTTCATCTGGACGCGGCGGATGAAAAAGAAAAGGTCCGGATGGACGCAGAACTGCGCCCGAGAATCATCGCCGTCCAGGAGAGTCTCCGGCGGCTGTCGGTTCTGCTGAGCGAGGCCGAACGCTCGCGGGGCGCCTCGGTACTCGCCTCTCTCGAATCGCTCAAGCCACAGGTGACGCGGATCCAGGATCTCTCGCATACCAACTCAGATGCTTACGCCCGCGATCTGACGGTTACGAAGACGGTGGAATTCGCGGATCGATGCGATGACACGCTTGCTGAGCTGGTGAAGCTCCTCCGGCAGGACCTCGAGACGGAAAGCAGCGAACTGGCCGACGCCCTGGGCATGGGCCGGACGGTCATCACCTGGACCGCTGTGGTCGGGGGCCTGATCGCACTGCTGCTCGCCATGCTGATGATCCGCTCGATCACGAAGCCGGTGGAGGAAGGCGTACAGGTGTTTCAGGCGATTGCCGCGGGCGATCTGACGCGGCGGATGAGCCTGAACCGCCGTGATGAGATCGGCCGTCTGGCGGCGGCGTCGGACAGCATGGCCGAATCCATCTGCCAGGTCGTGAGGCAGATTCGCACGGTTGCCGGTCGGCTCGGCGAATCCGCGGGTGAATTGTCGGATGTGTCGCATGACCTCCTCTCGCAGAGCCAGGAGATGACGACGCAGGCCGAATCCGTGGCGGCAGGGACCGAGCAGACCTCGTCCAACATCTCCGGAATGGCCGCCGCCGCCGAGGAGATGAGCGTGAACATCGCAGGCATCTCGTCGGCCAGCGAAGAGGTTTCGGTGAACGTCGGTAACATCTCCGCCACCGCGGACGAAGCGAGCCGCCGTGTCGGGTCCGTGACGGACGCCATCGCGAGAATCACGGCCAGCCTGCAGGAAGTGGCCCGCGACGCCCGCCAGGGTTCGCAGATGACGCAGCAGGCGCGTGACATGGCCGCCGCCGCCAATCGGGCGATGCAGCAGCTCAGCCAGGCCGCCGGCGAAATCACGAAGGTGACCGACGTGATCAAGTCGATTGCCCTCCAAACGAACCTGCTGGCGCTCAATGCCACGATCGAGGCCACCTCGGCGGGCGAGGCGGGCAAGGGGTTTGCCGTCGTCGCCGCGGAAGTCAAGGAACTGGCCGGCCAGAGCGCCCAGTCTGCCGAGGAGATCGCCCGTAAGATCGAAAGCGTCCAATCGAGCACGTGCGAGGCGGTCAAAGTCATCGAGGAAGTTGCCCGCTTCGTCGGCGAGGTGAATGTCTCGGCAGCCCGGATCTCCGAAGCTGTCGACCAGCAGACGCAGACCGCGAATCAGATCGCCTCGGATGTGGCCGGGGCGAGAAAGGGCGTCGACAACATCGCCCGCTCGATCGCCGAGGTGGCCAAGGGAGCCAATGACGTGTCGTCCAACACCGCCGAAGTGTCGAAGGCGGCGACGGACGTGTCGCGCAACGCGGCGGAAGCGGCCAGGGCGGCGGAGATCATCTCCTCGAACATCCACGGTGTCAGTGAAGCGACGCGTCAGAACAGCGCGAGCTCGACGCAGGTGAACGAGGCGTCGCGGCAGCTCAGGGAACTCGCCGCGGAGCTGCAGCGGAGCGTCGCACGCTTCAATACGGATGGCCAGCGAGCCACGATGTAGCGGCCGCCCCCGTTCGGCTGAGTTCACGGCCGAAGCCCGTGGCGGCCGTGGAGCCCGAAGCGCGAGCGAGGGGTTCGTGCGAGGGTCACGCGATCGTGTGAAACCCCTCGCTTGCGCTTCGGGGTCCATTCGGGGCGCTCTGAATGCGTACACGACGCACGCGGAGGCTGCTCTGACGTACGTCGGAAGTGCTGCAGGTCAAGAAATGCCTGAACCGATTACCGTATTGATCGTCGACGACTCGCGCCTGTTCCGCGCTGCGCTCGAGGAATCGCTGCGAGGTGAGGCGGACCTCGAGGTGGTCGGCTCGGTCTTCAGCGGCGCCAAGGCCCTGGAATTCATCCGCGCCAAGCGCCCCGATGTCGTCACGCTCGATGTCGAGATGCCGGGGATGGACGGTCTGGCCACGCTGGAGCAGATTCAGCAGCTTAACGCCGGCCGGCCGGCGGACGAGGCCATCGGCATCATCATGGTCAGCGCGTTCACCCGCCGCGGCGCGGATGTGACGGTGAAGGCGCTCGAGGCGGGCGCGTTCGACTTCGTGACCAAGCCGTCGGGCCCGTCGCAGGAGGTGAATCTTGCCACACTGCGCGACGAACTGGTGGGTAAGATCCGCGCCTGCGCCCGACGTTACCGCCGGTCTGCCTCGGCCGCGACCGCGGTGACGCCGCCGCCCGTTCCGCGTCTCAGCCCGGCGCCACCCGGCAGACGCGCCGGCGGGATCCGCGCGGTCGTGATCGGCGTGTCCACCGGCGGCCCGCGGGCGCTCTCGACGTTGCTGCCCGAGCTGTGCAACCTGCTGGACCTGCCGGTGCTCATCGTTCAGCACATGCCGCCTGATTTCACGCGCTCGCTGGCCGAGTCGCTCAGCCGCCAGACCGGCCGCACGGTGATCGAGGCGGGCGACGGCATGCCGCTTCAGAACGGCTGCGTCTACATCGCGCCCGGCGGACGCCACCTGGTGCTCCGCGGATCGGCCGCCGCACCGATTGCGGGCGTCACGGATCAGCCGCCCGAAAACGGCTGCCGCCCGTCGGCGGATGTGCTGTTCCGTTCGGCGGCGGCCGTGCTGCGCAGTGAAGTCGTCGCCCTCATTCTGACCGGCATGGGCCGGGACGGAACCGCCGGGCTGGGGGCGATCCGCCGCGGTGGCGGACACATCATCGCCCAGGACGAGGCCACCAGCGTCGTGTGGGGCATGCCCGGCAGTGCGGTTGAAGAGGGCCTGGCTGACCAGGTGCTGCCGCTCGATCAGATCGCCCGGGCGGTGGCGGATGTTGCGTCGCGCGGCGGCTCGGGGGCCTGATGGAACTCACGCCGCAGACTTTCGGAGAACTCGCCGACTGGATCCATCGGCTCTGCGGCCTGGTTGTCGGCCCGGACAAGATGTACCTGGTTCGCCATCGCCTCGGACCGGTGGTGCGGCGCTTTGAACTGAACGGCTTTGAAGGCCTGCTCCAGCGGCTTCAGATGCGCGAGCAGCCCCGTCTGCACGATGCCATTATCGAGGCCATCACAACCAAGGAAACCAGCTTCTTCCGGGATCACGCGTTCTTTCAGGCGCTCAGCCAGCACGTCCTGCCCGAATGCGTCGCCCGGCTGAAGAGTTCCGGCGGCAAGCGTCACCGGATCCGGCTCTGGTCGGCAGGCGCATCGACCGGGCAGGAGGCGTACAGCCTGGCCATGCTGGTTCGCGATCTCATCGAATCGAACCTCTCGCAGGGGCTTCACGAAGGACAGTTCACCATCCTGGCGAGCGACATCTCGGCGGAGGCGCTGGAAAAGGCTCAGGCCGGCCGGTACAGCCGGTCCGAGGTGGCCCGGGGTCTCTCCGAGGGCGTGCTGGGGCGTCACTTCAAGCTTCACGGCGACCGCTGGGCCGTGACCGACCCGCTGCAGCGCATGATCCAGTTCCGCCGGTTGAACCTGCTGCATCCGCCTGCGGATCTGGGCGCGTTCGACGTGATTCTGTGCCGCAACGTCCTGATTTACTTCGACGAGCCGACGCGCCGGAAGGTTTGCCAGACGCTCTACTCCACGCTGCATGACGGCGGCTGGCTGGCCCTCGGCTCGGCCGAGAGCCTTTACGGCATCGAAGACCGGATGCAGGACGTGAAGGTGGGGAAAGTGATGCTCTATCGAAAGCCGCAGCACGATGAGGGAATGAGACGTGAGAAGTGAGACATGAGACGTTCAGATCTGCGCACGTTTCATGCGTCACATCTCACGTCTGACGTCTCGTGTCTCCCCTCACGCAGCCTGGAACTCGATCTGCATGAGACTGCAATCGTCGGCGAGGATCTCCTTCCCCCCGACCTCCCTTGCTCGCTGGAGTACGGGCTCCATCAGATCGTCCTGCGTTCTGCGCTCGGTCACGAAGGCGGTGAATTCGTCGTAAGTGGACATCTCTCCGTCCGGCCGGGCGATTTCGACGGCGCCGTCGCTGTAGAGCAGCAGCCGGGCGAAGGGCTCGACATCGACGGTCAGGTTCGCAAACGGCAGCATGGCGCCCAGCCCGATGATCGGCCCGTCCGGCTGGAGTTCCTGCAGCCGGGCCTGGCTGGCGGTCGCCCCATGAACGAGCAATGCCGGCGGATGGCCTCCCCCGCTGAAGACCAGCCTGCGGCTCGTGACGTCGTACACGCCGTACCATAGCGTGAAATACTTGCCGCCATGGCGCTTCATCTCGAAGACCTGGCTGAGAGCCTGCATGACGGCGGCCGGGTCATAGAAGTCCGTCTGTGGGAGACTGCGGTGCGAGAGCACGTTCAGCACCGAGACCGCCAGCAGCGATGACCCCACGCCGTGGCCGCTCACGTCGAGCAGGTAGATCGCCAGGTGCGTTCTGTCGAGCCAGTGGTAGCCGAACGCGTCGCCGCCGAGCTGCGTGGAGGGGATGAAACGCCATTCGATCCGCACCGGCCCCTCCTTCAACGGCGGCGGCAGGAGCGACTGCACGTATTTCGCGGCCTGGGCAATCTCTTCGGCGAGCTGGCGCTGGCTCTCGGCGAGCTGGCGGTAGGCCTCGTTGCGCTGGAGCTGCGCGACGTAGCCCCGCGAGTGATGGCGGATCCGGGCGACCAGCTCGATGCGGTCGGGGAGTTTGACCAGATAGTCATTGGCCCCCAGCCCGAACGCCTGCGCCTTGATGACCGGCTCTTCCTTGCTCGAAAGCACGATCATCGGCACTTCCCGCGTCGCCGCATTGGCCCGGAAGAACTTCAGGAGGGTCAGGCCGTCGATCTCGGGCATGACCAGGTCCTGCAGGATCACGGTCGGACTGAGCCGGTTAGCCATCTCGACGGCCTTGCACGGGTCCTGGCAGAAGTGAAGCTGGATGTCGGTCTCCGGGGCGAGCATCTGCCGGACGGCATGCCCGACGATCGCCTGATCGTCGATGAGCAGGACGATGATCCGATCGCCGCCCGTGTGCGGTGCGGTTGACTCTTGCGTGGAATCAGGAGTGTCCATCTGCATCGGCTCCGATTCTAACCGGCGATCGGGGGCCCGTCGCCGCGGGCAGAGCCGGGCGCCGCACCGCCGCCGCGCTGAAAGGCCTCGATCGCTGAGTGCACGGATGGGTAGTAGGTCACCTCGGGGAGCTGCTCCTTGAGCCCGATCCGCTCCAGCTTCTCGCGGAGCGGCCGGTTGGCCCGCGCGATGACCAGGGTGACGCCGCTGCCCCGCAGCTCCTTCACGAGACGGGCGAACGTATCCGCCGCAGTGATGTCGATGTCCCACACCGCCTGCATATCGACGACGAAGCAGCGCACCGGATTCGGGCTGGCGGCGATGAGCTCGCGGGTGCGCTGCACGAAGTATTCGGCATTCGCAAAAAACAGCGGCGCATAGAACCGATACGCGATGAGACCGGGAACGGTCTCGGTCTCCGGCGTCTCACCCAGGTCGTGAAACCGCCCGGTTCCAGGCATCGGGCGCAGCACGACGTCCATCGGACGCACCAGCCGGGCCAGCACATAGATCAGCGACGCCGTCACTCCGATCAGGATCCCCGGGATCACGCCCACCACCAGCACCCCCGCAACCACCAGCAGGGCCAGCGAAAAGCCGCGGCGGCTGACCTTCCAGAGCAGACGGTAGTCGTTCAGGTCGATCAGGTGCGTACCAGCAGAAACCAGAATCGAGGCCAGGGTCACGGCTGGCAGGGCGCGCAGCAGCGGGGTCAGGAAGAGCAGAAACAGCGCCAAAGCGCCCGCGGAGACCAGGCTGACGAGTTGCGATCTGCCCCCGGCGGCGTCGCAGATCGTCGTTCGGGATTGACTGGCGCCCGAGGGGAGCCCCTGGAAGAGCGCGGCCGCCAGGTTGGACGCGGCCAGGGCGACCAGCTCCTGATTCGGCCGGATGTCGTACCGGTTTTTCGCGGCGAACGCCCGCGCCAGCAGAACACCTTCCGGAAAGGCGAGCATGACGATGCCTGCGGCCGCGGGGACGAGGACCTGGACATCACTCCAGCCCACGCGGGGCAGGTACAGCCCCGGCAGGCCGCGCGGCACGTCTCCGATCACTTTCACGCCCCGGCTCTCGAGATCGAAGAACACCGAAATCAGGAGCGCGACGACGAAGACCGCCAGCGCGGCGGGCACGCGTGGCGCAAAGCGGCGCAGCAGAGCGAATACGGCGGTCAACCCCGCTCCGATGGCGAACGTCAGCAGATGCGTTTCGCCAAGTCGGCGAACGATTTCCGCGAGCAACGGAAAAAAATCGCTCTCGCTGGCGTGAATGCCAAACAGCTTGGGCAACTGGGTGGACACCAGAATCAGAGCGGCGCCGGTCAGATAGCCCACCAGCACGGGTTTCGAAAGAAGATCGGCCAGCACGCCGGCGCGCAGGTACGCCGCCAGCAGCATGAAGACGCCGCAGAGCAGCGCCGTCATGGACGCCAGCACGGCCGCCCGCGCGGCGTCGCCGCCCGCCAGGGGGCCGACCGCCGACGCGACCAGCAGTGTGATCGCCGCATCGGGACCGGCGATGACGTGGCGCGAACTGGCAAACACGGCATAGCCGATCATGCCCGCCAGCGCGGCATACAGTCCGTGAACCGGCGTGAGGCCCGCCAGCTCCGCGTACGCGATCACGGATGGAATCATGACGATGCAGACGCTGAAACCCGCGAACAGGTCGGATGCCAGCCACTCACGCGGATACGCGCGCAGCGTTTGGACAACCGGCAGGAGCGGCGATCGGCCATTCGCACGGCCAGGCTTCACATCCATGCGTCTCATCGACGTGAGTCCCTCACTCGGTTCCTGGCGAGAGTCACGCTCCTCGGCGGCACACCATTTCTCCTCCGAGTTGCCGTCTGGCGGCTACTCCATCTGCCTTCGGAGTTCCGTCATGGGCTGGTTGCTCAGCTTGAGCCATCCTTCCGCGGCCCGGTCCAGATCGGCGATCAGAAACACAACCATCGAAAAGCACACAGCCAGGACCAGATGCAGGTGGAAGCTGCCCCTGCCCGATCGGCCGAACTGGTAGCCCACCGCGGTCATCGAGAGAATAGTGAGTACGGCGAACACCACCCAGACCACGCTGGGAATCCGATACCTCGCCACTGTGACGCGCTTCCCCTGCAGCTCGATCAGTTGGTTCAGAGATTCCACAAACAGCGCAGCGATGTCCGGATTCCTGAGGTCGGCATCCGCCAGAGAGACGGCGTGGTTCCACAGTTGCCTCTGCAGGTTCTCGGATTCCCGGATCGCGGCCGGCAGCCGCTCGGGATGATCGTATGCGTCCAGACGCAGGTCGACATAGGACCGCAGCAGCGTACGGGCCTCGGTGCGGTGCGGCTCGGGAATCAGGCCGGCCCGCAGGAAAGTGGTTCCGATCGCGGTGACCTCCTCCAGCAGCAGATCCCGGCGGGCTTCGCGCCGGCTGGCGGCAATGCCGAAAGTGAAAGTCAGCATGAAGGCGAGCAGAGCCAGCGTGGCGCCGACGATGGAGCCGATCGGCCCTTCGTCGTGTTCCCCCTCCTTCCCGGCCCGCATTCGAGCGAAGCGAACCCCTCCCCGGATGCAGGCCAGGACGATAGCCACGCTGCCCAGAAGGATGACCCACAGGGGGACCAGTTCGAGCAGTTGAAAATCGCTCATGCGGATTTCCTCCGGTCCGAATGCAGCTCCGCCGCCATGTCCGCATTCTCCACGACATCACACCATGCAGACACTCCTGACCGCCTCTGACGGGAATACGCGCGCACAAGCTGGGAAGTCGGATTGGGCGTCAACCACCCTCGCGCAGCACCTCATTCCCAGCGCACGTACCCTGGAAGCTGTTTCACATCCTGCACGGGCGAGACGCTTGCTCCGGCGAAGCAGGCCCGTGTCACACCCACCGGCCTGACGACGGTGCCACACCAGCTTGTGAACCAGCCGCTGGTCAGTCCAGCGTCCCTCAATAGCGCCAGGGGACCACCGGCATGTTCAGCATGCCGCCTTCCTGAATGATCTTCCGCAGCCGGTCGGGATCGGTGAGGATCTCCTGGTTGGCCTCGAAGAACCGGTCGAGCAGCTTCCAGCTTGCGATCTGAATGGCGTGGCCGCCGTAGTCCTCGTCAGGTTCCTGGCCGACGATGATGGCCAGCATGCCGTTGGCCCCGTAGGCATAGGCGTCGGTCGCCAGATCGCCAATACCGACGAGCACCTCGGGGAAACGCTGCCTGGCCCGGGCGATGATCTGGCTCTTGAATTCACCCGGCTTCATCGCCTCGCGCAAACCGGGTGCCGCAAAGAGCGGTACATCCGGAAACTCGTGGTCCTTGACCCACAGGCGCGTCTTGTCGAGGAGAATGCGCGGCCGGCCGGTCAGGAAGACGACGTCATACGTGGCGATCAGCTTGTGAATCACCAGGGTGGAGTCTTCAATCGGTTTGGACCTGGTATCACGTGATCCGAAGGTGGCCCCGCTGCGGCTGGTATCGCAGACCGTCCCATCGATGTCCACGATGATCGCCACGCGCGGCTCCGGGCGTAGGCGGAACACGGGCCGCTCGTCACGCAGCGTCTGACCGTCGATCACGGTCTCCGCCGCATAGCTGGAAGGAGGAGTCCCCTGAACCTGATGCATCAGCGTGGCGATGCCGTCATTGTCGGTCTCCACCTGACCGATCTGCGTGCCGTTCACATGGAACCTGACCGGGTGGCCCTCAATGTCAGCGCGGACGCCCTTCATGGCCTTCCGCTCGACGAACGCCCGCAATGCCATCGATCCATCCCGGTTGAGGACCGCGTCGTCGCAGGAGAGGATCGCCCGACCGCAGCCGCCGGCCAGCATGATGCACGATAGGACCGATACCTGAGCCGCACGTAGAGGTGTATGCGTCTGCTGCGACGAAACGGTTCTCATGGCTGCCTCCTCACTGATTGCCCGGTCGTGTCGCGGTCGCCGGATGGGTCGTGCTGGAGGAATCGATACCCACGAGCCGAACCTCGCGGCAGCGGTTCTGCGGGTCGAATTCCAGAACACAGTAGCGTGCGCCCCGGAGATTCGTCCAGTTGCGCACGTCGTACAATCGCACGAGGGTATACGTGGATTCACGGCTGGCGGTGAGCACGGGCTGGTCGAAACCCGGCTCCGCCCTGAACTGCTCCGGCGATCTGCCGATCAGTTTCTCCTGGAGCAGGGCCTCCTTGATGACGTCCTCCGCGCCGTCCGCCTGGCGCAGCGCTTTCGACAGAGCGGTGATCCGCTGGTTCTCGATCTCCACCACCCAGCGGCTTTTGCTGAGTGCATCACCTCGAACCGGATAGACAGCCAGCGTTTTCGTGCCGTCCAGTGTTCGCAGACTGTCGAGCCGCGGGCCGAACATCGTATCGGCGGCGGCCGGCGGACGGCCGATCAGCTCCGGACTCCGGCTCTGAACGTCGCTGTCGTTGATGGCGTCTCCGACGAGCGTGATGGCCAGGCTCGCCGGGTGGGCGCGGCAGCCCGCCAGAACCGCCACGAGTCCCCCGATCAGCGCCCAGTGAAGAATCACCCGTACGGAGGCTGCCTTCCCGATGCCTTGAGGCGAGTCTGCCGTCTGAAGCCGGGACGGAACGAGTCCCGGATCAGCGCCCGGAGGCAGCAGGGTATCGCAAGAGCGCTTGGAAGTTCGGCTGTGCATGTTGTTTCTCCCTGGCTTGTTCCGCTGAAACTCTGAATCTTCCCGATGTCGGTTCTCTCGTGTCATTCATTCGCGAGTGAATATGCTTTGTCCCATTGGATACAGCGGATGCGGCGTCCGGTCAGGTGCCTCATTCTGGGTCACGATGCGAACGGATTATCTTCCGATCTCGTCGAGCAGTGCATCGCTGCTCAGGAGAATCGCACGGGCGTAGCCTGGATTGTGTACGCCGTCGCTACCATCTGCTTGCAGATAGTAGTACATATATCTCACCTTCTTGATCTGATCCGGCAGGGCGGCCTGCTCCGATTCAGGAGGGCCACCGTTGTTGGTGTAGTCCCAGTCAGTCGGGTCACCCAGCCGTCTGGCGATGCGGTTGAGCCCCTCCTCGATCTCGTCCTTGAGCGAGAGACGATCCGCTAAGGCGCTTTCCGGTGTGGGATGACAACCGGCCGCCGAGCATCCGCCGTAGTTGGCGACGCGAAATGAATGCTTCGCATGCGTCATCGGCACGCCGACATCCACGATCGAACCCTGCGGCTCCGCGTGGCAGGTCACGCACTGTTTGAACACGAAGCGATGCTCACTCCGGTTGTTCGGGACCGGCGGCGCCTGGCCATCGGGCGCCGGCATCTCGCCGAGGTAGAAATTGGCCTGCACACTCTGGTGAGGACCGCGTGACGTATCCGTCCACACGCTTTCCCGCGTGTGGTGACATTGGCCGCAGCCTTCGAAGCGGGCGGGATTGGTCGTATCGGCCAGGCTGTTGCTGAGCTCAGGGAATGTCGTCACAGGGTAGCGGAGCTGCCAGTCGTGGCCGGCCGGAGCGGCGGGGTCATTGCCCGTATTTGCGTGCGGGTCATGACAAATAGCGCAGGTGACGGCATTCATGTCCTCCGCAGCGACGCCTTCGAGCATCGTGTCCGGTATATCTTCCTGGCCCTGGATGACCGACGCGTGCCGGAAATCACCGGAGTGGCACGTGCCGCACGAGTTGAGGCTCCGTCCGTCCGCGAATGAAGCGGCCAGCGATGGGGTGACCCGGCCATGCCGGCTCGAGGCCCATTCGCTATAGACTTCATGATGATAACTGTTGTGGCATTGCGAGCAGACCTCCGCGGCGATGTTGACGGGAGGCCTGAGCGATTTGTCGGACACGTTTTCGCGGTGCGCGCGGGACGGTCCGTGGCAGCCCTCGCACCCGACGCCGGCCAGGGATTGCGTCGTGATCCGATCGACGTAGCCACCGGCCTTGCCGTATCCCGTCACATGGCAACCGAGGCACACCGGGTTCTCATCCTGACCCAGCTCCTGAAGGGTGGTGAACGCGCGGGCGTGGGCGGTCAGAATCCATTCGTCGTGCGTTCTGGGGTGACACGCGTAGCACACGCTTGAACCGACGTAATCACCGGTCAGGCCGCTGTCGGGTTCCGGAGGCGGGGGCTCTTCGGGCGGCGGCTGTTCAGGGGGCTGGCAGGCGCACAGCAGCATAACACCCACCGCGCCGATCCGGAGCAGATGGCGCAAGTGCAGATCAGACGACAGGCTCATGTGATTCCTCCGGCCAGTGGTTCAACCTGCGGCTGCCCCATGATCGCTGTTCCGTCAGCCGCGTGGTCTCGGTATTAACGCGCGCTTCGAGCGGGCCCCGCGCGGTCCGGTTTCACCCGATCGCAAAGCCTGCAATTGACTGCGGGCTTCATCCGGAAAGCTGCTCACAATCAACTGGGCCGCTTCGTGGGCCGAATCGGTGGCGATGGCGAACGACGTGTCTTCCGGCGAGATGACACCCTGGTTCAGCATGAACCGCGAAAAGTCTCCGATCCCCTTCCAGAAATCGCGTCCGACGAGAACCACCGGGAACGGTCCGATCTTTCGGCACTGGATCAGCGTGACGGCCTCGAACAACTCGTCGAGCGTACCGAACCCGCCGGGCATGATGACGAACGCCCAGGAGTAGCGGACGAGCATGACCTTGCGGATGAAGAAGTATTTGAACTCGATGAATTCGTCGACGTACGGGTTGGCTTTCTGCTCGTGCGGCAGGATGATGTTGCAGCCGAGGCTGCGTCCGCCGGCCTCTTTCGCCCCGCGGTTGGCCGCCTCCATGATGCCCGGCCCTCCGCCGGTGAGCACGGTGAAGCCGGCACGGGCCAGTGAACCGCCGACGTCACGGGCCAACTGATAGTAGCGGTGCGTCTCTGGGAAACGCGCCGATCCAAACACGGTGACGCACGGCCCCACGCCGCTCAATCGCCGGAAACCGGTTTCGAATTCGTGCATGATCCGTGCCAGCCGTGCCTTCTCCGCCTGCGGACCTCGCGGCGCAGTGAGGAACAAACGCTCCTCGCCCTCGCCGCGCGATGCGCCCTGGCGGCTCGACGGGCTGAGGAAGTCGGCCTGGCCGCTTTGGGTCCAGAGTGACTGCCAGTCTTTCGCCCACTGATCCAGCGTCCGGCCGTCCTGTGCCGCCGCGGTTTCGGGTGCGGCCGCCAGTTTCCTGCCGCCGCTGATCTCGGGAACCCGGATTTTCGAGGCTCGCCCGGCGGGGGCGCGCCCGGCGAACTCGATGACGCTGCCGGCAGATGGCACTTCGGCGGCCGCGCCGAACGAGCTGCTGAGCTTGTCACGCAGGGCTTTGCGCTGGCGATCCTCGCCATGCGTCAGGATGACGCGCGGCCGTGAGCCGGACATCGGTTTGAACCAGTCGAGCAATTCGCCCTGTCCGGCATGGCCGGAGAACCCTCCCAGCGTGACAACGCGTGCTCGAACCAGCACCTCCTCGCCGTGAATTCGCACGGCCTGGGCCCCCTCGACCAGCCGGCGGCCGAGTGAGCCGTACGACATGAAACCGGTCATGAGCACGCCGACGCCCTTGCGGTGCAGGTTGTTCTTGAGATGGTGCTGGATGCGGCCGGCGTCGCACATGCCCGAGCCGGCGATGATCACGCACTGGTGAGGGGCTTCATTGATCGCACGGGACTCCTCGGCGGTCGGCGTGGGCTTCAGGCCGCTCAGGCAGCGCTTGATCTCCTCCCGGGAGACGATGCCCCGGCCCTCCGCGTCGAGGTGGCTGACGAATTTGCGGTAGAGCATGGTGGCCTTGACGGCCATGGGGCTGTCGAGATACACGGGGAAGTCAAACCCCGCGCCCTCTTTGTTCATCATCGCCAGGTAATACAGGATGAGTTGCGAGCGCCCGACGGCAAATGCGGGGATCAGCACACGGGCCCGGTGCTGGTTGGCGAGGTGGAACAGCTCCTTGAGTTCCTTGACGGTATCCTCGATTGAGCGGTGGTCGCGATCGCCGTAGGTGGATTCCATGAACAACAGATCGGCGTGCTCGAACGGCGCGGGGTCGGGGAGCAGCGGCATGTTGCTGCGGCCGATGTCGCCGGAGAACACCACTGTGTGCTCGGCGCCCTTCTCGCGGATTCTGAACTCCACGCTGGCCGAGCCGAGGATGTGTCCCGCCTCGGTGAAGCGGATCTCGACGCCGGAGGCGATCTCGCGCCTCTTGCCGTGTATCAGCGGCGCGAAGAGTCTGAGGGTCGGCTCGACATCAGCCTGCTTGTAGAGGGGTTCGATCAGCGGCCGGCCGGAGCGCTCGGCCTTTCGGTTATGCCGCGCTGCGTCGGACTCCTGAATGTGGCCGCAATCCATCAGGATCAACTCGGCCAGGTCGACACTGGCCGGCGTCGTGTGGATCTTTCCCTCGTAGCCGCCCCGCGTGAGCAGCGGTAACCGCCCGCAGTGGTCCAGATGAGCGTGGGTCAGGACGACCGCATCAAGATTCTGCGGATCCAGTCCGCGCAGGTCCCGGTTCTTGTCGCCCTTGCCCTCGCGGCCCTGGAACATGCCGAAATCGACGAGGACCTTCGCTTCGGCGGTCTCGATGAGATAGCTGGACCCGGTCACCTCGCCTACGGCGCCGTACGGGGTGATTCGCATGCAGTGAGTTCCTTTCAATTGTCGATTGCCGATTGTTGCGATGCGGGACCTTCAAATCGGGAGTCGCAAATCAACGATCGGAAATGGCCTGGTTTCAGTATCGCTGCGGGATGAACCGCCTCCCCTCCAGGCTTGTCTGATCGTCGTATTCGTCTTCATCCGATCGCTTCGGCAGCTTCACCTTGTCGCGCGGGACATCCCTGTAGGGGATCAGCGACAGGAGATGCGCGATGAGGTTCAACCGGGCGCGTTTCTTGTCGTCGGAGGACACGATGTGCCAGGGAGCATAGTCGGTGTCGGTGGCCTCGAGCATCATGTCGCGGGCGCGGGAGTAATCGTACCAGCGCCGTCGCGACTCGAGATCGGTCGGGCTGAGCTTCCACTGGCGCAGGGGGTCTTCGATGCGGGCTTCGAACCGCCGGGCCTGCTCCTTGTTGCCCACCTCGAGCCAGTATTTGATGAGATGGATGCCGGCGTTGACGATGTACTTCTCGAACACCGGGCACTGCTCCAGGAAGGTCCGATGCTGCTCCTTCGTGCAGAACCCCAGAACGTGCTCCACACCGGCGCGGTTGTACCAGCTCCGGTCGAAGATGATGATTTCGCCCGCCGCCGGAAAGTACTGAATGTAGCGCTGGAGGTAGAGCTGGGTCTTTTCGCGGTCCGACGGGGCCGGCAGCGCGACGACGCGAAAGACGCGCGGGCTCACGCGCTCGGTGATGGCCTTGATCGTGCCGCCCTTGCCGGCGGCGTCGCGCCCTTCAAACACGAGGATGACGCGAAGCCCCTTGTGTCGGACCCAGTCCTGGAGCCGGCACAGTTCGGCCTGAAGGCGACGCAGTTCCTTCTCGAACGCTTTGCGTTTCAGTTTCTCGCCGTCCGCCGACGTGCCGGCCTGTTCACAGTCGTCCTCTTCTTTGTCGCGTTTCGACATATACGTCTCCGCCTGCCAAACAGGAGCGCAGAAGGATTGACCCGTGGTGGCATGGGCAATGTACTCAATGCCCGTGCGCACAAGACACGGGCAGCGAGTACGCTGCCCATGCCACCCTGTTCGACAGCTTCGATCATTCTGCGTTCCTACTTGGCGAATCCCGTTCTGAACGGCGCATTCTTGAGAAGCTGCGGCCCGTGCAATCGGCAATCCCTTTTTTCGCGATCCGCAGCACCGCCCTACTCGGCCGCCTGCGTCGCCGGCGTGATCTCGAATCGGTCGGCGTCGAGCCCGCTGCCCCACCACGTGCGCTCGCGCATCTGATCCTTGATGTCCTCGGGCACAAGTTGCTGCGATCCGCGGAGCTCCCAGCCTCCGCCCAGGGCCCGGTACAGCGTGACGAGGCTCTGAGCGGCCGATCCGCGCGTGCTGATCAGGCGCGACTGCTCGGTGATGAGGAATTCCTGGGTGTTCAGGACGCGGGTGTAGTCGGCGATGCCGCCCCGATACTGCGTTTCGGCAAGCTGCACCGCACGGGTGGCCGCTTGCACGCTCCCGGCCAGCGAGGTGATCTGACGCTGAGCGCCGACGAGGCCGGCCATGGCCGTCTCCACCTCGCCCTGGGCCCGAAGCACCAGGTTCTCGTACTCGCTGATCAGCGCCTGGTAGGCCGCATCCTCGACGCGGACGTTGTTGATGATCCGGCCGTAGTTCAGAATCGCCCAGCGGAAGGACGGCCCGACGAACGCCTGGAAACTGCTCCCCCGGAACAGGTCGGAGAAATGCTCCGACGAGAGCCCGACATCTCCGACCAGGGAGAAGCGGGGCAGCAGATCAGACACGGCGATGCCGATGTTGGCGCTCTGCACCGCCAGGAGCCGCTCGGCCCGGCGGATGTCCGGCCGGCGGCGGAGAAGCTCGGCAGGCACGCCCAGCGAGACGGTCTCGGGCGGGACCGGAATGGCACGTTTTTCGCCCACGAGCTGCGTGATGTCCTGCGGCGGCATGCCCATCAATACACACAGGGCGATGCGCGTCTGGCGGATGCTCGCCTCCAGCGCGGGGATCTGCGACTCCGTGTCGAGCATGAGCGACTGAGCCTGCACGGAGTCGAGTTCGGACACCGTGCCGCCTTTGAAGCGGGTCTGGGCAATCTCGAAGCCGCGCTGCTGGATGACCAGGTTCTGGCGGGTGATTTCGAGCTGTTCCTCGAGCGTGCGCAGCAGCACGTAGTTGGTGGCGACTTCGCCGATCAGGCTGACCAGCACGTCGTCGTAGTTGGCCAACGTGGCCAGCACGCCGGCATCAGCCCCTTCGATCCCGCGGCGGAACCGGCCCCAGACATCCAGCTCCCAGCCGACGGACAGGCCGACGATCTCCCAGTTGTGGAAGGACGGATCCAGGCCCGGGTCGCCTGCCGCCCGCTGGAGCAGGCTGCCGAGCGGATTCGTGATGAAGCCGACGCGGTTGAGGAAGCGGCTGGATTGCGGGCGCGGCGAGCCGGAGTTTTCGCTGGCCTGGTTCCAGGTGAAGCTCCCGCTGGCTTCCTGTGTCTGAGGGAAGAGCAGGCCGATGGCCACGCCCCGGGCCGCCTGGGCCTGCAGGACGCGCACGCCGGCCGCCTGGAGCGAGGGGTTCTCCTTGTAGGCTCGCTCGACCAGGGCATCAAGCATCGGGTCGTTGAACACCTTCCACCAGTGCGTGATCTGCTCCTGACCGCGTTTGAGCTGCGGCGTCGTGGCCTCCAGCCACTCCTGCTCGACACGCGCAGCCGGCTCTTTGTAGTCGGGGCCGACCATGCAGCCGGCAGCGGCGAGGATCAGAGCGCCCAGCAGGGGCCACGCCAGGGATTGCGGATTGCGAATTGCGGATTGCGGATTGTGCCGCCGGGGTAACCGTTTCAATCCGCAATCCGAAATCCGCAATCCACAATGGAAGGTCACACGGTGTTTCATCGGTGTTCTCCGGAAGCTCCATGCACGGATGGGGGCGGCGAGTCCCCTCCTGGAGCGCGGGCATCTGTTGCCGCGGGCTTGCCCCGCTCCGTGAAGTAGCGAATGACGTAGTAGAAAACGGGCGTGAAGAAGATGCCGAACGCCGTCACGCCGATCATGCCGGAGAAGACTGCGATGCCCAGGGCCACGCGCATCTCGGCGCCGGCGCCCACGGCCAACACCAGCGGCACCACGCCGAGCGTGAACGCCAGCGAGGTCATCAGAATCGGCCGCAGCCGCAGCTTGCAGGCTTCGACCGTTGCGTCGCGACGCGCCTTGCCCTGGTCCTGAAGCTGCTTGGCGAACTCGACGATGAGAATCGCGTTCTTCGCGGCCAGGCCGATGAGCACGACGAGCCCGATCTGTGTGAAGATGTTGTTGTCCATCTTCATGAGGTACACGCCGGTGATGGCGGCCAGGAGGCACATCGGCACGATCAGAATGATGGCCAGCGGCAGCGACCAGCTCTCGTATTGCGCCGAGAGGACGAGGAAGACGAACACGCTGCCGAGAATGAACACATAGATCGCCGTATTGCCGGCCAGAATCTGCTGAAGGGCCAGCTCTGTCCATTCGAAACTCATGCTACCCGGAAGTTGTTCGGCGCTCACTTTTTGCATCATGGAGATGCCCTGGCCGGAGCTCACGCCGGGCGCCGTCCCGCCGTTGACTTCGGCCGACGGGTACATGTTGTAGTGATTCACGATCGCCGGCCCGCTGGCATCCGTCACGGTGAGCACCGTCCCCAGCGGCACCATGTCGCCGTCAGCGTTGCGGACCTTGAGCTTGCCGATGTCCTCAGGCTGGAGGCGGTATTGCGGTTCGGCCTGCACGTTGACCTGCCAGTTGCGGCCGAATCGCGTGAAGTCGTTCACGTACACGGATCCGAGATAGGTCTGAAGCGTCTCAAACACGTCGCTGAGCGAGACGTGCGTCGCCTTGACCTGTGTGCGGTCCACGTTGAGGAAGAGCTGCGGCTGGCTGGCCCGGAAGCTGGTGAAGAGGCCGACCAGTCCCGCTGTCTCGTTGCCCGCCCGCACGACACCATCGGTCGCCTCCTGGATCGCCGCGGAGCCCGAATCGCCGCGGTCCTGCACGTGCAGCTTGAACCCGCCGGCGTTGCCCAGCCCGTCCACGGGCGGCGCGCCGAACACGGCCGTCAACCCTTCCTGAATGGCCGCGTACCTGGCGCGGAGCTGTTTCATGATCGCCGGGGCGGATCTGGTGGGATCGCCCTTGCGTTCCTCAAACGGTTCCAGCACGACGAAGATGCCGCCCACATTCGCGATATTGGTGCTCGCGAGGATCGAATAGCCGGGCAGCGCGATGGTGTGGGCGACGCCCGGAATTTCCGCAGCCGTCTTCGCCATCCGGGCGATGACCTCCTCGGTTCGCTCGAGGCTGGCTCCATCGGGCAACTGTGCATTGGCAATCAGATAGCCTTTGTCCTGATCGGGGATGAAGCCGACCGGGACAGTGGTGAAACCGAGGTACGTCAGGTACATCAGTCCGCCGTACACTGCCAGCACGATCACGCTCACCCGCAGCAGAGCGCCGACAGCAGCGCCGTACGCCTTGATGCTCACGTCGAACGTCTTGTTGAAGCCCCTGAAGAACAGGCCGAAGAAGCTGTTGATCGGCTTGCTCAGGAACCATCCGGCGACGCCGCCGATGACGAACGCCAGCGCTCTGACGCCCCAGGCGGCGGCCGCGCTGCCCCCGAGCTCCGCGGCGCCGTGCCCTTCGCCGTTCGCCGGGGCCTTCATGCCGAACAGCGGCATGAGGTGCGGCGTGAGCATCGTGTAGGCGATCAGGCCGAGGATCAGGACGATGCCCAGGCGCGGCAGGGCCTCGGTGTGCGCGTGGCCGTGCTTGTCTTTGACGTGCGCTTTGAGAATCAGGGCCGACAGGGCAGGGCTCAGCGTCAGCGAGTTGAACGCCGAGATGATCGTGGAGACCGCAATGGTGAGAGCGAACTGCCGGTAGAACTCACCGCTGATCCCGGTGATGAACGCGGTGGGGATGAACACCGAGCAGAGCACCAGCGCGATGGCGACCAGAGCGCCGGTGACCTGCTCCATCGTCTTGCGGGCGGCATCGCGCGGCGAGAGACCCTGCGCCAGGTTATGCTCGACGCCCTCGACCACCACGATCGCATCATCCACGACAATGCCGATCGCCAGCACGAGGCCGAACAGCGAGAGGTTGTTGAGCGAGAAGCCCAGCATCGCCATGACGGCGAACGTGCCGATGAGCGAAACAGGCACAGCCACCATCGGGATGATCGTCGCCCGCCAGTTCTGGAGGAATACCAGAACGACGATGGCGACAAGGACGAACGCCTCGATCAGGGTGTGATACACCGCGGCGACCGACTCTTCGACGAAGACGGTCGTGTCGTAGACGATCTTGTATTCGACCCCCTTGGGGAACCGCGTGGCGAGGTCATCCATCTTCTTCTTGACCGCCTCGGCCGTCGCCAGCGCATTCGAGCCCGGCAACTGGAAGATGGCCAGCGTCACCGACGGCAGCCCGTCGAGATAGCTGCTCACGTCATAGTTCTTGGCCCCCAGTTCGGTGCGCCCGACGTCACGGATGCGCGTGACCTCGCCCTGAGCGCCGGTTTTGATGATCACGTCGCTGAACTCCTCGGGCTCAAGGAGCCGTCCCAGCGTGTTGATCGTGAGCTGGAACTCCTGGCCGGGCGGGGCCGGCGGCTGGCCCAGCCGTCCGGCGGCCACCTGCACGTTCTGCTCGCGCAATGCCCGCGTGACGTCGCCGGCGGTCATGTTCTGGGCGGCGAGCTTCTCGGGGTCAAGCCACACGCGCATGCTGTAGTCGCGGGCCCCCAGGAACGACACATCGCCCACGCCGGGCAGACGCGCGAGCGCATCCTTGACCTGGATGGTGGCGTAGTTGCTCAGATAAAGCTGGTCATATTCACCTCCCGGCGAGATCAGGTTCACGCAGAGCAGGATCGACGGTGATTTCTTCTTGGTGGTGACGCCCTGGCGCTTTACCTCTTCGGGGAGCTTCGCCTCGGCAATGGCCACGCGGTTCTGCGTGAGCACCTGGGCCATGTTCAGATCGGTGCCCACGTTGAACGTCACATCGAGGTACATCTGCCCGTCGTTGGTGGACTTCGAGTACATGTACAGCATGTTCTCGACGCCGTTGACCTCCTGCTCGATCGGCGTGGCCACCGTGTCGGCAACGACCTTGGCGTTCGCCCCCGGATAGAGGGCGGAGATCTGGATCGTAGGGGGGACGACTTCGGGATACTGTGCGATAGGCAGCGCCAGGAGGGCCACGCTGCCCACGATGAGGATGACGATCGACAGAACCGACGCGAAAATCGGCCGGTCGATGAAGAAGTGCGAAATCATCGCAGTCAATCTCCGTAGGGTCCGCTATGCGGACGGAAGGGCGCGGTCAGGGCACATGGTGTTCCGTCCGCGGAGCGGACCCTGCTGTGATGGGCCCCTGTAGTTCCGTCCGCGGAGCGGACCCTACTGTGTGGAGTCATGAGTCCCTGCAGCATTGACGACCACCGGTTGTGACTGGGCCTTGCCGCCGCGTCGAGGCATCTCCGCGCGCTGCGGCGTGACCGGCTTGCCCGGCCTCGCCCGCTGAATCCCGTTGACGATGACCCACTCACCTGCCTGCAGACCGTCGGTGATGACGCGAAGCCCGTCGTCCTGAAGCCGGCCCATCTGAACCGCTCGATAGGCAACCGTACTCTTGTCGTCCACCACGTAGACGTATTTCTGACCCTGGTCCGTCGCGATGGCCCGGTCGCTGACCAGCAGAGACTGCAGCGGATCACTGGTCGGAACGCGCACGCGGGTGAACAGCCCCGGCTTGAACGTGCGCCGGCTGTTATCCAGCGTCGCCCGCAGCCGGATCGTGCCGGTCGTCGGGTTGACCTTGTTGTCGGCAAAGTCGATTACACCCGCATGCGGGAAACCCTCTTCGTGTGACAGTCCGACCTGAACGGTGATCTTTGCCTCCGCGAGGGTGGGCAGCTTGGTCCCTTCGGGCCGTGATTTGCGGGCCTGTTCCAGAAAACGCAGCAGCGAGCGCTCGTCGACGTCGAAATAGACATACATCGGGTCGAGCGAGACGATCGTCGTCAGAAGTGAATCCTCGCCCGCGCCCGCCTGCACCAGGTTGCCCTTGGTGATCAGTGCCCGGCCCACCTGCCCGTCGATCGGCGCCTTGATGGTGGAGAACTCGAGATCCAGATTCGCCCGGTCGATCTGAGCGTCGGACGAAGAGATCGCCGCCTTGGCTTCGCCCAGCTCCGCCCGTGCCTTGTCCAGATCCTGCGCACTGGCCGCGCCCGAGGGGACGAGGCCCTCATAGCGTTTCACATCGGCCTGGGCCCGGGCCATCTTGGCCTCCCACTGGGCCTTCTGACCTTTGGCGTTTTCCAGCTCCGCCTTGAACGGCCGCGGGTCGATCTGGAAGAGAAGGTCGCCCTTTTTGACCTCCTGGCCGTCCTTGAAGTCAATCTCGTCGAGATAACCGCGAACCCGCGCCCGGACCTCGACGGTCTCGGCCGATTCCGTCCGGCCGGTGTACTCGCCGTAATCGGTGACCTCGCGCCCGACGACCTGAGCCACCGTCACCTCCGGAGGCTGGGCAGTGGGAGCAGCCTGGGCAGTCTCGTCCGACCGGCAGCCGGTCAGAACCACTGCAGCGAATAGAGCGCACAGGGCGCTCTTCCATGGATACATGTTCGACCTCCAGACACGAGTCGGATGAACGGGTTGTTTCGGGCGGACAGCGAGCGGGGAAGACGTGCGCGCGGCGTCCGGCGCGGGTTCGCCAGCGATTCGAAGCGGATTGCGTTCGTCTCCAGGCTCGCTCATGGTTTCGGCTGTGCCCACTGAGAAGATGGGTTTGCCCGCCGCTTGGGGCGGGGCGCCCGGCGGCTGATACACGGTGACTCGTGCGCCGCGCTCAGCACACAGCGGCAGCCGCGCCGGTCAGCCCGACCCCGCAGAGACTAAGCGAGGCTGGACGGGTCGTCACCTCGTAAAATTACGGGAAACAAAATCGAAATCTACGAATGGACAACAAAGAACCATGGATTCGCGTTGTCTGCCGCTTCGCGCCGCCCCCCCTCCCGAGATCCCCGTCTGCTCCGCCACTGCCGTCGACCGTCCCATGGGCTGGGCGTCCGGCTTTGAAACGCTCAGGAGCGGAAGCTAAACTGGGGCTTGGCGCCGGGTGCATGACGGTTTGACGCACATGACAGGCCTCAGAGCTCCACGCGCTCGACCCGCCGGCGCCTGGACTGCCAATGCCCGTGTGTCGGCGCAGCGGAGATCCGACGGCCGCGGAGTGCGATTCGTGAGGATCAGGCTGCCCATCTCGCTTGTCCTCGCCACTGCGCTGGTGACAGCCGCGGCGAGGGCGGCAGATGCACCGGCCAGCGCTGCAGCCCATCTTCCGGCAAAGCGGATTCTGATCCTGCACTCCTTCAGCCGCGATTTCGCCCCGTACAGCGTTCTCTCGACCGCCTTCAAGACCGAACTCGTCCGTGTGTTTTCCGGGCCGGTCCAATTCTACGAGATCTCGCTGGATGCCGTTCGGCTCGATTCTGTGGAGGAAGAGCAGTCTGCTGTCAACTTCCTGAAAGTCCGCTTCGCCCAGCACCCGCCCGCTCTGGTGGTGCCGCTGGGGGGCCCTGCCGCCCTGTTCATTGTCCGAAACCGCCAGCGGCTGTTTCCGGACACGCCGACGCTCCTGGTGGGCGTGGACGAACGCCATCTGAGAACGGTCCAGTTGGGGCCGCGCGATGCGGCGGTCAGGACCTCCATGAATCTCGCTGCGCTGCTCGGCAACATCTTTCAGGTTCTGCCCCAGACGACGCACCTTGTGATCGTGCTGGGCGGCACGCCGCTGGAGAGATTCTGGCGCGGCGAATTCGAGAAGGAGATCGGTCGGCTGGGCAGGCCGGTCTCCGTGACGTGGTGCAACGACCTGTCGCTTCAGCAGATCCAGGCGCAAGCGGCCATTCTCCCCGACCACTCGGCCATTCTCTATGGACTGATGGTGGTCGATGGAGCCGGCGTACCCCATGAACACGACGCTGCCCTCACCGCCATTCATCGCGCCGCGCGGGCGCCGCTGTTCGGTGCATTCGAGAGCCAACTGGGGCTTGGAATCGTCGGCGGACCCCTCCTCTCCACCCAGGAGGTAGGCCGACAGGCGGCCCGGACCGCACGCGAGATGCTGGCGGATGGAAGTACGCCCGTCGGGCGCGCCGCGATCGGACTGGGTCGTCCGGTCTACGACTGGCGCGAGTTGAATCGCTGGGGGATCAGCGAGCAGCGACTACCCGCGGACCACACGATTCTGTACAGACCCCTGTCGCGATGGCAGGAATACGGGGGCGTCATTCTCATTGTTGCCAGTGCGTTTGTGCTGCAGAGCGTTCTCATTGCCGCCCTGCTGCTGCAGCGGAGCAAGCGCCGCCGGGCTGAGCGGGATTCCCGCTCCCTGGCCGGCCGCCTGCTCACCGCGCACGAGGATGAACATCGTCGACTCGCCCGGGAATTGCACGACGATCTGACCCAGCGCCTCGCCCGGTTGACGATTGATGTCGCCCGACTGGAGCAGTCATCGGCCAACCCCGCCGGGCAGCAGCAGGCGGTCGCGGTCCGCGATGAGCTGGTGCGCCTGAGCGAGGATGTTCACGCCCTCTCCTATCGGCTGCACCCCTCCATGCTGGACGACCTGGGCCTGGTGGATGCGCTCAGGGCGGAGTGCAACAGCTTCTGGCGGCGCGAGTCGATCCCGGTTCAGATCCATGCGCAAGACCTGAGGACTCCGGTGCCGCGCGAGATGGCACTCTGCCTGTATCGCATCACACAGGAGGCGCTGCGGAACGTGGCCCGCCATGCCCGCGCTCGCGCGGTGGATGTATCGCTGAGGCAGGCCGATGGGGGTGTGCAACTCGCGATCAGCGACGATGGCATCGGCTTTGATCCTCAGGAAAACCGTGCTCGACCGAGCCTGGGGCATGCCAGCATGCGCGAGCGCGTTCACCTGCTCGGCGGCGAACTCGATATCGAGAGCACTCCCGGCCACGGAAGCACCATCTCGGCCTGGGTCCCGTTGAAGGGGGTATCCTCATGAATCGCCCGCGCATCCTGCTCGCCGATGATCATCAGATGGTGGCCGAGGGCCTCAGGGACCTCCTGGCGGTCGAGTTCGACGTGGTGGGTCTGGTGGCAGACGGCCGGGCCATGATCGAAGCGGCCCGGAAGCTCCGGCCGGATGTCATCGTGGCGGACATCACCATGCCGCAGATTAACGGCATTGAGGCGATGGTGGAGCTGAAGAAGAGCGACCCGAAGGTGAAGGTCGTGTTCCTCACCATGCACCGGGACGCTACGTACGCCAGCCGCGCACTCGAAGCCGGTGCAAGCGGCTTTGTTCTCAAGCATTCGGCCCCGACCGAGCTGATCGTTGCCATTCGCGCCGCCCTGAATCATCAGACGTTCATCACGCCCACGCTCGCGGCCGAGGTCCTCGATGCGGCTCGGCGCGGTTCTTCGGGCAGCGAGAACCCCTTCGAGTCCCTCACGCATCGCCAGCGCCAAATCCTCCAGCTCCTGGCCGAGGGACGCTCGGCCAAGGAGATCGGCCAGCAACTGGACATCTCCCCCCGCACCGTCGAGTTTCACAAGTACCGCATGATGGAGCTCTTACACCTGTCCAACAGCGCGGAGCTCATCCACTTTGCGATCAAATCGGGCATCGTGGCCATCTGAGAGAGTCGAAAACCGAAAGTCGAACGCCGAAAGCCGGAATCTGAGGCATCATCGGTGGGAAGCCGAAAGTCGAAACGTAAGGTTTGATGTCATTTTGATTTTCGACTTTCGATTTTCGACTTTCCGCCCTGCCTCGTAGTTTTTCATATCTGGACTCGTAGTTTTGCGAGGTGACGCCGGTGCCCCCTGCGAATAGGTTGCTCCTGTGCGACAATCGGCGCTCGGCCATCGCTGGCGGCTGTCTGCTGAACTTGGAATGCCAAGGGCTTCTCCTTCTGGGCTGTCATGATCGACCACCTTGACCGTTGCGTCCTGCTGGCAGACCGGCATCACGGCCTGATTGAGGGCGTGCGATCGCTGCTCGGAACGGTGTTTGAAACCGTGGTGATGGTGGCGGATGTTCCTTCGCTGCTGCAGGGCGCCGAGCGGCTGCAGCCCGCGCTGGCCATCGTGGACGTCTCGCTGGGGCCGGGCGATGCCGCCGCGCTGGCCCGTCAGCTTCACAGCCGGTTTCCGGGGCTCAAGGTGCTCTTTCTCACCGTGCACGACGAACCGACGATCGCGGCCACGCTGATGGAGGCAGGTGCGGCAGGGATTGTTCTGAAAAGGGAGATCGCCGGCCACCTTCTCGCCGCCGTCGATGCCGTGCTGAGCAGCCGCACCTACGTCTCGCCGGGGATGGGCCTGCATTTCCCGCCCGGCCCGACCGCCCAGCCCGGGCATCCATCGGACGCGGCAGGATGCATGAGGCCCGACGTCGGCAATTGAGAATGGCACGAAGTTCCCAATGATTGGCTGATGATGGTTTTCTAAAGTTGCATTGAACCTGTTCTGGAGGACAAATCATGATCCACCTTTCCGGATTCCTGCTGGCTGTGGCGTCAGCATTGCAGGCCGCCCCTGCCGCACAACCCGCGCAGGCGGAGGATGAGCGGGCGATTCGCCAGTTGGCCGCACAGTACGTCGAGGAGTACAACCGCGGCGATCTGGATGCGGTCATGCGCCGATACGCTCCGGATGCCGACTATGACATGGGCGATGGCCAGGTGCTCAGCGGCCGGGAGGCGATCCGCAAGAACCTCAAGGAGACCCTTGCTGCTGGTGGCGGGGCCAAACTCGCCCTGGACATCAAATCGATCCGCTTCGCGCGAAACCGCGCGATCGAAACCGGCGTAGCCACACTGACGCCCCGGGAGAGCCAGGCCGAGACGAGCCCGTATCGCGCGATCCATGCCCGCCAGCCCGATGGCACGTGGCTGATCACCCACGTCGGCCCGGACGTGGCGGCGGAGGGATCTGAAGCGGGTCCGCTCGAGCAGCTCGCCTGGCTGATCGGCTCCTGGTCGGATGCCGAGGATAACGTGCGCAGCGTCTGCTCGTGGACGAAGAATCGCCGGTTCATCCTGAGGTCATTCGTTGTGATCGCCAAAGACGAGACGGAACTGCAGGTCAGCGAGGTGATCGGCTGGGATCCGTCGGACAACGTCGTGCGATCGTGGGTCTTTGACTCCGATGGCGGTTTCGGACAGAGCGTCTGGGGCCGCAAGGGCGAGGATTGGGTGATCTCGGCGAAAGGCGTGCTGGCCGACGGCGGCCGTGCGTCCGCGGTCCACATCTTGCACCCGATCGACAAGGACACCTTCACCTGGTCGTCCATCGACCGGGACGTGGACGGCAGCATGCTGCCGGATATCGATGATATCAAGCTGGTCCGTGCGGAGACTCAGCCTGCCGCCGATGCCGCCGACGAGCCTTCGCTGCGGCGAAGCGGCCTGAGCCGCGCGAACGGGAGGCCGGACTGGGCGGCGATCGCCTGCGCGATCTGGA
>CAZQEN010000025.1:0-38480 GCA_964591605.1 uncultured Planctomycetales bacterium
ACGGGTCCCGGCGCGCCGGGACCCATGCCACCCGCCGATTCTGTCACGGACCCCGCCCGCCCGGCGGGTCGGGTCGCGTGTTGTTCCCGTACCCGCCGCCATCTAAGATCACGATGTGGCATCATCACGCGCCCAACGGCATCTTCTCGGCGAGACGCTCGAGACCTTCACCGCGTGGTGTGAGTCGCGGAATCTGCCCGCCTACCGGGCCCGGCAGGTGTTTGAGTGGGTGTACCGGCATGGCGTCACCTCGTTCGACGAGATGAGCAGTCTGGCCAAGCCGCTGCGCCGGCAACTGGCCGACGAGTGGACCCTGTTCGCGTCGCGCATCGTCCGCCGCCAGTCGTCCACCGACGGCACGATCAAGCTGCTGCTCGAGTGGCCCGACAGCACGACCAGCGAGTGTGTGCTCATTCCGGACGACGATCGCCGCACCGCCTGCATCTCCAGCCAGGTGGGTTGCCCCGTCGGCTGCCGTTTCTGCGCCAGCGGCCTGGACGGATTGGCCCGCCAGCTTGGTCCCGGCGAGATCGTTGAGCAGGCGATGCGGGTCCGCCAGCTCTGCGAGCTGCCGGCCCACGCTCCGCCCGCCGGTTCCGACGATGCTGTCCGTGAGCGGCTGCCCGATGCTCCCGCAGCGGCCACCCGCGGTGGAGGCCGGGCATCGTCGAAACCTCAAAACGATACCGGTTCAGCGACGCGCTCGAATCGCGGCGAAGAACACCCCGCCAGCCGCCTGAGCAACATCGTCTTTATGGGCCTGGGTGAGCCGCTCGCGAACTACACCGCCCTGGTGCGTGCGCTGCGGATCCTCAATGCGGAGTGGGGGATGAATATCGGGGCCCGCAAGATCACCGTCAGCACGGTCGGCCTGCCCAGCCAGATCCGCCGTCTGGCCGACGAGAACCTGCAGATCAACCTCGCCCTCTCGCTGCACGCCCCCAATGACGCGTTGCGGCGTGAACTCATTCCGTGGGCCGGGAAGATTCCTCTGAGCGAGCTGACCTCGGCCCTGAGCGACTATTTCCGGAAGACCGGCCGCGAAGTCACCCTCGAGTACATCCTCCTGGGCGGCGTCAACGACCAGCTCCGGCACGCCGATGAGCTCGCCGCCCTCTGCCGCCGGCTGCGCTGCAACGTGAATCTGATCCGCTACAACCCGGTGGCCGGCCTGGGGTACGAACGGCCCGCGAACGAGGCCTCCCAGGCGTTCCTGCACCGTCTCCAGGCGCGGGGCGTCAACGCGCACCTGCGGCGCAGCCGCGGACTCGACATCGACGCCGCCTGCGGGCAGCTCCGCCGCCGAGCGCAGCAGGAAGCGCCCGCGCCGCCTCAGTCGGGCACCTGATGAGGACCCGTTGCGAGCCCTTGTCGCATGATGATGTGATCACGAATGTCCAAAGTGGGGGTTGCCGGTGTCATCGAGCGAGCCATACGACGGGCAGGGCACCGGAAGACGCTTGAGAAAGACCGCCGATCACTGGCCGAGCTGGAGGCTGGCCAAGCCGATGGCCACGTCGTCGTAGACATCGAAGATCTTGTCGAGGCCGGTGACCAGGAAGACGCCCCAGACGTGCGTGCTCACGCAGCAGAGCCGGAGCTTGCGGTGATTGCTGACCACCACGGTTTTGCGCAGCTTGAGAAGCTTGGCGATGTTGGAGGAGTTCAGGAAGGTCACGTTTTTGAAATCGAGTACGACATCCCGCGAACCGGCCGAGCCGATGGCTTCGAGCAGGGCGGTCATGTCATCCGTGAACTGCGGATCGTCCGACAGCTCCACCAGCAACACGTCCTCAGACCAGTTCTCAATCGGCATAGATCCACACCAATCCCGCGCCCTGAGCCCCCGGGCGCGTCACCACTCTAAGCAACGGCCGAGCTTCATGCAATCCGGCCGGAGAGATTGCCGGCCGCTGGGCCGTTCTCGTCTTTACCCCGACGTGCCCCCGGCGTTAGCCTGTTGGCGGGCCTGATCAGGAGGACATCCATGCAGCGAGTCTCGACGATCACCAATGCCCGGCTCAGAGGGCAGGAGGGTCTTTTCGACATCCAGGTGGATGCCTCCGGCAGAATCGCATCCATCCAGCCCGCGACCAGGCCGCCTCGCGGAGATGGAGGGTCGGCGGGAGGCGGCCAGGCTGCGGGGCCGGCCCGGCCGGGCGAGAGCCTGATCGACGCCGCCGGGGGCCTGGTGCTCCCGAGCTTCATCGACGTGCACCTGCACCTGGACCTGGCCTACTCGCTCGATCTGGTCGCCGAGAACAAGAGCGGTACGCTGATCGAGGCGATCCGGCTGTACGCCGAAGCGAAGAAGACGTTCACGCCCGAGAGCGTCTGCGAGCGGGCGGTCCGCGCGATCCACGAAGAGGTCGGCTACGGCACCGGGGCGATCCGCAACCATGTCGACGTGGGCGAAACCGCCGGCCTGCGCCTCACCGAGGGCGTGCTGGCCGCCCGCGAGAAGACCCGCGAGATCTGCGACATTCAGATCGTGGCGTTCCCGCAGGACGGGGTCATCCGCGACAAGGGTGCGATCGACCGCATGCGCGAGGCCATCAAGATGGGCGTTGATCTGGTCGGCGGCATCGCCCACTACGAACGCACGCCCACCGACAGCCAGGAGCAGATCCGCCGGCTTTTCGACCTGGCCGAGGAGTTCGACCGTGACATCGACTGCCACATCGACGAGACCGACTCGCCCGAGTCGCGCTGCGTCGAGTACCTCGCGGCCGAAACGGTCCGGCGCGGCTGGCAGGGAAGGGTGACCGCGTCGCACGTCTGCGCTCTGGCCAGTTACGAGCCCGTGCACGCGTCGAAGGTGGTCCATCTGCTGCTCGAAGCGGGCGTGCACGTGGTCACGAACCCGCAGGTCAACCTGCATCTGCAGGGCCGCTTCGACACGTATCCCAAACGCCGCGGCCTCACGCGCGTCCGCGAGTTGATGGCCGCCGGCGTCAACGTTTCCGCCGGGCAGGACTGCATCAGGGACCCGTTCTACCCGCTGGGCACGGGCCAGATGCTCGACGTCGCCCACACGCTCGTCCACGCCGATCATCTCTCGCTGCCGCACCAGATGGAAGCGTGCATCGACGCGATTACCGTGAACCCCGCCAAAGCCATGCGCCGCAGCGACTACGGCCTGACCGTCGGAAATCCCGCGAACGTCGTCGTTCTGCCCGTGGAGACGGTTCACGAAGCCCTGCGTCTGCGGCCGCGGCCGGTCGCGGTGCTGAAGTCGGGCGCCCGGGCTCCGTCCCGCAATTAGGAGGCATCCGTCTACAGAATCCTGAACAAGCCTTTCAGCGCCTCAATCGGCAGGTACATGTGGAGCCTATCGTCGGGCAGCGACGCAAATCCATATCGGGAGTAGAATGCCCGGGCCGCTTCATTGATGGCGCGCACCTCCACCGCGTAGATCCCCACCTGCCGCGACTGTTCCCACGTCCGGCGAAGCGCATCGAGCAGAAGATGCTCGCCCAATCCCCTTCCAGAAAACCGACGGTCGACAGCCAGGCGCCCGAGATGCATGACGGGAATGGGCAAGTGTCTGGGCAGTTTCTTATGCAACTGCGGCGGCAGCGCAGTGGGCTGCAGCGCACCGTTGGAGAGTGTGTAGTAGCCGAGGACCTCAACACCACCCAAGGCCACCGCGACCCAGGTCCGGCCGATGTTGCGGCGCTGATACTGTGTCGACAGGTGACGCAGAAACGTATCGAGACTCTCCACTCCACAGTTGAAGCTGTCTCGACGGTGTTTCTCTGAGAGCGGCTCAATCAACCACTGAGGAGTGTCGGACACGCTGTTGATACCTCCGTGCGGCGCGGCGCAGTGCCTGATTCGGCCTGGTGCGCGTCTCGAGCAGGTTCAGGAAAGCGCGGGTATCCCGTGAAGACAGGACGCGGGCGCAGTTCTCGTCCAGCACCTGTTTGGCGTGACTGACGAGCACGCTGACGGCATAGTCGGTCAGCGTCAGTCCGCTCGTCATGGCCGCCCGCTCGATGAGATCCTTGAGCTGTGGATCCGTGCGAAGGCTAATCCGTGCAGAGGTCTTTTCCATGTAAGCACTCCTTCACCGCCATTATAACAATGCGTGTGGCAAAATGCCACCGACCCCTCGGCGATGATATCACGTCCGCCTCACGCCGGGGAGAACCGCTCTGCCTCTTCGTTGAACACGAACGGCGGGTTGGCGATGAGCATGGGTCGGCGGTGGGCGACGCTGATGAGCAGGCCCACGAGCAGGAAGCAGGAGACGATGCTGCTGCCCCCGGCGCTGACGAAGGGCAGCGTGACGCCGGTGACCGGGCCAATGCCGACGGTCATGCACAGGTTGGTGAGCGTCTGCACCGCGAGCAGCGTGGACATTCCCACCGCGACGAGCCGCCCGAACGGATCGTTGGTGAACGTCGCCGACTCGTAACCCAGCACGACGATCACCACGTAGCACAGAATGAGCACGACGCAGCCGAGCAGCCCCCACTGGTGAGCCACCATGGCGAACACGAAGTCATTCTCGCGTTCGGGCAGGAAGCCGTACCGGATGAAGATGCCCTTGCGACCCTCGCCGGCCAGGCCGCCGCTGCCGATCGCCCGCTTGCTGTTGACGAGTTGATAACCGGTGTGATTGCCCCAGTCGGTGAGCTCGCGCTGCCACTTGACGGCGTCCTCCGGATCCGAGGGGTTACCCTTGCCGCGCAGGTTATCCCACAGGTGCGGCCGCTCCTTGAGGTACTCGCGCACCCGCTCGCTCTGCAGGAACACGCCGGTCACGCGAAGCCGCTGATATGGCTTGATGTGATGCCAGAAGAAGGGCGACGCGAGGAGAGCCAGACCCAGTACGAGCAGCAGGTGTTTGGGCTTGGCCCCGGCCGCGTACAGCATGGCGAACAGGACCGGCAGGAACAGCAGCACCGTGCCGAGGTCCGGCTGCACGAGAATCAGGGCCATGGGCACCAGCGTGAGGGCGAACGGCTGGAAGAGGCCCGAAAGCGTTCGATAGTTCCGCCGGTAGCGCAGATACCAGGCCAGCGCCAGAACATACACGATTTTCATGAGCTCGGAGGGCTGAAGCTGCACAGGCCCGATGGTGATCCACCGCCGCACCCCCCGCCGTGCGTCCACCAGCGGCATGGGATGGACTTGATCGAGCACGATGTACGCCAGCATGAGCACGCAGAGGGCAAAAAGCGGGTACGACCATCGCCCGAGCCGCGTATACCCCACGGCAATGGCGGCCGACATCACCGCCAGCCCCAGGCCCATGTACGCGAGCTGAGTCATCGCCCGCGCGGCCAGAAACCGGCTCGTGCCCTGGTCGAAGACGGCGTGCAGCGTGGCGATGCCGATCACGCACAGCGGCAGCACGCCGAGCAGGATTCCCCAGCCGTGGCGAATCGGAAGCAGAAGCCTCACGGCGAATCCTCCGACACGACCTGCTGAGTGCTGACGGCCTGCCCCTCCGGGAGTTCGCCTGCCCGTTCGAGCACCGCCCTGATCATCTCGAGGGCCACCGGCGCAGCCGCTTCGCCCCCGTGGCCGGCATATTCGATGAGCACGGCGATGGCCACGTTCATCCGACCGCCGCTGGTCGGCTCGAGGTAGCGCTGCCGGGTGGTCAAGTATCCGGCGAACCAGGCATGCGTCGGATTGAACTCGGGCGGGGGGTAGGAATTGGCGATCCGCTCCTGGGCCACGACGTTCGCCCCGCGATATCGGCGCTGGACCTCGGATCGGCTGTAACCGACGTCCTCCTTGGTCGATCCGTCGGGCAGGTGGATCGTGTAATAGCGTTGAATCCGCCGGCTGCCCTCGGCGGTGCCGGTCTTGCCGAGCAGGATGTAATCGCCCGCGTCGGTCAGACGTGCGTTTTCGAAGCCGGTGCCCCCCTTCACGTTCACGGCCCGGAACATTCCCTCGCGGGCCATGCGCCAGGCCTGGTCGGTGATGGGCCGGCCCGCGGGCGACCGGGGCGCCTGGGCGGGCCGCGGCCTTGGATCGTCCACCCACAGGGTCGCCGGGCGATAGACGCCCGAGGCGATCGTCGCCATCATGTTGGCCACCTGGATCGGAGTGGCGTCGACCTCGGCCTGTCCGATGCCGGCCAGACGGGCAATGCCGTTGCTGTGGGTTCGCGGCAGCATCCCGTCGGCCTCCTGCGGGAAGCCGGTTCCCGAATCCCGCCCGAGGCCGAACTGCGACATGTACCAGGCCACCACGGGCGTGGTCAGGTCCTGCCCCACGTGATAGAAGAACACGTTGCAACTGTGCTGGATGGCAAAGAGCGGATCGACCATGCCCCGCAGGTGGTTTTCACAGCGCCAGCCCTCCTCTTCGGCAAACAGCCGGCCCTCGCACAGGAAAGTGGTCTCGGGCGTCACCTTGCCCTCGGTGACGGCGGCGGCCAGCAACATCGGCTTGACCGTCGAGCCCGGCGGGTAGCGCATGCGCAGCGTGCGGCATTCGAGCGGGCGCCCGAGCTCGTCCTCGGCGAGCGCCTGGAGCTCCTGCGGGGTGGCGTTCGGATCGTACGAGGGGTAACTGACAATGGCCAGCACCTCGCGCGACGGTACGTCAAGAATGACCGCGGCCCCGCCGGTGCTGTAGGGGTTGACCCGCACGCCGTCCTGCTCGCCGGACACCGCGTTCCGGAGGATCTCGTACACCTTCTGCTGGAGGGGCACGTCGATGGTCAGGCGCATCGGCTTGCCGTCGAGCGGATCGGCCCGCGGCGGATCGTTCACCAGGTGCCCTTCGATGTCCCTGCGCTCCCGCCCGCGCCGTCCGCGCAGCCAGCGCTCGCCCAGCCATTCGAGACCGCTGACGCCTTTGAGATCGCCGCTTTCATACGCGTACAACTCGCCCAGCGGGACACCGGCGTAGGCATCGCCGCTCACGTCGTCGATGTCGACCTGGCCGAGCCGGCCGAGCAGATGCCCGAAGGCCGGCCCCCCGGCGTAGAGCCGCCGCTGATCGGACACCACGGTGACCCACTCGAAGTCCCTGAGCCGCTCGCGGGCGATCGCCTGCTGCTGCTGGTCGAGCCCGCGCACGATCGGATGCGGAATCGTCTCCGACGTGATGGAGCGGGGTACGGCGCGCCGGCTGCGAATCGCCCGCTTTTCCACGTCGCGTTTCTCGGCGGCCACGCGCTGCAGAATGCGGTCGCACACGGCGCGCAGCTCCGCCCGCGACTGGCCGCTGAGCTGCGAGATGACCTGCCACGATGCGTCGATGTCGCGCTTCAGCGCCAGCCGCGCCGACTCGCTGTCCATGCCACGGTATCGGGTGGCGATCGGTTTTCGAAGGTACTCTTCCTCGTCGACGAGCAGCCGGTAATGAACGCTGATGTTCCAGGACGGCGCGTCATAGGCCAGCCGCGTCTGGCCGTCGTGCCCGGTGATCTCGCCGCGCAGGCAGGGCAGGTACACCACGTCTCTGAGGAGCAGCCGCTCCGCCTCCGCGCGGAACTGGCTCGCAGACACGACCTGAAGCTGCACGAGGCGCAGGATCAGCAGGAGCACGGGCACTCCCAGGAGGAGCAGCAGCGTTCTGAGCCGTCGTTCAAACATATCGCCTCGCTGCGCTCGCCGGCGGGTCGTTCACTCCCGCAGGCCGGTCAGAGCTTCTCTTCAAAACTGACGGCGGCCTGGCCGTCACCCGGCCGCCACAGGGGGCGGCCGCTACCGACGTCGACCACCGGTCGCTCACGAGAAGCGGCACTACCGATGCCCGGCGGCCCGCAGGGCGGTGCGCAGGCCCGTCCATCGCCCCAGCCGGTGCAGTCCCGCGTGCACGAACGGCGCGCAGACGGCCGTGTACATCGCGGTCAGCAGACAGATCCGAAACACCTCGCCGACGCCGAGGCGGACTGTCGAGAGCCAGAACAACACGATCCACACCGCCAGTTGAACCAGGAACGTGAACACCAGGTTCACCAGGAACTGGGTGACCGGGTGATCGCGAAACACGATCTGGCGGATGCGCACGATCCCCCAGGCCGCCGCGCCGTAGCAGAATGCGTGCAGGCCGACCGGATCGTCGGTGTGTGCGCCGAAGACCAGGCCCAGCAGCCACGCCGCGATGCCCACGTCCGGCCATGGCCCCCACAGCGTGTAATGCACCGCCAGGATGAACAGCAGATCCGGGCCCACGCCGCCGATGCTCAGCCGCGGGACGACCGTGGTCTGAAGAACCATGGCAACCAGCGCCAGGATGGCAAAAGGGAGCCATTTCATGAGCGTCGCGCGCTGCCGCCGGCGGACTCCGTGGGTGATCCGGGCGCCGGCGAGCGCTCGACCCGCGGCCAGGGACTCGCGTCCCCGAGGATCATCAGAATCGCCCGCGCTGCCGCTAACTGCACGCGCGGGTCGTCGGGGGTCTCCATTCGATTTCGCAGGGGACCCAGGGCCCGGGGGTCGCCGATCTCGCCCAGCGCCAGGGCGGCCATCGTCCGCACCCGCATGATCTGATTCTCGGGCAGGTCGTCGGCCAGGTCACGCTGCGGGGAATTCCAGTCGAGCGAGCTCAGGGCCAGTTCATACCCGTCCGCCAGGCCGTGCCGGCCCAGGGCCCGGGCGGCGGCGAGGCGGGCCTCCACGTAGGGCGAACTGGTCAGGCGTGATCGCAGCACCGGCACCACGGCGTTGTCCTTGATCTGCCCCAGCGTGAGCAGGGCGAAGGGCTGGCGGTAGCCGCGTCCGCCGTAGGCATCGCGGATGAAGTAGTTGAGAGCCTGCCGATCGCCGAGCTTCGCAAGGCCTTCCATCGCCTGAAGTTGCACACCCTCGTCGCGGTCCTCCTCGGTCACGCGGCGCAGCAGCGGGATGATCTCCTTGTCCTCGAGCTGACCGAGGGCCAGGACCGCGTTGCGCCGGACGGCAGGGTCGCTGTTGTTGCGCAGGGCGTCGGTCCACGGTATTCGGTAGGACGCATCCCCCAGCCGCTCCAGCGCGAAGCAGGCCCCCACGCGCACACTCGCATCGGCGTCATTCAGCAGGGACCGCACCGCGGCCAGGGAGGCCCGGTCCCGCTTCCTGCCCAGCTCGAGGCAGGCCGCGAATCGAACCGCGGCGTGCGGATCGTTGAGCCTGTTCCGCAGGAGTGGCAGGACGTCGGGACCGAGGGCGTCCGCCGCTTCGACCGCCTGGGCGCGCACGCCCGGGTCGGTCTGATACTCCAGCGCTTTGCGCACGTATCGCTCGGCCAACTCGCGGATCTGCCGCTCCTGCGACGCCCCTGGCGTGGCCGCGCATCCGGTCAGGAGCAGAACGCCGCATATGCCCCCCGCGACGCGGACCGGCATGGACGGCCGGGCTCGCGCGGGCCTCCCGGTCGGCAGGGTGTGAAGCCCGCCCTGCCGGGTCGGGCGACCATTGGCATCGAGATCATACATGCGTGTGACTCGCTTCCGGCGGCCGGCGCTTTTCGCGGCGGCGTGCGACGATCGCATCGATCACCGCCGCGCACCCGACGAGGGTCACGCCGACGCCAAACAGGTCTCCGAATCGCGCGTAGAAGGTGATCACCGGCGACGATTCGATCGGAGCCACCTGGTGCCCTGTCCCGCCCGCGGTCGGCCACTTGGCGTCGGCGGTGATCAGATGATGCCACGAGCCGTCGGGCCGCACAAATCCGCTGACGCCCGTGTTGACCGAGCGGGCGATGCCGACCCGGTTTTCGATCGCGCGGAACGCGCAGTTCACCAGGTGCTGGGCCTGCTGCGCCCCGTGACCGAACCAGCCGTCGTTGCTGATGTTGAGCATGAAATCAACGCGTTTGCCCCCGTCGGGGTCGAGAATGAACCGGCGAAACACCTGCGGAATCACGTCTTCATAGCAGATGGTGATGCCGAACCGGCGCGGCGTCGGGTCGTTGGTTGCTTTCCGGTGGTCGATTGACTCCCGGGCGCCTGCCTGATCCATCGGCCATTGGAAATCGGCAATCGGCAATGAAAAGACCCGGAATTCGGAGCCCGAGGTGAGCGAATACTCGTACCCCCCCTGGCCCCAGGGCGTCAGCCCGTTGATCCACCAGTACACGGCCGGAATGGTGTATCGGAAGGGCACAAACTCGCCGAACATGACCAGGTGAATCTTGTCGTATCGCCCCGCCTCGCCGCCCTTCGGGCTGAAGACAAAGGCGGAGTTGTAGCGGTGCTCTGCGGGGTATGTGCCGGCCGGCTGCTTCTCCTGCGACATCGCGCCCACGACCACGGTGGCCTGATGCCGCTGGGCGGCGGCCAGGAAGTGCGCGTTCCACTCGCGGTTGTTGCGGATCAGCCAGTTGTAGATGCGCCGCTGTGCGCTGGACAGATCGGCCAGCGCCGCGTGGGTGAGCTCGCGCAGTTCCCGGTTCAGATACATGCCCCAGGGGGTCTCCGGCAGGACGATCAGATCCGGCCGCTGGGCCCCGGCGGCATTGAGGAGCGACAGATAGACCGCCTGTTTGTCGGTGTCGGTCGGGGCGTTCGGGTCCTCCTCGGCCTTGAGCAGGAAGTCCCCCTGTAGAACCGCAACTATCGGTCCGGGAGCGGTTGGCAACGTCGCCAGCCGCCACCAGCCGTAGCCGAGCACACCGCCGAGCACGCACACCACCGCCACCGGCGCCGCCGGCCACAAACCGTAGGGTGGGCTCTGCCCACCATTCGTTGGTGCCGTGGGGATGGTGGGCAGAGCCCACCCTACCTGCTGAAACTTCCGCAAGAGCAGGTCCGCGAACAGGCCGTTCACCATCGCGACCGCGAAGGATACGCCATAAACGCCCGTGATGTCCGCGATCTGCACGACGCTCAGCAATCGGATCTGGCTGTGACCCAGCAGAAACCAGGGAAACGCGAGTGAGCCGCGTGACCGCATCATTTCGACGAGAATCCAGACGACGGGGAACGCGAAGGTGACCGGGATGCGGCGGCGGAGGTACAGATGCCGTACGAGCCAGGCCGCCAGGCAGAAATAGAGGGCGAACGCGGCGGAGCCGACGATGTAGCCCGGCGGCGTCGTCTCGTACAGCCACCACCAGTGCGTGAAGAAGAAGCCGGCCCCGAGCAGATAGCTTGTGGCGTATGCGCCGGCCGCACTGCCGGCCACGCAGACCAGAACGAGCCAGGGGACGAACGCGACGTAACCCAGCGGCCAGATCGACCAGGGTGCAAAAAGCGGCAACGTCGCCGCGTAGGTCACCACTGCCGGCGCCAGATACCACGGCGACGCGGTGACGATGGAACGCAGGGGGGGGATTCGTCGCCGAGCGAGCGCAGCACGCCCCCCCGTCGATGCAGCGTCGCGCGTCGGTCGATCGGGGGTTGCTTTGGCCGTCGTCTTCTGCTTATCCCGGACTCGCACGCCGCTCTCTTTCAGATCATCATGTCCACGAGGGTGAGCCGAACCACATCGCCCGTTTGAAGACCGGGGCTGGCCGCATCCCGGTAGATGAGCGCATTGCTGCGCCCCAGGCCGAACACGTCTCCCGAACCCGTCCAGCGCGCCGGGGCGACCTGCCACTGCCCCTGCTCGTCGACGCCGGCGCGGGCGGGCAGCCACTCCGCCCGGCCGCCCGTGGGTTTGAGCGGATCCAGCAGCCGTGCCCGCAGCATGGGCGGCCACCCGACCGGGCGCCCCTGCATCGCCGCCAGAGCCGCCCGGACGAACACCACGAAGCACACAAACGCACTCGCCGGGTTGCCGGGCAGTCCGAAGACGACCTGGCCCGCCGGCCCGATCCCAAAGAGCATCGGCTTGCCGGGGCGGATCGCGATCTTCTGCACCTCGATGTGCACGCCGGCTTCCCGCAGGATCTGCGGAACGTGGTCGTGCTGGCCCATCGAGACCCCGCCGCTCAAACACAGGAGGTCGGCCCGCAGGCCAGTCGCGATCTTCCCACTCAGGATGGCCGGCTCATCCCGCGCCACGCCCAGATCCACCACCTCGCAACCCGCCTTCCGCGCCAGGGCGGTCAGGCATGGCCCATTGGAGTTACGTATCTGGGCCCCCGCTGGTTTCTGTGAAGCTGGAACCAATTCATCGCCGGTGACCAGGATGGCGGCCCGCGGTCGGCGATAGACGCGGACCTGCGCCCCTCCCGCGGCGGCAGCGGCGGCGATCTGCGCCGCGCCCAGGCGCGTTCCCGCCTCGAGGACGACCTGTCCGGCGGCGGCATCGGAACCGCGGGGCGATACGTGCATGCCCGGGCCGGGCCGCTCGGACGTGGTCATCTGGCGACCCTCTGCCGAGAGGTCAGCCCGTTCGATGATGACCACCGCGTCGGCCCCAGGGGGCATCGGAGCGCCGGTGTTGATGCGTACCGCCTGGCCGGACTGGAGCATCGTCGAGTGCGACTGCCCCGCCGCGACCTCGGCGACCACCTGCAGGGTCGACGTGGCGCCGGTGCAGTCGGCCGACCGCACGGCGAACCCGTCCATCATTGCCTTGTCGAATGGGGGAGAGTCGATGTCGGTCGCGATGGATTCGGCCAGCGTGAGGCCGTCGGCCTGGTCCAACGGGAGCGGCACGACCTCCAGCGGCCGGATGCGCCGTCCAATCGCAGCGAGCGCGTCGGAGATGGAGGTCAGGCCGCTTGTCCCGACGGTGTGTGACGGAGCCGGGCTCGGCCCGGCGGCGCGTGGTGGGACCCGATGCGACTCACCCATCACTGCATTCTGGCCGACACGCGGGAAACCGTCAATTTGCCGTGCCAGATGGTGATCGGTCAGGGAGGAGGAACGTCGGACAGGACGGCGCCGAACCGGCGTTGTCGCCCCGCGTACTCGCGGATTGCCTCGTTGAGATGCTGCGGCCGGAAATCGGGCCAGAGCACATCCGTGACGTAGAGCTCGGCGTAGCTGATCTGCCAGAGCAGGAAGTTGCTGATCCGCATCTGGCCGGCGGTGCGGATGAGCAGGTCCGGGTCGGGAATGCCGGCGGTGTTGAGCCGGTCGGCGATGTGGGTCTCGTCGATGTCCTCGGGCCGGAGGGTGCCGGCGGCCGCATCCCGGGCGAGCTGGCGGACCGCGTCGACTATCTCCTGGCGAGAGCCGTAGTTGATCGCGAGGCAGAGCTTCAGCCCGTCGTTGACTCGGGTCATGTCAGTGCTGATGTCCAGCTCACGGAGGACCGAGTCAGGCAGACCCTCGCGGCGGCCGATCTGAATCAGCCGCACGGCGTTCTCCATCATCTCCTCGCGTTCCTTGATCAGATACTCGACGTAGAGGCCCATGAGGGCGTCGACTTCGGCTCGGGGGCGCTTCCAGTTCTCCGCGCTGAAGCTGTAGAGGGTGAGGGCTTCGAGTTTGAGGCGGGCGCAGTGGGTGATGATCGCGCGGACGTTGGCGGCGCCTTCCATGTGGCCGTGAATGCGCGGCAGCCCGCGGGCGTTGGCCCACCGGCCGTTGCCGTCCATGATGATCGCGACGTGGCGCGGGAGCTGCTCTCGCGAGAGGCCGAGTTCAACCTGCGGATCAATAGGCGGCTGGGGCATCTGTCAAATCAAGCCAAGTCAAACAGCCGCGGGTTTCCAGCCCGCGCGGTCCATCGACCGAGATGAACGCTGCCCTTTGCCGGGGGGTTACGCGGGGGCGGCGTTCATCCTGTTCGCGGCACCGCGCGGGCTAAAAGCCACGCGGCTCTTTATCGCGGCACCGCGCGGGCTAAAAGCCACGCGGCTCTTTATCGCAGCAGCGTCTGCGTCCGGTCGGGGCCGACGCTGACAATGCTGACCGGCACGCCGAGCAGTTCGCCCAGGCGGTCCAGGTAGGCCCGGGCATTGGGCGGAAGCTGATCCACCGAGCGGCAGGCCCGCAGATCTTCTTTCCAGCCGGGCAGATACTCGATGACCGGTTTGGCCTGCGACATCAGCACCGGGTCGGCGATGAAGCCGGGCAGCGGACCCTCGTCAGATTGATAACCCGTGCAGATTCCGATGCGGTCGAGCCCGGTCAGGGTATCGAGGTGCATGACGGCCACATGGGTCACGCCGCTGAGCCACACGCTGTAGCGGCCGGCCAGGGCATCGAACCAGCCGCAGCGCCGGGGGCGGCCGGTGGTCGTGCCGTACTCGTGGCCGCGCTCGCGGATGTACTGGCCGGTGTCGTCTTCGAGCTCGCTGGGGAACGGGCCGGAGCCGACGCGCGTGGTGTAGGCCTTGGTCACGCCCACCACACTCTGAATCGTCTGCGTCGGCACGCCCGAGCCGGCCGGCACGCCGATCGCGCACGTCGAGCTGCTGGTCACGAACGGATAGGTGCCGTGGTCCACGTCGAGCAGCGTGCCGTTGGCGCCCTCGAACAGCAGCCGCCCGCCCGCCTGCACCGCGTCGTGCAGGAACTGCGTCGTGTCGCAGATGTTGGTGCGGACGCGCTCGGCGTGAGCGAGGTATTCATCGGCCAGTGCTTTCGCGTCGATCGGCTCGTGATCGTCGTAGAGGGCGGCGAACAGCTTGTTCTTCTGGGCGACGATGCGCCCGAGCCGCTCGCGGAAACTGTCGGCGCGGAGCAGATCGGCGACGCGAAGGGCGGTCGTCCGCTGCATTTTGTCGGCGTAGCACGGGCCGATGCCGCGGGCGGTGGTGCCGATCTTGCCCGAGCCCAGGGCTGATTCGGAGAGGGCGTCCTGCTTCTTGTGGTAGGGCATGACCAGATGGGCGCGGTCGCTGATCCTGAGGTTGTCCCCGACGCGGATGCCGCGCTTCGCGAGGGCGTCGATCTCCTCGAGCATGCGGGGCAGGTCGAGGGCGATGCCGGGCCCGACGACGGCGGTCTTGCTCGGGCTCAGCACGCCGACGGGCAGCAGGTGCAGGGCGAACTTCTCGCCGCCGATCATCACCGTGTGACCGGCGTTGCCGCCGCCGTTGTAGCGGATGACCACGTCGAAATGCTCGGTCAGCAGGTCGACGATCTTGCCCTTGCCCTCATCCCCCCAGTGCATCCCGACGACGCAGGTATGTCCCAATTTGCTGAAGTCCATCATGTTGCTATCCACATCACCCACTGCCCCCGCACGTCATCTCTCAGCGGCCGCCCCTGTGGCGGCCGGTGGCACGGCCTTCCAGGCCGTGTACGCAGGCATCACGCCCGTGTCCCATGCGGCCGGTCGAGCATGCCCGACAAATGGAGCCCGCAGCGCAGGCAAGGGGCTGGCTGCTCGATCTGCGAGGGCCTCAAACGGCCCCGCGCCCGCCGGCGCGGACCTGAACAACCCGCGCAAACGCCCGCGGGATCCGCCCACGAACCCATGGCTCACGAACGCTTTATCACACGGTAAGGTCGACGGAGCAACACGTCAAGCCGCTCTCAAAGCGCAGTGATCCAGCCAGCCTCAATCGAGATCACAAAAAAGATGAATGCGCCGAGGCCCGCTGCAAAGTAATGAGGCAACATGAGCACCAACATCATGGCCAGCATACGCTTCCACTCCGTCGGCGCACCCGGAGGCAACCCGACAGGCGCGGGCAACTGATCAATCCGGCGCGATATGCTCCACGAGTTCGATGCTGCCACAAACAACAGAAGACCGAAGAACACAACTTCCCACCAGCCAAAACGGGGTAGGTCCAGCAGCTCTATGAACAGCATTAGAACAGTTGTGAATAAGGCGAACCCTCCGAGGTGCAGAGTGACGATGAGAAGACCTGTCAGACACAAACGCTTCAGAATCGTTGTCCGGAGGTGCGTCGGATCAAATTCATCTCCACACTCCGGACACCGATTCTCCGGCAGCCCGGTCAGGTAGTATCCGCACGTCGGGCAGTGCAGCGCAGGAGGGGACGATGTCATACCGATCGCCTCCTTGCGACCAAGCAGAGACGGCCGCGCCTGATTGTATCGTCCGCGTCCGTAATCATGTCAGGTTGCATCAGAATGCGGGAACGACTTCATTCGACATGCTCAAGGCCATCGCCGCCAGAAACAGATGGATCACGAACAGCACGCCCACGCTGGTCGCTGCGAAGGTCCGCGGCGGGTCTGGACGCGGACCCAGGCCGACCACGCGCGTCACCGCCGTCAGCGGCGGGCCGTCCTGACGGGGATGCAGCCAGTCGAAGAGGATCGTCCGCAGCTCCGGTCCGCACGACCGGAGGTGACGCGATAACCGATAGAGTCGATCGGTGAGCCGGACAGAATAAAACACGCCCAACCCCAGCAGCACTGCGAGGATGATCGTGTCAACGAGAATCCAATCGACAGCAAACACCCTGAGCGTTGTCAGCAGCAGGGTCGCGACCAGGAAGAAGCCGCCCAACTGAAGCGCGAATGCCAGTGCCACTCTGAAGATGTCCCAGCCCAGATCGAGAACCACATGATGCGTGGGAATCTGTCGCAGTTCGAACACTCTCCCACACTCCGGACACCGGTTCTCCGGCAGGCCGGACAGGTTATAGCCACAGGTAGGGCAGTGCAGCGCGTCCATCACATTCAGGAGTGCCTCAGAATCCGGTCATACTCAGCGTGCGAGCCGATCCAGAACCAGACCATCGTGTCGTCCTCCAGGAGCCCCAGCGCGCGCCAGCCGATTGCGACGCGGACCGAATACACCGCGGACTTCTCGCCCACCCGTTTGAAGTTCAGACCCGGATGATGCGGGTTGCGCTTCCAGATCCTGTAGTTCTTACGTGCCTGGCGCTTGATGTGCTCAGGGAGCAGCCGAAAACAGGCCAGAAAGTCGTCGGTGAGTTCCGAGTTCACAGCTCGTCGAAGCCTTTGGCAATCGTTCGCCCCTGTTGGCGGGCCTGACGGGCCTTGTCCGCGAGGGACTCAAGGAGGTCCTGCGACTCGGCGAGCGTGCGATCCCACTGGAGCTCGCCTTCGATGTCTTCGAGGAGCTGCTCGGCCAGTTGCTCCTGGGCCGGCTCGGGAAGTGCTGCAGCCTTGGCAAAAGCGTTCTCCAATGATCTCGTCATGGTAAGTCCTTCTGGTCTGTCCCAATCAGTTCATTGTAGCGAGGCGCTGCCGGGATGGGAAAGGAGCCCAAGCAACTGCCTCATCGCGACGAAGCGGGCACAGCCACGCCCGCCCGGCGTTCGCGCTGCTGGAGCGCGCGGATGCGGGCCAGTGTCGGCTCGCTTGGACGCGCCTCGCCCCGCTCCCACCGGCTGACGGTCTGCGAGCTGACGCCGAGTCGATCCGCGAACTGCTGCTGCGTCAGACCCAGCGCATCGCGCAGCGTGCGGAGATGCCCCGGCGAGGAGGCCTGATGCATTTTGACGAGCAGAGAACGGAGCCGGTCCAGTTTCCGCAGGGCGCTGGGCGTGAACGAGAGCTCGCCGCTGCGCGGATCGCGGCGCATGCTGACCGTCGCGGCCACGCGCCCCTCCGGGTACGTCTCCTCGACGAGCACCCGTTCCAACAGCGGCTTCGCGTCGTTTGCCTTTGCGATCATGGTTGCCCCCAATTGAGCGTGATGAGCCGCAGGTCGAAATCAATGCTGCACGCGATACGGATCTCACCCACTGCGGTCACATCACCGAAAACCCAAACCTGCAGCCGGTCCTCAACATCGAGACCACGCCCGTCGATTCGCCTGCAGTGCCAGAGAACACCAACGACATCGGACCGGAACAGGCCCCGTTCCCACATCCGATCGCGGAAATGTGTCCGCACGTCGATCACTCCCAATTGAGTTCCCCCTTGACATCCTCGAGGAGTTGCTCGGCCAGTTGCTTTTGGGCGACTGCAGGAAGGGTTGCGGCTTTCGCGAAAGCCATTTCAAGCGAAGTTGAAATGGTATGTCCTTTCCGGACCCCTGAATCACTCTAATGAGCCCGCGCGCCAGAGGAAGGGGATCGAGCCCTGACGACCCCTGGAGCGCCGCCCTCTTTCCCGTTTTCCCACTTTCTCACTCTCCCGCAGGCCGCAGGTCACTCCTCCACCTGCGTTGCCAGTTCCTTTTCAAAGAGAACCTCGCCGGTCAGGGCGCTGCGGATGCTGATCTGGCCGCCGCCTTCCGGCCAGAGGTCGATGACGGCCGCCTGGTCGCCCAGCGTCAACTCGAGGCGAGCGGCATCGTCGCTGGACTCAAAGCGCAGCGGGGGCGGGCCCGCGACGGCGGCGTCGGTCGGAATCAGCACGTGCAGGAAGGTCGTCACCGGCTGCGGGCCGGGCGGGCTGGCCTCGTAGCGTCCCCATGCCGCGCCGACGCCGAATTGCGGCCCCAGGCCGACGGGGCGGCCCAGTTCGTAGGAGGCATTCGGTGCCTTCAGGAAGGATGCGGGCCAGAGCCGGTATTCATACCCGAACGGGGCGCCGCCGACGTAGGGTCGCCCGGCCATCGAGCCCTCGCCGATCGTGCGGACCTCCATGGGCCCGCCGACCAGGCGCCGGTCCGCATCCACCGGCAGAAGCGTGCGTACGAAGAGCCGGCCCTCGCCATGGGTGACCTGGACCCAGGTCTGCGGGGCGTCGAGCTCCCAGATGCCGGCCGAGTCATCGATTCCGTGCGCCTGTCGGGCACCGGTGAGGGCGTCGCGATCGGCCGCCTGTGCGGATCCCTCCGGCAGCAGTGAAGACCTGCCCGAAACCGCCTCCCCTCCGGGCGGGCTGACCACCCCCTGCCCGGCGGCGTCGGCTGCAGCCGTCCCGGCCGTCGGCGGGGAGGTCCCCGCGATCAGCACCGGCCTCGCGGGCAGTTGCAGGTGCCAGGTCCTGATCGCGGCGGGTTTGACGGTCTCCAGACGGTCGCGAACGAGCACCACGCCGGCGTGAACCAGCAGGATCTCGCGGCTCATCGACCGTACCACCTCCGGCGGGTAGGCCGGACCCAGGTCGGCGGCGGCGTAGCTGTAGAACGAGTTGGTCTCGAACGCGGTGAGCGTGCCGGTATGCCGCAGCGTGTCGGCGATGGGTCCCTCGCCGGGGACGTAGCTGCGCTCGATCAGCCGCTGATTGCCGATGGCCGGCCAGGCGCGGCCGTAGTGACGCGGCACGAACCGCTGGTCGACGACGGTGATGCAGTTGTGGGCGATGGTGGCCTGCGAGAAGTTCTCCCAGTCGCCGGGCGCGCCGCCGACCAGCGTGCGTCCGCCCTGTTCGATGACCGCCTGAAACGCGGCGTCGTCGCCACTGTCGATGGCGAGGCGGCCGCGCCGGTAGATCTGGAACTGCCCGGCATCGAAGTGCTGGCGTGACCGCCAGAAGGGCTGGCCGGCGTCGAACAGCACGACCGTATCCCCCGGCCGCCAGCCGCTGCGCATGGCCACCCATCCGCCGCCGAAGTTGCGGCCCAGGGGCATGGCCTTGCGGGGGGCCGGCCGCGCCTCGAAGGTACCATACAGAAGCTTCACCCACAGATACCGGTCCGCCTCGAGCGACATGGCGGCGGTCAGCGGGAGCGAGCGCATCGCATACCAGGCGGCCACCGGATCACCGGCGTATCGAGCCAGCACGAAGGGCACCGCGGGCGCGAAGCCCCGGTAGATGCCGCCGGGCCGTAGCGGGATGGCGGCCCCGTCGTCGTGAATGAAACCGTGGGCGAGCGCGGGGTGCTCGGTGTCGGCGTAGAAGTAGTGTTCCAGCATGCGGCCGGCCGACGTGCGGAGCTCCTTGAGCAGGTTCTTGCCGGTCGCGCAGCGCCACAGCTCGCAGGCGAGCACAATGTCGGCCTCCTCCTGGATGCCGCTGGCGGGCGAGGTGGGCATCACGCCCCGCTCCCGGCAGAAGCGGGGGAAGGCGGTCTCGAAGTAGCGGGCGGCGTCCAGGCGAATGAGCTCGAGCCGGCCGAGCAGCGAGGCATGATCGCGACACTCGCCCGGATTCAGCACGACGGCCGCCGCCATGCTTTCCAGCCTCCGGGAGAACTCCTCGTGGTCGAGCGGGCTCTGCCGGTCGTCGAAGAGCTCAACTTGGTCGCGCAGCCGGCCGAGGATGGACTGGCGGGTGGCCGGTTCGAGGGCGTCCCAGCACCAGTCGAGTGCGGCCAGGCCATCGATCCCGATGCGCTGGCGCGACGGATGCGTCAGCTCGGCGGCCACGTACCGCGTGTACGCGTCCGGCGTTTGGGGCTGACCCGTCACCAGATGAAGAATGGCGGGCACGTACAGATCGTCCCAGCCCGCCCGGGCCTTCACGAGCTCGGCGGCCACCTCCTTGAGACGCTGCAGCTCGGCGTGGTAAATGCCGAAGCCGGGCGTGGTCGCGCTCGCATCCTGCGTGGCAGCGACCCCGCAGGCAGCACGCAGGGTGGGGAGCTCATCCGAACAAATGAACAGACGGGGATGCGACGCGGGCATCCGCCACTCCGCCCCCGCCAGGGGCATTGCGGAGGCGGCGGCGAGGCCGATCGCGATGGCCGCCCGCAACAGGCCCGCCCGCGCCGGTTTTTTCGCGTCAGGGTGGTGGGTCATGGTTTGAACCTCGCGGAAATGCCCGCAGCTCACGAACCGATTCCGCGGATTTTCGCACACAGGTCGGCCGCCGCCCGGCACGGGGCCACATCGTGAACGCGAACGCACTCGACGCCCGCCATCACACAGGCGGCGACGCTCGCGAGCGTTCCCCAGAAGCGCCGCTCGGACGAATCGCCCAGCGTGGCCGCGAGGAACCGTTTTCGCGAGGGTCCGACCATCATCGGCACGCCGGGCGGACGCAGCTCGCCGATGCGGCGCAGCAGCTCGAGGTTGTGCTCGGTCGTTTTCCCGAACCCGATACCCGGATCGACGATGATCCGCTCGCGGGCGATGCCCTGGGCGCAGGCCATCGCGACCCGCTCGGCCAGGAAGTCGCGGACCTCCGCGACGACATCATCGTAGCGGGGATCGACCTGCATTGTCGCGGGTGTGCCCTTCATGTGCATGAGGATCACCCCGGCCCCGGATCGGGCGGCCAGGGAGGCCATCTGCGGGTCGTCGCGGAGGGCGGACACGTCGTTGATGATCGTGGCCCCCGCCTCGAGGGCCGCGCGGGCCACCTGGGCCGATCGCGTGTCAATCGAGAGGGCCGGCCCTTCGGCACCCCACTGGCGGGCCAGCGCGGCAATCACCTCGCGCGTCCGCCGGATCTGCTCGTCGGGGGGAACCGGCTGACTGCCCGGCCGCGTGGACTCCCCCCCCACGTCGATCACATCCGCCCCCTCCTCCGCCATCCGCAGCCCCGCCGCCACCGCCTCCGCCGGCCTCGTATAGATTCCACCGTCACTGAACGAGTCGGGCGTGCAGTTGAGGATGCCGAAGACGAAAGGTCCAGACCCGGGCAGAATCGCCCGCCGGCGCACCAGAAGGGGTGAACTGACAGCCATGGTGGAATTGTAAACCACGGCACGCACCCTGAACACGCCGTCGATTTGACTCGCAGGCGGCAATAGAGTAGGTTGGAGTTCCTCGCTCTGCGGTTGTCGAAGCGTCATCAGGGGTCTGCACCATGAGAGGTCCACATGTCACACCGCCTGAATTCTCTCGCCGTTTGGGGTCTGAGCTTCGTTTGCACGCCGGCGATCCCGGTTGCCCGCGCCCAGCCTGCCTTCCAGGCCATTCTGCTCGACGGCGACACCCTCCCGCAGTTCCCGCCCGGAGCCTGCCTGACCGGTCCGTTCCGGGCCGCTTTCAACGGGAAAGCCGAAGCTGCGGTGGTGGCCGACCTGGCAGAGGGCTCTAACCGGCGTCAGGTCCTGATTGCTCCATCGGCGGGTGGCCTCGCACCAGTGGCTTTCGCTGGCGATCCGGCGCCGGGCGGCCAGCCCGGGCAGATCATGGTCGCTTTCAATCGCCTCGGCAGCAGCGTGGGCCATGTTCTGACCCACGTGACTCTGACCACTCCGGGCCCAGGCACGAACTGGTATGTCTGGAACGGGCAGACCTTCGCTCCCCTCCTGAAAGTGGGGACGTCGGATCCCGTGCCCTATTTGCGGCTGGATGAAAAGCCGCTCCAGATCAGCGATGCCGGCCGGGTGCTGATCGTCGGCGACCGCCAGCAGGGGCTGGTGGAGGAGCACGGGATCTGGGTGGGGCAGGCCGGCGCCTGGGAGCGTATGGTGGCCGCCGGCCGACGATTACCTTTGTTCCCGAACTATGGTATGGCGAGCCTGGTCTGGCCCGACGCCGAACCGCTCCTGACCGCCGGAGGAACGCTGGCGTTCCGCGCGATCGGAGCCCCGTCCTGGATCATCTACGCGCACGATGCGGCCGGATGGCGCATCGTGGCCCGCGCAGGGTCGCAGGTTCCCGGGTTCCCGGCGGGACAAGTCTGGGGCAAGCTGGGCATCTTTCGAATGGATGGACAGGGCCGGGTCGCATTCGTGGCCGCACAGCCTTCGATCGGCGGCGGCATCTGGGGGGAATATCCAGACGGTCTCAGGCTGATCGTGTCGAGTCAATCGCAGGTTCCCGGCACCCCTCCGGGCACCCGTTTTTCAGGAATGATTCCGGAAGCATTCGCGCGAGGGCGCGTCCTGTTTGTTGGCTTCTACCTGGAGGAGTCGATGTCCGTCAAAGGCTATTACTGGGCGGACGGGAATACCATTCAGCCGGTGGTCACGCAGGGAGCCCCGGACCCGGCCGGCGGCACGTTCAATCCCGCCACGCAGTCATACACCTGGCTTCTCAATGACGCGGATCAACTCGTGATGACCCGGACGGCGACACCAACACCTCCGTCGCCCAGCGCGGTCTACTACTGCAGTTGGGGCCAGCCTCTCAGCGTTCTGTATCAGAGCGGCACGCCCATCGAAATACGACCTCAGGATGTGCGCACGTTCACCGAGGCGTCGGCGGGAGCCGCGTTCACCCGGAGCGGGGTGGTCGGTATTCAGGCGAAGGAAGGTGTCTTCACCAGCACGCTGCCGGGGCTTGACCCCGACGGAGATGGCGTCCCGAGCACCTCCGACAATTGCCCGGACATCGCAAACTGCTCGCAACTCGACCAGGACTCAGACGGTATCGGCGACGCATGTGATAATTGTCCGCAAACCAGCAATGTCCGCCAGGACGACATCGACGCCGACGGACTGGGCAACGCGTGTGACTCTGACCAGGACTCCGACGGCATTATCAATGCCTCCGACAATTGCCCCCTGCTCGCAAGTCCGGACCAGACGGACGATGACGGTGACGGCTGCGGGAATGCGTGCGATGTGTGTCCGGCCACCAATCAGGGGCTCGCCGTCGACGCGAACGGGTGTCCGCCCCTCATCGACGCGGATCTGAACGGGGACGGGGACGTGGATCAGTCGGACTTCGGAACGCTCCAGTCATGCCTGGGATCGGGGCCGAAGACCTCGTGCGCGTGGACAGACATCAATGTAAACGGCTCCGCCGGTGAAAACGACGTTCGTCTCTTGATTCCCTGCATCAGAGGCGCGAATCTCCCCGCTGACCCGGACTGTCTCCCGTACGAATGAACGCCTGCCTTGGAGGTCCGCCCGGCCCGGGTTAGAATGCCGCCTCGGCGAGGCCGGAATCGTCCTGACATGAGCACGGTGGACACATCGACGACGCAGTCGCTGGAGCTGAGCGCCCCTGCGCCGGCGCGCGAGGTCTCGCGCACGGTCGAGTACTGGCTACAGACGCTGGTCTGGACCGGGCTGGGCATGCTGGTGTGTGCGGTGGCCTACTGCATTGAAAAATACGGCCTGCGGCTCAAGGAGCAGAACATCGAGCGGATGTTCGGCAACCCGGCCGAGGTCGCCATGCGGATCTTCGGGCTGCCGCACTTTATCGTCGGGCTCTACTTCATGCTCAGCGCCCGGCGGATGCGGACGCTCAGGGGCTGGCTGTGGTTTTTCGGCCTGCTGGCGATGGGGGTCGGCTTCGCCGCGGTGTTCGGACGATTCGGGGCCCACCGCAACCCCGTCATGCTGATCGCATTCTACTCGTACTTCCTGATTCACGGCTTCCGCGACGAGGCGTTCTTCTACCGCAGCTACGGCGACTGTCCGACGGGGGCCGACAAGCCGCATGGACGCCTCGTGCTCGTCCTGCAGATCATGCTCATCACGGTGGTGTTCGCGTTTCTGATGCCGACCTATCTGCTCTACGTGCAGATCGTCAAGAACCAGCTTCCGGTGGATGATCCGGTGCTCAACATGTTCTTCCCGGCGTCGGTGCCGTTTCTGACCAAGTTCGCGTGCTACCTGGTGCCGGTGCTCATGCTCAACGGGCTGCTTTATCTCTGGATGGAGCGCATGTATCCGGGCGGATGGCGGGCGATCTGGCACGATCATCACCCGATTCTGATGGTTTTTCTGTGGTCCACCGGGATCGTTCTGGCGACGCTGGTGGTGGGGCCGTGGACGTTCAATTTCGTCGTGCTCGCCCACTTCGTCGGGTGGTACCTGTTCGCCCTGCGCAAGCTGGAGACGGTGCCGGCGGCGGCCCGGGCGCCGGTCAGCCGCCCGCTGTCCTGGATGCGTACCACCCAGGCGGGCTTCAAGACGCTCCACCTGGGCCTGACCGCCGTGGTCATCGTGCTCATCGCCGTTTCGACCTATGTGTTCGGCAAGAACACCTGGCTCGACAGCGTCGTCGGCGGCCCGAGCTTCTACTACTGGACAGTTCTGCACGTCTCGCTGAGCTTCTATCCGCGCTAGTGCCGTTTTCGGTATGAGAGTTTCGTGCTGGGCGCGCTAGGCCCGGCATTCATGCCGGGTAACCGGGTGGCATCGAATTGTCGATGCCGGTTTACCGGCATTCTCGTCCCGGCCTACGCCACAGGCCGGCGCTGAAGCACGAAGAGAAGCCCGCTGGAAGCGGGCTCGAGGCCGACGGGACGCCCCGAACCCGGCCTGAAGGCCGGGCCTAGCGCGAGACAACCGAGAGTGTGACGCCGAACAGGGCGTTATCCCGGGCGCCGCGACTCCAGGTAGCCCGAGAGGATCAGCGCGAGACCCACCGCGACCCCCAGCATCTGATTCCACCCGAATCCGGGGCCGTGGCCGAATTTCAGGACATCCGCGAGGATGGTCAGGCCACCAGCCAGAATACCAAACACCATCAGGGTGGGCACCCGCACGATGGCCGCCGTGAAGATGCAGACCAGGGCGATGCCCAGCCCCACCGCCTGCCGGGGCCCAAAACCCTCTGATCGCCCGAATCGCAGAACATCGGCGAACGCCGACAGCAGCACCACGAACGCGCCCAGCGAAAAGAGAATTGCCCCATAGTTGAGAAAACGGTCACGTGCCGGCCGATCGGGCTGCTCGGCATCCGCGCAGCGCAGGCACAGATGGCGCATGGTCGGCCCGGACGACGCCTCGCTGGTGATGTGGACCAGGGCGGGCTCGCCGCAGCGTTCACAGACAGGCTGGGGCCGGCTCACGACGTTCCTCCGCGACCCGATGAAACCACAGGCAGAATTCCCCCATCAGAATGGCCATCGCCCCTGGCAACGTTGTCCATCCGGACTCGGGCCGGCAACGCGCTGGGGTCATTATACGTCCTCCTGCACGCCGGAATGGCGCGCGATGGCCGATAACCGCAGGGCTCGCTCGCCTGACTGACGATTATTCACCCGCCGGCGCGTCCAAGTCGAGGATCTGAATCCACATCGCAGACCCTCTCTCCGTGTGCTCGGTGAACTCTGTGGCTCGTCCTGATGGAATTGTGCCACTGGAGGGTAAATGGGCCCCCGCTTCCGCGGGGGGTTCTGACAGCGACGGCTCCCAAACTGCCGCTCACCCCGGTCGGTGGGGCCCATGACAGAATCGGCGGGGTGGCATGGGTTCCGGCGCACCGGGATATTCGCCGATGCGAATGTCCCGGCGCCCCGGGACCCGTGCGGAGGCTCGCACGGGCAACGTCGCCTTCGCTGCGCGAAGCCGACGCTGCCCATGCCACCCCGCCCAAAGTGTCACGCGCCCCGGCCGGTGGGTCGGGGACCGGTTTTCGCCCGTGTCGCCGCTGCCGGCCGTACAATGTCCGAATGGCCAGCCCACCCGAACGACCTTACGCCAGCCGTGGCGGTCAGAAGCTGGCGGCGGCGCTCGATCGCTTCCGGATCGATCCGGCCGGCTGGATCTGCGCCGATCTGGGCAGCAACGTCGGCGGCTTCGTCGATGTGCTGCTGCGGCGCGGGGCCGCCCGGGTGTATGCGATCGATACCGGCTACGGCGTGCTGGCGTACCGGCTGCGGACCGACCCCCGCGTCGTGGTGATGGAGCGGACCAACGCCATGCACGTGGAGCTGCCCGAGGCCGTGGATCTGGTCACCATCGACGTGGCGTGGACGCCGCAGCATCGCATCCTGCCCGCGGCACGCCGCCTGCTCAAGGCGGGCGGGCGGATCGTGACGCTCATCAAACCCCACTACGAAGCCGACCGCCGCCTCCTGCGCTCGGGTGTCCTGCCGGCCGGGCACGTGCCCGCGGTGCTCGAAACCGTGCTTGGCACGGCGAGCTCGCTGGGATTCACCGTGGAGGGGACGCTCGAAAGCCCTCTGCCGGGCCAGAAAGGCAACATCGAGTCGCTGGCCTGCCTGATCTGCCCGACGTCATGCCGCGGCCGATCTGGGTCGGCCGATTCTTTTGGGAAGTAGGGCCAGCGTTGTGGTGGTCGCTGCGGCGAATCGCGGCATGTGGCAAATCTCGCCCATGGCGGACACACTGCAGGCGAGACGCCTGCACCACAAACGGCGGCCCTGCCCGGAAAAGTTTCCAGAGCGGGTGATCTTGCGAGGCGGCCGCGATCAGGGTTTCGCAGCCGTAGCGGGCGCGGCGATCGGGATCGGCCCGAACACCGGTGCGGCCATGTCCTGATCGTCGGTGAGGTTGCAGTAGGGGTTGCGTCCGTATCCGTACCAGAGCTGTGCACCGGCGGGAAGGTCCCCGGCAAACTGGCACAGAACGGTGTTGGGCCGCTCCGGATCGACGACCGCGTCGTAGAATTCGGGAGCGGGCTTTCCGTCGGCCGTCCGCAGCGAGAAGCCGCCGATGAACTCCCTGGGACGCAGGCTGCCGTTGACGCGCGCGTAGGTGACGCGGATGACCCCCGGCTTTTCGAGCGCCGCCGAGACCAACTGCGGGCCGATGTCGACCTTTGTGTTCCCGAACAGGTCGCGATCCGCCACCCGGGCCATCCGCCGGCCGAGCCGCTTGAGGCCCGGCGTGCCGATGTGGATGATGTCGTCCAGATCGAGATCGATCGCCGGCACGGTCACCACGTGGGGCAGGTCGCCCGCGATGCGCCGCTCATCCTCCTGGACGGCGTTCCACCACTTGTCTTCGAACATGGGCAGGTTCACCCGGCTGAGCTGGACGAGATAGAAGGGCAGCTCCGGATCGCCGAAGTCGCGGCGCACCGCCTCGATGAAGGCCTTGAACTTGCCGTAGTATTCGGGCTGCGCCTTCGGATTGGCGTCCGATTCGCCCTGATACCAGAGGGCGCCCCTGACCTTGCCGCCGACGGCCTTGAAGCGGTCGTACATGGATCCGTAGAGGGAATCGCCGCCCTCGTCGCGGCGGGCCGGGTCCCACTGCGTCATGCTCGTGCCGCCGTGGGCGCAGGGCACCAGGCCGATGGGCACGCCGGTGCGAGCGTACAATTCCTTCGCAAACGGGAGGCCCAGGCCGGTGCCTTTCGGCGACGGTTTGCGCGGCGCAGTGCGGATCTTGTCGATCTCCTCCCGCGTGAGCTTGGGATTGGCGATGCGGTGATGCACGGCGTTGGGCGATTCGTTCAGCCGGTGCAGCGGCTCCTCGGCGACGGCCCACTGGTAGCGGGATTCAAACGCATGCACGGAGGGCGAAGGCTCCTCCACGTCGACCATGTCGCCCCAGCCCTGCATGTTGGACTGGCCGGCGAGGATCCAGAGGTCGCCGACGAGGACGTCGCCTGCGCTGGTGCGCGCGAGGACGCGCCCTTCTTCGCTGCGCACGCTCAACTCGATGTCGTACGGCCCTCCTGGTGATATGTTTTCAATCGTGGCCGACCATCGCGACCCGTCCGCTTTGCCGACCATGCTTGCCTTTCCCCAGACCTTGCCGCGCAGAATGCGGGCCCACACCTGTCCGCTGACGGCGCATGTCCCTTCGCAACGGACGGTGCCCACGTTGTGCTCGTCACGCTGGATGACCTGGTACTTCTCCAGGCCGCGCGTGATCTGCAGGCTCGGGAGTTTTTCAGATTCTTCCCGTGAAAGGGCGCCCGGCTGAAGGCAACCGGCCTGCGTGGTCAATCCGATGGCGATCATGAAGGCGATGCGTGAACGCACGATGGACTCCTTATCAGCATGGAAAAAACGTCAGAGGGTCGGACGGCGAGAAGGGGACAAGGTGCGAAAGTGAGAAGGTGAGAAGGTGAGAGCACTTTCTCACGTTCCCACTTTCCCGCGCGTTGCGGCGACGATGGCCGATGGTCTAACACGCGAACCCCTCGCTGGCGCTTCGGGCTCTCCTGGTCCACCCTTCGCTCGCGCTTCGGGCGCTATCGCTGCGCGTCGAAGTCGTAGACCCGCACCTTCTCCCAGCGGTCCTGATGCTTCTTGAGGAGCTGTTCGTGGACCGGATGTACGCTGTAGGCGTCGTGGCCGGCTTTGTCATCGAAGTAGACGACCAGCCCCACCTGGTAGTCGGTCACATTCACGTCGCGGGCCATGCGCAGGTCGCGCCGGCCGGCGTCGAGCCGGCGCACCGCCGGGATCTGCCGGAGCAGATGACAGTCGTGGATGAACTCGCTGACCTGCTCGTCGGTGACGCCGGGTTTGAACGTGAAGAAGACGCAATGGACGAATCGGGGTGAGCCGGCCGACCCGGATTCATGGCTTTGCTCGACGGCGGCCGAATGGGCGGTCGGTCCGGTCGTCGCGCACCCGACGGCCGCGAGCAGGGTGACGGCCGACAGAGCGGCGCAGACAAGGCGCAGGCTTCTGAGCATCACGTGTCCCTCGGAATGGAAGTGTCGCTCGCTCCCGCCCGCCACGTCGTGACCTCGACCTGTGCGGGGAGCGTGGGCTCTTATACAATCCCGCTTCATGGGACGCCACCCGGATTGGGTCACCCGGCCCCGGCCCGGGGCGCACGGGCAGCGAGTACGCTGCCCATGCCACCCGGATTGGGTCACCCGGCCCATGCCACTCCGGCGATTCTGTCACGCCCCGCCGGCAGGGGTGCGTGATGCTTGGGGCTTGGCCGTCAGAAGCCCCGGCGCGCTGGAGGGGGCCGCGTGGGCGGACGTGCTGAGTGGCCGGGCGGGCGACCAGCGGCCAAGGATTTCAGACCACTGGGATGCACCGACTTGGGGAGTGACGACGTGAAATACGCGATTGCGCTGGTGATGGCCCTGACGCTGAACGCGGTGGCGAACCTGATGATGAAGATCGGCGCCAACCGCCTCAACACCGCTCCCATCAGCCTGAAAAGCGGCGCCGGAGCCCTGGCGACGGGTCTGCTGGCGAACTGGGTGCTCCTGCTGGGTCTGGCGTTCTTTGCTGCCAACGTGGTGCTCTACACCTATGCCCTCAAGGGCATCCGGATCAGCACGGCCTATCCCGTCATGGTCGGCGCGGGCTTCGTGATCATCTCGATCGTCGCGTGGCGGTTTCTCGGCGAGCGGTTGACGCCCGCGCAGTGGGCAGGCGTGGCCCTGATCCTTCTGGGCGTCTGGCTCGTCGCCCGTGAGATGCGTCCGGCCGCCTGAATCCCCTGGCCGCGGCGGAGGGTCGATGGCGCCGCCGGCCCGCTCCGGCGGGATCGACCACATCCGCCACCCGCCGCTGCTCAACGCGGATCGATGACGATCCGCACATCGTCGATGTAGTACGTGAGCTGGGTCTCGAAGACGGCGTCGATGCCCATGGCAACCCAGATTCGCCCCGTCGCATCGGTCGTCAGGTCGACCGTGTAGGAGTACTGCTTCCAGCCGGCCGCCTGATTTGTGTTCTGCGTGAGATCGAAGTCGTCTTCTCGCCGCGGCCGCTCATTGCCCGCGAAGGCGGCGACCCGCGCGATGGTCACATCGCTCGCGTCCACGCTCCAGAGAGCAAAGGAAAGCGTCACGCGGTAGTTCTGGCTCGGCACGAGACTGAAGATGTGCTCGATCCACAGCGTGCCGTCGGCCTGTCTCCCGTCGAGCGAGAGCCGGGCCGAGCGCAAGCCTTCGAAGGCCTCCTCTTCGCTGAGGGTGACCGAAGCGGCCACCGGATGGCCCGGATTACTCGGATCGTTGGGCAGATCCGCGTCCTGGACCCAGTTGACCAGGCCCTGCTCGAAGCCGTCATTGAGCGTCACCTGGGTCGGGGTGGGATCGGGATCCGGATTGACCAGGGGCGGACAACCGCCGAAGCGAAGGACCGTCGCGGACAGCAAAGGCATCAACGTGACGAACAGGCGCATTGAACGTCTCCTGCCCAAAGCGGCGTGAACGGCTTATCGTATGACTCGACCAGGTGGCCCGGCAAGCGCCTCACGCTCGTGCAACCGCATGGGGGGTGTATTCGGGGTTCAGTGGTACGGCCGGCGCGCATCCCGATGTGCATCGGGCCGCAGGGCACCCGTCAACGCGAGCCGAGGAAGACGGTTCCCAGGGTGCGCAGCAGGATGGTGAGGTCCAGCTCGAGCGACATGTGCTTGATGTACCAGAGATCGAGCTGGAGCTTGCGGCGGGCGTCGTCGACGCTGGCCCCGTAGCGGTAGTTGATCTGGGCCCAGCCCGAGAGTCCGGGTTTGACCAGGTGCCGCTCGTTGTAGAAGGGGATCTTGGCGGCGAGCTGCTCGACGAACTCCGGGCGTTCAGGCCGCGGGCCGATGATCGACATCTGGCCCAGCAGAATGTTCCACAGTTGCGGCAGCTCGTCCAGGCGCGTCCGGCGGAGCAGGCGGCCGACGCGCGTCACGCGCGGATCGTCGATGGCCGCCCACGCGTGCCCGTATCGCTCGGCCGAGGGGATCATTGTGCGGAACTTGTGCAGCGTGAACAGCCGCCCGTTGAGCCCCACCCGCTGCTGGCTGTAGAGCACCGGGCCGTCGCTGTCGAGCCTGATGAGCAGGGCAATGAGCGGCCAGAACGGCAGGGTGAGCACCAGACCGGCCAGCGCGCCGAGGATGTCGCACGCCCGCTTGATCATGAGCTGCGATTCGCGGTAGTGCTTGAGATCGGCGAACAGGAACCACGTCGGATCGAGATGCGAGACCGGCACTTCGCTGAGCACCTGTTCGTAGAAGGTCGAGAGGTTGGTGACGCGGCAGCCCAGGCGCAGGCAGCGCAGCGCCCGGTCGAGCACTTTGCCGCTGCGCGACAGGCCGGCCCCGACCACGACCTCGTCGATCTCGTGCTCGCGGCAGATGCGCTCCAGGTCGTCGATGGTGCCCAGAACCGGGCCCTCCATCTGGCGCCCGGTCAGATTCGGTTCGGTGCTGACGTAGCCGACCAGCTTGTAGCGCCGGGAGAGCCCTTTACCGCATTCTGGAGGAGTAATCCAGCAGTTCTTATCAGTGCCGACGATGACGAACCGCCGGCTGTCGTGCCGGACCAGGAGGGTCACCAGCAGGCGGATCGAACCGGCCCCGGCGAGGTAGATCAACCCGGCGACCGCCAGCACGCCGCGGCTCTGCAGCTCGTGCATGCACAGCGAGATGATCAGCCCGGTGATGGCGACGGCGGCCCCCACGGACAGCAGCGAGCGGGCCACCACCCGGGAGCCGCGCAGCAGCGTCTGCTGCTCGTAGAGTCCGAAAACCAGGCCGGCCACCACGATCGCCGGCCCCTGAACCAGGCACGTCTCGAGCCACGAGAACTGCACCCAGTGTCCGCCGGGGCGCCACACGAAGGCGGCGTATCCGGCATAGACGCCCGCACCGATCACCAGCATGTCCAGCAGGCCCCACAGGGCCCAGGGAGCTTCCAGAAGCGTGTCGCCCAGCGAGGCCAGCCATCCACGCCCGGGGTTGGCCGGTTCGGGGGGGACCAGCACGAGCCGGGGCGCCGGACGCGGATCCGACAGACCCGGCAGCCGCGGAGCCACGGAACCGTGTATGAAACGAAGTGTCACAAGCCTCTCCCGCTTGAATCTGCTTGTGCTATCGGCGCCACTCCGGAAGGGGGTGAGTTATCAAGTGCGTCTTGACGAGGGACTCGGCGGAATTAACTCCACCCGGCTGCTCAGATACCGATAAACAGAGGGATGCGCTCCGATATTCCTCGTGTCGATCGTTCGGACCGTCGGGTGGGCGCCTGGCCACACAGCCTGCTCCCTCCGTTGGCCCTTCTTCTGCTCTGGGCCGGCTGCTCACAGCACGAGCCCGACCTGAAGCTTCCGCCTGTTCAAGTCGTGGATGACCGGGCGTGGGGCGCGCCGGACACGGCGCCCCCGGACGGATATGCGCTGCTGTCGGCGGCGCAGACCCGGGGGGTGTTTCCGTCGGCCGTCGCCGTCGCGCAACTGGTCCCCGGGCGTGCGACGGCCAGCGCCGCGCGAGAGAACCGCCTCTGGTCCATCTCATCGTTGCCCAATGAGCAGGCGACCTACTGGAACACGTTGATGACGCAGGTGACCGGCGTGCGCGAGGTTGTGGTCCTCGACCGTGAGGCGGGGGAACGGCCGGAGCTGGACCTGGACAGTCTCCTGCGGACGGCCAGCCGCAGCGGCGCAGACCTGTGCCTGGCGTATGGGGTCACTTCGGATGATCCCGGAGACTATCGCATGGGCGGCGTGCTGTTCGATGCCGCCAGCCGGCAGAAGATGGCGGTGATCCGCGCCCAGGCCGGCCCCGGCGACTACGAGCCGGCCCCCGCCGATCGACACGAGACAGACCTGCGGCATCGCGATCCGTCCTACCTGTGCGCCCGCAAGCTGCAGGCCCACGTTCGCGACTGCCTGCTCGATCTGATCGCCCGCGACCAGCCGGCGGCGACCCGGCCGAGTCCCTGGCTCGGCGCCGCGCCGACGGCAGCCCCGGTGCAACAGATCATCATCGTTCCGCAGGGCGGATGAGGGACGGGTCTACTTTGAGTCGCCGCGGACCTGCCTGACCACGTCGTGGACCGCGCTGACCACGGACTCCTCGACGCCCGGCGCCCACCTGCCCGGGAGGCCGTACACCGCCATCGACGTATACCCCTCATAGCCCCCTTCTGACAGCACGCGGCGGGACGGGATGTACGCCATCACGTCGTTGCTGTATCCCAGGAACCACGTCCGTTCGCGTCCGAGCTCCTTCTGCAGCCGCAGGCAGTAATCGACGACGACCTCTCCGCCGAGGGCGGCGAGGGTCAGATCGCCGATCCGGATGGCCTGCACGGGATACGCCGGATACCGGCTGGGCAGGGGCTCCCCCTTGTCGAGCAGGGCGAGCATCCGCCGGGCGAGGGTTTTCTGCGTCCGCGGTGTTTTCTCATCGCTGACCTGTGCCTCGAGCGTCGGCCGGTCAGGCAGATCGGCCAGGGCCAGTGGAATCGTCTGGTAGGCCGCGCCGAGCCGGCCCTGGAGCGGTTTCATCGGTCCGTCGAGGACTGCCTCGACCCCGGCGGCCAACTGGCGCCCATATTTCTCACACAGCTCGATCTGGCGGCGCGGCAGCGGATTCGCATCGCCGCCGCAGCCCTGGGCGAAGAGCGCCGTCACGCCCGGATGCTTCTTCTCGATCTCGGCCTGGGCGAAGCCGGCATAGTCGCCGCACCACTTGTAGAAATCCATCGTCGTGCAATGGCAGGAATACCGGAACAGGACGGCCCGCAACCCGCCCGCCCCGTCGCTGATCCGCAGCACGGGCAGATCGTGATCGACCGGCCCCTTGGCCTGGTAGCCCGGCACGACGTCTTTTTCCCGGTTCTCGCGGCGGTTGACCGCGAAGTCGCAGTGCCCGATCGCCTGTGACAACCTGGCGGGCTGCAGGTGCGCCAGCGCCTCGCCGACCACCTGCACGATGCGGCCCTGCATCCACTCCGAGTATCGGCGCACCACGTCCCAGTCCTGCTGGCTCATCGGGTACACATCGATGAGGGACTCGCGCAGAACGGGTCCGCAGTGCGTGTGCGACGAATTCAGCAGGATCTGCTCGCGCCGGAGCTGGTATTTCTCCTCGAGCCGCCGGCACAGCGGCTCGGAGATGCTTCGGGGAAAGCCCAGCAGGTCGGTGGTGACGATCACCACGCGCATTCCCGCCGCATCCTCCAGGACGAGGGCCTTGGCGTAGAGATCCTGCAGGGTCTCGGACACGGGCCTGGTCCGGCCGCCGTATCCCCCCGCCCACGTCGGCTCGGTGGGGGTGATCACGATGCTGGCCACACCAGCTTTGAATTCCTGAGCGAAAGCGTTTGGGACCATCAGGCAAAAGGCCATGAGAAGGGAGACGTGAGACGCGAGACGCGTGACGTGTGAAACGCGGCAACCGCACCTGGCTGCCTGCTCACGCTCCGTTTCGGGTCTCTCCGCGGGCGCGTTTTCCATCCGCATTTCGCAGTTCGCAATCCGCAATGCCTTCATCTCCAGTTCACGGTGTCAGAGATCACGTGTCCGTCGCGCAGCGTCACGCATCGCCGACAGCGGGCGGCGACATCGGCCTCGTGCGTGACCATCAGGATGGTTTTGCCGTCGTCGTGCAGGCGGTCGAAGATCTCGAGAATCATTCCGCCGGTGGCCGTATCGAGATTACCCGTGGGCTCGTCGGCCAGGATGACGAGCGGGTCATTGATGAGCGCCCGGGCGATGGCCACCCGCTGCTGCTGCCCGCCGGAGAGCTCCATCGGCCGATGGTGCATGCGCTGGTCGAGACCGACCTGCGCGAGCAGCTCTCGGGCCCGGTCGCGACGCTCGCTCGGAGTGATGCTCTGGTAGAACAGCGGCACTTCGAGATTCTCGAGCACGGTGAGCTGCTGAATGAGGTTGAAGTTCTGAAACACGAATCCCAGCCGCTTGCCGCGCACCATGGAGAGCGTGTCGTCATCGAGCTGGGAGACATCCTCGCCGCCCAGCAGGTAGCGTCCGCTGGTGGGCCGGTCGAGGCAGCCCAGGAGGTTGAGCAGCGTGCTCTTGCCCGAGCCGCTGTGCCCGCAGATGGCGGCGTACTCGCCCTCTTGAATGTCGAGCGAAATCCCGCGCAGGGCGTGGACCTCGATCTCGGTGCCGGGCTTGCGGTAGATCTTGACGACCTCATCGAGGTGGACGAGCCCGATCTCCGGCTCAACCGCCGGGACGGCCCGGAGGCGGCGTGCGGCACTGCTGGTCGGGGGGGATGGCTGCATGGTCATCTGTTGCCGCGGCGCGAGCGGCTGGGTTGGCTGGTGGAGGCGCCGCCGCCGGATCGATTTGCCCCGCCGGAACGGCCTTCGCCGGCGGGCGAGGCGCTCGCACCGGAACGGGCACCGTCACCGGACGGCGCGGCGCTGGGCAGCGGGTTGGCGCGCGAGCCGCCGTGTCGGCCAGCGTCGTTCTCGGAGCCCTGGTCTTCGGGCAGCAGCAGTTTCATCTCATCCGTCACCGCGAGCCGGATGACCTGCCCTGCCTGCAGTCCGCTCTTGATCTCGACGTACTCCGCGCTCGCCAGCCCGATCTGCACGGGTGCCACCTTCACCTGGCCGTGATCCTCGAGAAACACATAATGCCTGGCGTTCTTGGCAAAAACGGCCTGCACCGGCACGCCGATGACGTTATTCAACTGGGCGAGCTCGACCTTGGCCCGGGCCGTCGTGCCCGGCTTGAGGTCAAGCCCCTTCCCGAACGTGCCGTCCAGGAGGATCTGCGTCTCGTATTCCTTCAGATCGGGGTTCAGCCAGCGGTTCTGCGAGTCGGCCAGCACGCCGATCTTCGAGACCCGCCCGGTGAACATCCGTGTGGTGAAGCCCTCGATCTCCACCGTCGCCGGCAGCCCCGGCTTGAGGTACTCGATCTGTGCCTCGTGCACGCGGATGACGACCTTCATCGAGCTCGTGTCCGGCAGCTCGATGAGCGACTGGCGCTCGTAGACCTGCGTGCCTTTTTCGATCCGGTTCTCCGAGCGATACCAACTGTCGCCGCGGGCGTAGACGACCAGGCCGTCGGCCGGGGCGTAGATCTTGGATTTGGCCTTCTGATCGCGGTACTTGGCGAGCTTCTCGCGGACGACGTCGAGCTGGGCTTTCTTGGCCTCGACGTCGGCCAGGGCCTTGGCCTCCGACGCCGCTGCCGATTTGCGCGTCCGCTCCAGCTCCTTCTGGGCCTCGGTGACCGCCGAGTGCTTCTCCTCCAGGGCCATCGGGATGGTGTACGTCCCGAGAACTTTCTGAGCGAGCTGCGCTTTGGTCAGCTCGATCCCCGCCGCGTACTCGGCGAAGCGGTCGTTTTCGAGGTCGATCCGTGTGAGGAATCCCTGATCGAACAGATCCTTCGAGTCAGCGTAGGTGGCCTTTGCCCGCTTGAGGACTTCCTCCGCTTTCTCGACGGCCAGCTTCGCCTCGGTCTTGAGCTGCTCGGATTCGCCTTCCTTGTATTTCTCCTGGGCAAGCTCCGCCAGCTTGAGCGCCAGGTCCGCCTTTCGGATGAGGCTGGCGTTCGCATCTTTCAGGATGTCGAGCTCCTTCTTGGATGCCTCGAACGCCGCGGAGGCGGTTGCCTCGGCGATCTCCTGGTCGCGGATGTTGCTGTCGATCACGTCGCTGGCCAGCTCGACCAGCAGATCACCCTTTTTCACACTCGTCCCTTCGTCGACGAGGTTGATGATGGTGGCCTTGCCCTCGAGTTCGGACCGGATCTCGATCGAGGCGGCGGCCTCGAGTTCGCCCTTCTCCTCGAGGACCACCGGGAAGCTGCGCAGCGAGACGGTATGGAGCTGGAGATCCTTCTGGCTGGTCGGCCTCAGCAGCCGCGGTACGAGGTAGGCGCCGGCCCCCACGGCCGCCAGCAACAGGACTGCGAACAGGATACTCGTCCAGCGGAGCCGACGCGGCGCGGGAGCGGGCGCGGGTTTGCCGGCGCTCGGCCACGACACCGGGCGCGGCGCCGGCGGCGCCGGCGGGACAGGAAGTGGGACTTGGGTCGTGCTCACGAGCAGGCTCCCTGGACCGTCCGCATGAAAACACCCCAGTGCGATGTGGCTCGTCCGACCGCGGACGGGCGCCCCAGCTTTTTCTCCCCCAGCGCGGGTGAAGGCGACGCAGGATCCGCCGCCCGACTATACTCCGTCATCTTAACCATTCGGCTGCGTGGTTGCCACCGCGGCATGCGTGACTTCCACCGGCCGGGTCCACTTGCCCTCGTCATCCACCCGCAAAGTCCCCGTATCACGCCGGAACTGCAGGATCGTCAGATACAGTTGGGCCTGGGCCTGGGCCAGACGGTTGCGGGCGCTGAGCAGCTCGTTCTCGGCGTCCACGACTTCACGGTTACTGACCTGCCCCTTTTCAAACCGCAGGCGGGCCGCGATCCGCCGCTGGAGCGCCAGATCGCGGTTGTAGACCTGGATCTCCAGTGAAATCCGGTTCTGTTCGATCCGGCGCATCGCCCGCCGGACCTGGAGCCTCACCAGGTCCTTGTTCTCCTGGTAAAGACGTTCCGCCCGCCGCTTTTCGATGAGAGCGTTTCGCAGCACGTTGCGCTGCGCCTTTCGATTCAGCGGCAGTTCGAGGTTGACCGCGGCCCGCCAGGTGACGCGATCGTCCTCGTACTTGTAGCTGCCCAGGTTCGCCGGATCCGTGTTCCAGACCACGCTGCCGGAGGCGTTCAGGTCGGGCAGCAGGTTGTTCTCCGCCACATTCACCCCGCGGGCGGCATCATCGATCCCATCGAGTTGATTGAGCAGGTCCAGGCGGTATTTCAGGCCGGCCGCGATCGCTGCCTCCTCCGATATCGTCGGAATGACCAGCGCTTCCTCGAGCGAGACGGGCCCGGCGGTCGCGCCTTCCGCCGGACGCGTGGTCCCGATCACTTCGGGCAGGGCCACGTCGATCGGCGTCACCGTCGGCATACCGATGCGAATCTTGAACTGATCGAGTGCCGTGCGATACTGCTCCTCGTCGTCCACTTCGCGGTTCTCTGCGGTGGCGACCTCCTGCTCGGCACGCTGGACTTCGAGCTGAATCACGCGTCCCGTCCGCCACCAGGCGCGGCTCCGGTCGGCCAGCAGGCGCAGCGACTTGGTGCTCTCGCGGTCGTTGAGCACCTGCTGGCGGCGCTGCTGGAGGCTGAAGTAGTCGCCGGCGATATCGACGGCCAGCGCCCGGCGGAACGTCTCGAAAGTCCGCACCGCGTAGATCAGATTCCGCTCGGCCTGAAATCGCGACTCGTAGGCCACCAGCCCCGCCCCGCGAAGCAGGGGAATGTTCGCTTCGAGCACCGCCTGGCCGGTCTCCCCTGTGGTGATGTGATTCGTCAGGTCCCGCATCAGCTCGTTGATGACGCGGGCCGTGACTGTTCCCCCCAGGGGCAGACGCTGTTCGAGGCCCACCTGGGCGACCGAGGCCATCGCGTGATCGAAATCCCGAACCGCCCCGTAGTTCGCATACTCCGCCCCGATGCTCCCGTTGAACTGGGGCGTCCAGAGGTGACGCTCCAGCGTCAAGGCCAGTGCCGCGAGATAGAGGTCCTCCTTGGCCGTCTGAAACGCCCTCGAATGAGCAAAGGCGTACTGGAGAACCTCACTTAAGGTCATGACTTTTCTTGAGTTATC
>CAZQEN010000026.1:0-35849 GCA_964591605.1 uncultured Planctomycetales bacterium
GCGGCCGTCACGAACGCGACGCCCACCTCCCCCGAGTTTCACGGTGCCCTCCCGGCCGCCGCCACGTCGTACGATCCGCCCGGTGTGCTCGCACAGAACATCACGTATCACTGGCGAATCGATGAGATCCCCCCGGTCGGCCCGCCGGTCCGGGGTCCCACGTGGTCATTCACGACGCTGCGTGTGCCCGGCGACTTCGATGACGACTTCGACGTGGATCAGTCCGACTTCGGCTCTTTCCAGCGCTGCCTATCTGCCGACGAGGTGCCCTATCCGCCCGGATGTGAAGAGGCCGACCTCCACGGTGATGAAGATGTCGATGCCGGAGACCTGGCGGCCTTCCTGGGCTGCCTGAGCGGGGCTGACAGACCGCCAGGGTGCTGACTCGACGCTTTAAGAACTTCGCGCCACCCGGGCCGTTCGCGATGCGCACTGAACCAACGACGATCAGGCGTGCAACACGAAGGGCGGCCCTTTCCGTCGTGCACCACCGGTGGGAGGGCTGACGCTCCTCACGGCTGCCCGGCCCCCAGCATGCCCACCTCGTAAGGCGACACGCGCGCCCGCGCGTCGTAGCGTTTGACGACACGAGTATTGGTGCTCTGGTCCATGAACCACTCGACCGGCTTGAGGTATCGGCCCGAGCCGTCGGCAAATGCGCCGGCGACGCCGCCATCGGAGCTGTGGCGGAATTGCGGGATGCGCTGCGACTGCGCCCGGAGCTGGTCCATCTGTGTATTCTCAAGATACGGTCCATTGATCTGGCGATCGGGATAGGTGAAGAACTGCAGGGCCAGTTGCGGCCGTGACTCGTTGCCCCCGTCGCAGAAGAGGATCACCTGGCTGGGCCGGATGATCCCCTCCAGCCGGCCCCGCAGTCGATCCGCGCCCGCCCCTGACGGCCTGGCCATTCCGTCTTTCCAGCAGGCCCAGCGGTCCTTCGGCTCGGTGACGCCGAAGACATCCTCGTTCGCAGCATAGGAGAACGCGCCGAAGACACGCTGCGCGCCGTTCTCCAGCGGCGTCCACGCGTTGTGAACGATGCGGTCGTCCGACGGGCACAGCAGCACGTCGAGGCGGCCGAATCGCGAGAGGAAGTAGCCGGAACTGGCGATGTTCGTCGCCGGCTGCTCAAAATAGTTCTCGGCGCGCTTGAGGCTCGCGTAGCCAAGCTGTCTCGCGTAGGCGATCGGCCACGGCTTGAGCCAGGTGCCGGCCTGGCCGAAATAGCCGGTCTGATACTCGTACTTCGTATGCGTCGGGTCGACGTTTCCCCACGTCGGTTCGGATCCGATGTACGGAGCGCCCTCCCAGCCCTCGGGCGGCGAGCTGCGGAGGATGCCCTGGCCGATCAGCTGCCCGTGACCGGCGTGATCCTGTGCGAAGGTCAGCACCGCCTTGGACAGGTTCGACATGTTCGCCAGGCACCTGACGATCCGCGTCTGCTCCCGCGCCCGCGACAGCGACGGCAGCAGGATCGCGACAAGCAGCGCGATGATCGCGACCACCACCAGAACCTCGATCAGGGTGAAGCCCGTGCGCGGCCTGTGCCGGCGAGACCGATTCACACGATGGCACGTGGGAGTCATCCTGATCTGATCCTCGCGTTCGTCCGGTGTCCACACCAGACGATCCTGGCACGGCCGCCATGCCGCGCGCCTATTCGCAACCCGCGGCGGGCGGCAGGTTGGACCCGTTGGAGCACGCCCTGAACGCATGGAAGTCGCTCACCGAGATCTTGCCGTCGCTGTTGCGATCGAAGCAGAAACACTCCGCTGAGAGCGGCCCCGACGCCGCGTCGCCGGTGTAGCAGCGCTGAAAGACGCCGAAATCATTGCCATCCACGTCGTCATCCTCGTCGGCATCGGCGAACGGCGACGGACAGCAGGTCTCCGCGGCGCACGTGGTGCCGCGGCCCTGGAACCGCCCGTTGACGGCCAGGCAGTCGGCCTCGAGCTTCTGCTCGCAGCCCGATGCCGTGCAGCAGGCGCCAGAAGGAATCAGGCTCCTGCCCAGACAGGCAACCTCCTGCCCCGGTTCATACATCCCGGCATTGGTATAGACCACCCAATCCCACGCGACATCACCCAGGAGGCCGCGGATGCCGAATCCGAAGCCGTCACTGGCCTGAGGGGCGGCGGTCGCCGCGTTGGAGATGGTCAGCACCGGGGTGGGGTTTTCATCCACAAACACCTTGATGGTCTTGGCGCCGTAGACGCCGAATCCGCTGATGAGACGGAACAGATGGTAGCCGCTGTCCGTGATCCCCAGGGGCGGGCTGGACGCACTGTGATAAACGTCCTCGACCTGGCCCGCCAGCGACGGCCCCGGTCCGCCAAAGCCGATCCCCGTCGAGGTGCCGGCTCTCGGCGTGAGATACTCGTTGATGAACAGCATGCCATTGCTGCTGTTGTTCACGCGGACCCGCATCCGGGCCACCAGCGTCGAACCCAGGAAGCCGTCGGTCACATTCTGGGCGGACGTCGCTGTTTCCTCGATGATGGTCCGGAACACGGTGATGTTGGTGGGCGTCGTGTCGTTGATGCGATAGGCCTTGCCGTCCACCGCGTCCGGATCGTCCTCGACGCTGCCCTGCAGGATGTTTCCCGGAAAACTGGAGTTGGGAGGTATGAAGAATGCGCAGCCCGGCCCGCAGGCATTGGCGGCGAGCGGATCGACGGCGCCCTGATATTCGTAGATCTTGTAGAGGTTGTTGTTGCGAAGCGTGTCGCTCACGTAGTTGGCGTGGTAGCCCGCGAAGATCTCACGAACCTGGGGCGTGGTGCCCAGCCCGGTCTGGCCGCAGCTCGGCGTGAAGCGGATGTACCCGACCTGCGGGGTGGAGGTGTTGACGGTGACGCTCGCGAGTTCAGTCTGGCCGGGTGCGATCGGGCCGCCGCCGGGCGTATCGATCGTGAGCCACGGATAGTCCGTCACCGGCGCGGTCACGCTGTTGGACGCCACCTCTTCGACGATGAAGCTGACCGGCGTTGCGCCGCTGTTGTTCATCACCGTGAATTGGTAGGTATTGGGCGAACCGCAGATCCACACGTTGATCCCGCCCGACACACTCCACTGACACTCAACCACCGTCAGCTCGATGGTCCTGGTCTGCGAGAGGGCCGGGTTGCAGTCAGGCGTGAACTTGACGCAGCCGGTGTAAACGCCCGGAGACAGACCGGCCGTGCTGATATTCACCGTGAACGGGCTGCTGCCCCCCACCGAAACCGGGCTGCCGGCACCGGCACCCGGATCGATCCACGAGTACGCCGCCGGCGCACCGAAGGCGTCCACTTCGCTGACCGTGTAGTTGAAGGCGGCGGCGCCGGTGTTCGCCACGGTCAGGACGACGGATCCCGATGCCCCCTGCGCGAGTGACAGGCGCTGCGTGGTGCGGGGTGTCACACCGATCGAGCAGCGGTCGCCGCTGGTGGGCGTTTCGAGCCGGGCCACCAGATCATTGAGCGGATGGCTGGTTGCGGGCGGAACCGCCTGGCCCTCGTACCCCGCCCACCAGTCTATCCACATGTCGCCGACCGGACCGGGGCTGACCGGATTCTGATCGTTCCAGATGGCAAAGATGAACTCGTCCCTCCTGGCCCCGGCATTGCCGACGCCCGGCAGCGGCGTGGGCAGGTTCGGCTCATCGATGATCGGCGTCGGGTTTTCATCGTAGTAGATGCGGACGCTGTGGTGCGCGCTGTCGATCACCTCCACGGAGGCGCGAACGACGTGATACAGGCCGTCGCTGCTGAAGGGGCTGGCGTTCACGTTCGGGTCGGGCGTCAGATCGGTCAGCCAGTTCTGTGCGCCGCCAAAACCGACCTGCAGCGTACCGACCTGCGGGGCATTCTGCTGGGTCATGCCCAGGACAATCCCCCTTGTCGCACTGGTGAAGCTGGTCCGGATGCGGGCCACGAATGTGCCCCCGTTGCTGGCGTCGATGAGGCGGCCGGTGCCGCCGTTGAGGCCCGTGCCCCAGACCGGGCCATAGCTGGCCCCCGGAGCGGTGCGGTGGATGTGGAACGCCTTCCCATCGCGCGCCGCCGGATCGGTGAACAGTTCGGAGCTGGGAATGTTGACGCCGCCGTCGTAGACGAACTGCTCCGGGTTCGTCTGGGCCCACGTCCCCAGCCCGTTTCCCTTCAGATCGAGGATGGTGTTGTCCGCCCAGCTCGACGGGCCCGTGGCGTTCGACGGCGTTGCGGGGACCACATCAAAGACGCTGTACAGCGGGTTGCCGTCGACATTCACCTGCACCACACCATACACTTCCCCTGCGAAGTCCGATGGCACGTCGATCCACGCGCCGTCACTGGCGCGCATGCCGACGTAATCCTCGTTTCCATTGAAGTTGTCCGGCTGACCCGGCCCCCAATTGGTGTACGCCAGGGGCGTGCCATCGGTCCATGCGAAGGTCCCTTCAACGGCCGCATCCTGCAGCCCGATCCAGAGGTTCCGGGTGGCGCCGTTGCTGAACGTGGCGTGGACCCACTGCTGCTCGGCCGCGTCAGCGATGGAGGCCAGATGGCCGGCCATGCTGACCGCCTGGGCTTCCGCGTCCAGCCAGGAGCTCGAGGAGAGCATGTAGTACGTATCGCCGTTCTTCGGGCAGATCACCGGACCCTGCAAGACCACCACGGTCGGACTCGCCGGTCCAGTCAGGACCAGGTTGTCGGAACGGGCGATGTCGGCGGCCCGACCCGCGCCGGTCCCCAGCAGCAGCCAGGCCAGAAGGAAGAGTGTCCGACGGGATCGTTGCTGGCTGCTGCGCGGTTGTCGCATGGTGCTGACCCTCCCAGATGAACCGGACCGCCCACAGATGCGGCGAACGGGGCAGAATCGCGTCGTTGAAGGCGCGACAAAGTTCGCACAAAGATCCAATAATGATAATACCTTTTTCAGTCAATAGCAAGCCCCGGATTCCAGGCGATCTTCCGGCAAGGCCACTGATTCGGGGGCCTCCCGCCCCGCCAGGATACACGCAGCGGCACAATTCCCGCTCAGCCCCGCCCCGGGAAGGGCCCGATGGTGTGGCGATCTTCCTGATCCTGGTTGCATCGCGGGGCGACATTTGTATAATCATTTGCGCCAGCACATTGCGCTGGATGGAGACAGGCCCGTGGCCGGTCAGATCCGGATCAAGCACCTTGAGATCTACGAGCACGTTCACGCCGGCATCGTGAGCGGGCAATATGCGCTGGGCCAGCAGATTCCCACGGAGGCCGAGCTGGCGCGTCGGTTCGACGCCTCGCGGGTCACGGTTGCCCGGGCCCTCCGTGAGCTGGAGCACAGAGGGCTGCTCGTTCGCCGCCGCGGCGCCGGCTCCTTCGTGTCGCAGGTGCCGCGGCAGACCGGGCAGTTGCTCGGCATGGTCGCTCCGGAGTCGGCCGGGATGTTCACCATGGTGACCAACCTCATCGCCCGACGGGCCCAGCAGGCGGGCCTGGGAATGCTCCTGGGGCGGCATCCTTCGGGCGATGCCGATCAGATGATCGAGGGCATCGAAGCCCTGTGCCAGCAGTTCTCGGAACAGAAGGTCGGCTGCGTCATCTTCGCCCCGCTGGAACTGCCCGCCGAGTTGTGTCACATCAATGTCCGGATGATCGAAGCCTTCGACCGCTGCCGGATTCCGGTCGTTCTGCTCGATCGGGACGTGTATGACTTTCCCCGCCGATCGAACTACGACTTCGTCGCCATGGACCATCTCCACACCGGCCTCGTGGCGACAGAACACCTGCTGGACCAGGGCTATCGCCGCGTCGGATACTTCCGGCACGATCGCACAGCGTCATCGGTGACGGCGCGAGTGGCCGGCTACCAGGAGGCGCTGCTTCTGCGGGGCATCCGGCCGGATCCGGACTGGGTCGCAAGCGGAGACGCCACCTGCACAGCGTTCGTCCGCGACTACCTGGATCGGGCGCATCCTGACGCGGTGGTTTGCGTCAACGACCATGAAGCGGCCAAACTGATGCGGACGCTGGCCGTCCTCAAGGTGAAGGTCCCGGACCATCTGGCGATTACCGGCGTCGATAACGACGGATGGGCCACGCTGCTGTCGGTCTCGCTCACGACGGTTCGCCAGCCCGTGGCGGAACTGGCCGCAGCGGCCATGGAACTCGTGCTGGAGCGGATGGCGGAACCGGGACTGCCGGCCCGGGAGATCTGCCTGACGGGCGAATTGATCGTCCGTCAGTCTTCCGGTGCGCAGCCGAAGACCGGATCGAGGAAACGCGGCGGCCGCCTCTGCGACCCGGTGGCGGGCGGCGAGCCGGCCGCGAACGGGGCGACGCAGAGCCCGGGTCGGCGGGAGGATGCCCTCCGGCGGCCTCCTGCTCTTGAAGCCGAGGAGTGATCCGATTGGGCAAGCAGAAGAAGGTCAAACACCAGTTGATCTATGACCACGTTCACCGCGGCATCCTCGGTGGAGACTACGCGGTGGGCCAGCGGATCCCGACCGAAGCGGAACTGGGAAGCCGTTTCGCGGCGTCGCGGGTCACGGTGGCGCGTGCGCTGCGCGACCTGGAGCGCGAGGGGCTCCTGGTCCGGCGCCGCGGCGCGGGGACGTTCGTCAGGCAGCCCGAGAACGTCTCGACGCGCCTCATCGGCCTGATCACCGGCGAAACGCCGGGGGTCTTCTCCATCGTCGGCGACCAGATCTCCCGCGCTGCGCAGGCGCGGGGCTTCGCGGTCGTGCTGGGCAAGTGGCCGATCGCCGAGATCAACCAGATCATCCGCCACACGCAGGAGCTGGCCGAGCAGTACATCGCCCGGCAGATCGCCGGCGTGATCTTCGAGCCGATGTACGTGCCTGCCGACCAGATGCATTTCAACGAGCAGATCGCGGCGACGTTCACCCGGGCCGAGATTCCGCTCGTGCTGCTCGATCGGGAGATCTACGACTACCCGCGGCGTTCCCAGTTCGATCTGGTGGGCATCGACAACCGTCATGGCGGATACGTGCTGACCGAGCACCTGCTGTCTCTCGGTCGCCGGCGGATCCACTTCCTCAGCCAGGCGCTGGTGGCATCGACGGTGACGGCCCGGCTGCGGGGTTACCAGGATGCGCTGGCGCAGCGCGGCATCGAGTGCCGTCCGGACTGGATCCATCTGGGGGACGCGGTGGAAGTCGATTACGTCCGTCAGCTCATGCGCAACTCGCAGGTAGAGGCGTTCGTGTGCGCGAACGACTTCGAGGCGGCCAAGCTGCTCCACGCGCTCACGACCCTGGGGGTGCGGGTGCCGTACGACGTCTCGATCGTGGGCTTCAACGACGATGCGTACGCACGGCTGCTCACGGTGGCGCTGACGACGGTGCGGCAGCCCTGTCAGGAACTCGGTCGGGCAGCCGTGAAGATGATCCTCGAGCGGATCGAGAAGCCCGACGCCCCGCCGAGGGAGATCCGGCTGGCCTGCGAGCTGGTGGTGCGGGAATCGTGCGGAGCGGCGCTGGCCGGCGCGGCGGCGGGCTCCGGCCGCTGAGATGCATCGGACCGGCGCGGTCCGAGCCCTGGATGCCCGCCGTACGAAGCGGAGAGGTGAGTGATCTTGAAGCCTGGTTGCAGAGATCGGCGTCATCCCGGCCGCGCCGCCATGATCGCGATCGGCGTGCTGACGGCCGCCGCACGTCCGGCCTGGCCGGCGGACAGCCCGCTCGATCTGCGGCGGATCGAAGCGCTGCGCCAGGTGGACACCGCCGACACGCTCGGGCCCCAGGACAATGCCTACCCCGCGCCCAATCGCACGCTGTCCAACTCCGACATGCAGGCGTACCTGGTGAAGGCCCTGACCGTGCTGGCCCTGGCCGATCAGGGGGCCGCGCCCGCGAGCCGCCGGGCGGAGGCCAGCCAGCTCCTGCGGTATGCCCTCAACCGCTGGCCGGCGTCGACGTCGAACGCCCTCATCGGCCAGTATGCCACTTCCTGGAACCACCGTGAGCGCTCGCTGGGGACGCGGCTCTACTTCCTCTACCGGCAGGACCTGGACCCGGACATTCTCCAGAACCTGCAGAACCGCATGCTTCTGGCCTGCGTGGACCCGTACGACCAGAGCAGCGAGAACATCAAGTGCACCACCAACGCCCTCATCTACCTGGCCCATGAGGCGAGCAACAAGACGAACCTCTCGAGCTTCGCCAGCATCCGCTCGTGGTGGCTCGGCAAGCTCAATGATTTCGGCACGCGGGGCTTCTCGGAATGGGGCTCGCCGTACCATTTCTGGACGGTCGGCGCGGTGCAGAACCTCGCGGAGTTCGCCCTCGACGCCCAGGTCCGGGCCCGGGCCGTCATGGTGCTCGATTATACGCTCGCCTGCATGTCCGGCTTCAGCATCGACCGCTATTTCAACTCGTCGGCGATCCGGCGGTGGTACTGGACGTTCTGCATGACCGAACCGCACACCAATGCGATTCAGATCCTGTTCGGTCAGGCCCCGGCGGAGAACTACTTCCTCTGGTGTGAATGGTCGGCGACCAACTACCGCCCCCCCGCCGCCGTCGAAGCCCTGTACGCGCGCACCCGCAACACCGAAACGCAGTTGACCCTCACCGGTCGCTGGCACATGCGCTCGTACGTCATGGACCGCGCGGCCATTTCCACGCATCAGACCTTCGTCGACAACTATTACGGCAGCACCGGCGAGGGCGGCGAGACGCACGACATCGTTCAGTGCATGGTGCAGTCCGTCGGCGATGACCTGAGCCACGTTATGACCTATGCGATCCAGCCCGACGTCCAGAAGTACCGCTGCACGCACGACCGCAGCTTCGGATACAGGAACGTCGCGCTGGTGAACGGCGGCGGCTTCACCCGCAAGGCCTGGGCGTCGGGTACCATCAGCAACGTGCCGATCCGGCTCTATCGCGGCGATGCCTTCAGCGTCGCGTTCGACAGCGGGTGGGCGTTCCTGACCGACGGCAACATCTACGTCGCGTGGGCGCCGACGCTGGGAAGCCCGATCGTCGATCCGAACTCCGCTGCGTTTGCGGCCACCTGCGGCGGCGGGGCGTTCCTGCGTTCGGACTTCACGCCCGACGACAACGGCGAAGCGGCGGTGCTCGAAGTGGGCGACCCGGAGTCGTTCGGCAGCTTCGCGGCGTTCCAGAGCGAGATCAAGACGCGCAATCCCCGGCCGCGATGGTCAGCCGGCCGCGTGCAGTACACGGCGCGCGACGGGGCCGTCCTCGAGCTGGGGACGAGCGACGCGAAGATCAACGGCATCGCGGTTGACCTGGCCGCGTTTCCGCGGGCGTTCTCGACGGTGGGCATCAACGGATTCGCGATCCAGGCCGGTCAGCGCTCGCTGCAGTACGACTTCCCGGGCGCCGCGGTGACCGGTCCCTCGACGCGGATGATCGTGTCCCGCGTCTACGGCCAGCCGCCGGTGCCGATCCAGGGGCCGCTCGGCACCGCGCCGGTCGTGATCCCCGCGACGATCCAGGCGGAGGAGTACGATCGCGGCGGCGAGGGGCTGGGCTACCACGACGCGACGGCCGGCAACAGCTGGAATCAATACCGAACCGACGATGTGGACATCCAGACGACGGGCGACGCTGCCGGCGGCTTCAACGTGGGCTGGATCGAGGCCGGCGAGTGGCTCGAGTTCACCATCGAGGCGCCGGCGGCGGCCGCCTATCCGGTCAGCCTGCGGGTCGCTGCAGACCCTGCGGGCACCGCCAGCATCAGCTTCCACCTCGAGCTCGACGGCGTGGACGTGACCGGCACGCAGAGCACACCCCCCACCACCGGCTGGCAGGACTGGAAGACGGTCAGCGTGGGGAATGTCGCGATGCCGGCCGGGCGGCACATCCTTCGTGTGACCATGGACACGGGCGGGTGGAATCTGAACTGGATCGGCATCGGCGCGGCGCCGGTGGTGTATCCGATGGACTTCGATCACGACCATGACGTAGATCAGAGCGACTTCGCCCATCTGCAGGAATGCCTCATCGGATACCCGCAGACCGTGTCCGCGGAGTGCCAGGATGCCAATCTGAACCATGATGATCTGGTGGACGAGCTCGATCTGATCCTGTTTCTGGGTTGTATGGCCGGTCCCAACCGCGTGCCGGGCTGCTGACGCGCGGTGGGCTCACGTGAGGGTATTTGCATGCGGTTGATTCCCAAGTCCGAGTGCGCATCGGCGCGGTGCCGTCTGGCGATGGCGGTATCACTGATCCTTCCCGGCGCGGGCTTCGCGGCGAAACCGCCCGCATCGAGCGGGCCGCTCCGCGTGCACCCGCGGAACCCGCGGTACTTCACCGACGATAGTGGTAAAGCAATCTACCTGACCGGCTCGCACATCTGGAACAATCTGCAGGACACGGGCGATGCCGATCCACCCGCGCCGCTCGACTATCCGGCGCATCTGGACTGGCTCGCCCGGTTCAATCACAACTTCACGCGCGGCTGGGCCTGGGAACAGCCGATGGGCGATCCCGGAAACCCCAAGGACTTCTACATCACGCCGATCCCGTTTGCGCGGACCGGACCGGGACTCGCCCGGGACGGCAAGCCGAAGTTCGATCTGACCCGCTACAACGACGAGTACTTCGAACGGCTCCGCGGGCGGGTGCAGCTCGCCGGCCGGCGCGGGTTGTACATGGGCGTCATGCTGTTCAACGGCTGGAGCATCGAAGTCAAGAAGAAGAAGGCGGGGAACCCCTGGCCGTATCACCCGCTGAACAAGGCGAACAACATCAACGGCATCGACGGCGATCCCGACGGCAACAACGAGGGATTCGAGACCCACGCCCTGGACGTGCCGGCCGTCACGCGGGTGCAGGAGGCCTACGTCCGCAAGGTCATCGACACGCTGGGCGACCTGGACAACGTCATCTGGGAGATCACCAACGAGTCGTGGGAAGGGTCGGTGCAGTGGCAGTATCACATGATCAACACGATCAAAGCACATGAGAAGACCCGGCCCAGGCAGCATCTGGTCTGGATGACGGGGTACATGGTGCCGAACCAGTCGCTCTTCGACAGCCCGGCCGAGTGCATCTCGCCCTGCCGCAAGGACGGGACGAACTATCGGGGCAACCCACCGCCGACCACCGGTCAGAAGATCGTCCTGCTGGACACGGATCACATCTGGGGCATCGGCGGCGACTACAAGTGGGTGTGGAAGAGCTTCACGCGCGGGTATCACCCGATCTTCATGGACCCGATCTTCGGGCTGGAGACGCGGCCGGACGTCGACGGCCATGCCCCCAAATGGGACGCGATCCGCCGGGCGATGGGCCACACACGCATCTATGCGGAGAAGATGGACCTCGCGGCGATGACGCCGCAGCCCGCGGTGTGCTCGACGACGTTCTGCCTGGCCACTCCGGGCGTCGAATACCTGGCGTACCAGCCGGGTTCCGGAGCGTTCACGCTGGAACTGCCGCCCGGCGATTATGCGTACGAGTGGTTCAACGTCACCGAGGGGAAGACGGCGGGCACCGGCACGCTGAAGGTTGCGGAGAGCCGTCATGAGTTCACTCCGCCGTTCAGCGGCGATGCCGTCCTGTGGCTCAGGAGATCGGATGCGACCAGCAAACCGTCCTAAACCGGCTATGTCGGCCGGGCTGACCTTTCTTTCGATGCTGGCGGCTGCCGCGCCCGCGCCGGCCGGCGGTTCGCGCGTCATCTCGGCCAATCCGTACGATCTGACCGGGATCAAGACGTACCCGAAGGTGCACGCGCTGTCCTATCACATCAAGAAGTCGGGCACGGACATCGCCCCGACGCTCAGCGAGGCCCTCGCGGAGACGGGCTACCACAAGCCGATCATCATCTCCACCGACGGCACGGGGGCCACACCCGAGGACGTTCAGAGCTGGGCACCCCTGATTGCCTCCTCGAACGCGCACCTCGAGCATTACGACCAGGCGCTTCACGACGTGGGCGGCTCGTACGACATCCACCAGCTCGAGAGTGAGGCCACCTGGCCGGCGTCGGCGACCCAGGCGATGCAGCATCTGGCCCCGTATGCCACGCATCTGCGGGCGGGCGGGACGCTGACCATGTCGGACGGCTCGCTGTACTGGGACGGGCAGAAAGTGACCCTCATGGGCATCAGCATGGTCGGCGCGCTGATCGCCGGGAATCTGGACTACGCAAAATACCTTGATATAATGGCTAAAGGAGGCTGTAACCTGACGCGGGTCTGGGTGATCGAGCAGTGGACGGCCCTGGGGGCGACGGTCGGCTTTCCTCCGGGCTACGAGAACGGCATCCACCCGTTCACCGGCAGCTACACGAATCACGACTACGACCTGAGCCAGTTGAACAACGCGTTTTTCACGCATCTGCGCGACTTTGTGCGGGCAGCGGGGGCGCGGGGCATCGTGGTTCAGCTCACGCTCACCGACCGCTGCGGGCTGCAGGTCAATCTCGGGGTCGGCGGGTGGCTGGGCAGCCCGTACAACGACGACAACAACGTGCAGGACTATCTCACCGACCCGGCCGGCAGCGCCTTGCCCGCTTTCCTGGGCATCGACGGCACGCCGATCGGCGCGGTGAACCGCGCGCTGTTCGAGCGCATCGCGCTCGAGCTGCGGGACGAAGGCAACGTCATCTACGAGATCATGAACGAGCCGTACTACTTCAACGGCCGGTGGGCGGCCGCCGACGTGGTCACGTTTCACCAGTGGACGGCCGACGTCGTTGCCGCGGCGCTGGCGGCCTCCCCCTCCAGCGTCGCGATTCACCTGGGCCCGGCCAACACCGAAGATGGCCTGGCCCTCACCGCGGGGGCTGCCACGACGGCCGCCACCATGGGCGGGCGGATCTGCCGCACGAACGCCTCGCCGCAGACGAATCTGTCCATGCCGCTGGCGGTGAGCGACGCGTATGCCTGGCAGGGCAATCGCACCGAGCAATACGTGACGATTCATTACTACGACACGGGGAGCGGCACGCTGGCCCTCGAGTACGACGGCGGGGACGGCATCGACCCTGCGGGGATCTACACCAGCGCCGGCAGCGTCTCGCTGACGGGTGCGAACCTGTGGCGCCGGCACACCTGGCACATCACGGACGCGTGGCTGGGCAACCGTCAGGCCGGCGGCGGCGACCTGCGCATCACGGGCTCGCCGACCGGCGGGTTTTACATCGAGTCCGTCGAGGTGCGGCCGACTGCCCCCCCGCCCGTGCCGCCGGTGCCGGTGATTCAGGCGGTTCCGACGACCGGCACTGCGCCGCTGCAAGTGACCTTCGGCGCGTCGGGTTCGTACGACCCCGATGGCGGGACGATCGCCTCCTACGATTGGTCGTTCGGCGATGGCAGCCCGCATGACAGCTCGCCCTCCCCCACCCACACCTACACGCTCGACCAGAGCTTCGTCGCAACGCTGAAGCTCATCGACAACCAGGGTGCGTCGGACACGGCGAGCGTCACCATCGTGGTGACACGGCAGCTCTGCGATTACGACCTCGACGGCGACGTGGACGAGAGCGATTTTGGCGTTTTCCAGCGCTGCCTGGCCACCGAATCGACGGTTCCGCCGGGTTGTGAAAGCTCGAACCTCAACGGCATTGAGGGGATCGACGGGGCGGACGTCGCCATCTTCCTGAACTGCTTTGGCGGCCCCAACCGCCCGCCGGGGTGCTGAAGGGCGGAGCTGCAGGGTGGACGGGTCCCGCCCTGCCCGGGGGGATTTTTGTCCCGGCGGGGGATGCAAATTGGGTTCGATTTGTCGGGGCGGTCGCGCGGTCGGCGGCGCGGGTGATGCGGACCCCGTCGGGCGGTCAGTCGCGGTGTGGAATGATTGGATTGTGTGCGCCATCAGAGGGTAAACACGGCGTGTGCTCCGATCTGGCGGGGAGAAGCGCAGCGGGGGGGCGGGCCAGCCGCACGGCCTGCAGGTTCGGCAGCAGGGAGAGATCGAGGGTGTTGTCTCTGTCCGGCTCGACGGGTGGGCGGGCACGGCCTGGCGCGCGTCCGCGCCGCATGGCCGCGGCTTTCTTTCGCCCCTGCCGGGGCTCATGAGTTCCTTGGGCCTCTACCCAGGGCTTGCGCCCTGGGCTACCTCCTTGCGCCGCTCCGCGGCTGAGCCATGCCGCTGCGCGGCGGGGTTATGCCGCCGCGCGGCGGGGCAGTGCCAACGCGTGGGTAGGCTGTGTCGCTCCGCGGGTGGGCTGTGTCGCTCCGTGGGTAGGCTGTGTCGCTCCGTGGGTAGGCTGTGTCGCTCCGCGGGTGGGCTGTGCGGCTCCGCGGGTGGGCGGTGCGGCTCCGCGGGTGGGCTGTGCGGCTCCGCGGGTGGGCTGTGCGGCTCCGTGGGTGGGCGGTGCCGCCGCGAGGGTGAGCGGCGACGCTGCGTGGGCGGGCGGGGATACCGCCCGTTGAGGCGTCCGCCCGTGGCGGACCTCGGCTGCAGGTGCGGGCGGGATCCTGATGCATCGGGATGTCGGCTGCGCGTGCAGGCGGGATCCCGATGCATCGGGACACCACAATCGCCACCAGCGGGCGGGACGGAGGATGGGGCGGGGGCGGTTACGGGGTTGGATGGCCTCCCAGATTTCCGATCGGCGGCGGGAACCGGGGTGGTTCGCCGCCGTCTAAGAGCGTGTTTGAGCAGGTGATTGGGTGCCCCGGCCCGTTTCGACAAACGGGGTGAGGGATCGACGGTTCCGGAGGAATCTCCGCGTCCTTCTGCCCCCCACCCCGCGCTGCGTGACGGGGCCGGCGCCGAACGCTGGCGGCTGGGCGCCACCCCGCACTACGAGGCGGGGCACCCTTCTCGGACGCCGTCCTAAGGGGACACGGCATCGATCCTGTCACGCTTTCCGGACACGGAGGACGTTTCATGTTCGCATTCCGCGCATGCCAGGGTGTGGTGGTTTCCGCGTTGGTCCTTGCCGCCGGGCTTCTGGCGGGCGAGGAGTCGCCGGCCGAGCGGGTCAGCAGCGCAGGGCTCGGCGGCGACGAACGTTATCTCACGGCGCTGAGCACCGATAAACCGATCTATCGCGGGCGTGAGAAGGTGTACGTGCGGGGCGTGATTCTCCATGCCGCCGATCGCACGCCGCTCAAGGACGCCGGCCAGCCGCGGGCGATGGTGGAGATCCGCGGCCCCAAGGGCGACGTGGTGGCCTCCGCGTGGACGCAGGTCACCGACAGCGTTCTGGGCTACGCGTGGGACGTGCCGGCGGAGCAGCCGGGCGGGCAGTACACGGTGAAGGTCCGCTATCCGTTCGAGGGCTTCGCTCCGGCGGAACGCAAGTTCGACGTCCGGGCGTACCGGGCGCCCCGCCTCAAGAGCCAGATCGTGTTTCTGAGGGACGGTTACGGCCCGGGCGACGAGGTCGCCGCGTCGCTGCACACCGAGCGGGCGGAGGGCGGCATCCCCGCGGGGGCCAAGGTGAGCGCGGTCGCCCGCGTGGATGCGGCCGAGGTGGCCAATCAGGCGGCGAGTATCGACGCGAAGGGGAACTGCGAGGTTCGCTTCCGGTTGCCCGAGCAGATCGCCCGCGGCGAAGGGACGCTGGCATTCGTGATCGAAGACGGCGGCGCGGTCGAGACGGCCGCGAAGACGATTCCCATCCTCCTGCAGACGGTGGACCTGGCGGTGTACCCGGAGGGCGGCGACCTGGTCGCGGGTCTGCCCGCGCGTGTGTATCTGCAAGCCAGAACGCCCGCGCAGAAGCCGGCGGACATCGCGGGCGTCGTGGTGAGCGAGGCGGGCGATGAGGTCGCCCGGTTCCGCACGGCGCATGAGGGCCGCGGCCGCTTCGAGTTCACCCCGAAAGCCAAAGGCAAGTACCTGCTCAAGATCACCGAGCCGGCGGGCATCAAAACGACCTATCCGCTGCCCGAGGTGAAGTCGACGGGCGGCGTGATTCAGGCTGCCGAGGATCGCACGCTCCGGGGTGAGCCGGTCCGGCTCAAAGTGGGCAGTGCAAAAGCGGGGAAACTGACGGTCACGCTCACGCGGCGGGAGAACGAGGTCGCCTCGCTCAAGCTGGGGATGGCGGGCGGTGAGGTGAAGGAGATTTCACTCACGCCGCCGCAAAGCGCGGACGGCGTGCTGATCGCGACGGTGTGGGATGAGGGCGGCCGGCCTTTGGCCGAGCGGTTGATCTACCGGCAGCCGGCCAGCGGCCTGCGGGTCACGGTCAAACCCGAAAGCACGACGTACGTCCCCGGCGACCCGGTGAACGTGACGGTCGAGACGACCGATGAGAGCGGCCGGCCGGTGGGAGCGGTCGTCGGCCTCACCGTCACGGATGACAGCATCCTGGAGATGATCGAGAAGCGCGAGCAGGCGCCGCGCCTGCCGGTGATGGTGCTGCTCGAGAATGACGTGCGTGAACTGGCCGATGCCCATGTTTACCTCGATGAGACAAACCCGACAGCGGCGCAGGCGGTGGACCTGCTGCTGGGGACGCAAGGCTGGCGGCGGTTCGCGTTCATCCACACGGAGACATTCCTCAAGGAACACAGTGACGCAGCTCGGCGGGTGTTGGGGTTGCGGACGCCGGCGCGGCCGGCATCGCATCCGGCGAATCACCTGTGGTTCGGCATGGCGGGAGGGGGCGCGGGCGGCGTCAATGTGGATGACTTTTCCGAGGTCGAGGGTGCGGTCGTTCTCAACGGGAGGGGAATGAAAGATGTGCCGCAGCCTGCCGTCGTGGCGAACGCAGGGGTTGTGCCGATGGAGGCCCTCGACCTGAAAGCCGCAGCGAGGCCTGCGTCGCCCCCGCCCATCGATCAGCGTTTGCAGGAGGTGGCGTCGAAGGAGGACATCTCGCCGCTATTGGCGGATCGGAATGTCCTTTTCGGTCGCGACGAGGGGCAGATGGGCGCGGCTCGGGCGGCGGAAGGAAGACTCCGCCGGATTATGCCCATGAACCTGGTGGCCGTGCGCGTGTATGCCCACGAATCGCGTCCCAACCGGCAGCCCGGCGAGCGCGTCGACTTCACGGAGACGCTTTACTGGAACGCGGGCATCAAAACGGACGAGACAACCGGCCAGGCGAAGGTGTCGTTCGCGCTGAACGACGCGGTGACCACGTTCCGCATCTTCGCGGACGCGTTCAGCGCCGCCGGCGCGCTCGGGGAGGCGACGGGCGCGGTCGAATCGGTGCAGCCGTTCTACATCGAGCCGAAGCTGCCGCTGGAAGTGACGACCGGCGACCGCATTCAACTGCCGGTGGGCGTCGTGAGCGGCATGAGCCACGAGCTGGCTCAGGTCCGGCTCAGCATGCAGACGGGCGGGGGCATCGATTTCACGTGTCCGGAGGTATTCGCGCTCGAGGGTAAAGGCCGGGCACGGCGGCTGATCGACGTGAGGATCGGCAAGAGCGTGGGTGCGGTCGAGTGGGTGGTGCACGGCCAGGCGGGCCCGCTGGCCGACAGCGTCACCCGCCCGCTGCGGATCAAGCCGCTGGGTTTTCCGGTGGAGGTGGCATTCGGAGGGATGCTCGAAACGGATTCGGCGGCAAGGCACGCCCTTTCGATCCCGGAGAGCCTCGTTGCGGGCAGCATGACGACGAAGGTCGCAGTTTTTCCGACGCCCCTGGCGAACATGACGGCCGCCCTCGAGCGACTGATCCAGGAGCCCAACGGCTGTTTCGAGCAGACCAGTTCGACCGTCTACCCGATGGTGATGGCGCAGCAGTACTTCCTGTCGCACACCGGCGTCGAGCCGGCCTTGATCGAACGCAGCCGTGCCCTGCTCGACAAGGGCTACGCCAAGCTCACCAGCTTCGAGTGCAAGCAGAGGGGCTACGAGTGGTTCGGCGGTGATCCGGGCCACGAGGCCCTGACCGCGTACGGGCTGCTCGAATTCTCGGACATGGCGCAGGTGCGCGACGTGGATCGCGACATGGCGACACGCACGCGGGAATGGCTACTCAAGCGCCGCGACGGCAAGGGCGGATTCCTGCGTGATGCCAAGGCGCTCGACAGCTTCGGGGGAGCACCCGAGCCGACCACGAATGCGTACATCGTCTGGGCGCTGGCCAGCGCGGGCGAGAAGGGCCTGCAGCCGGAGACCGCCGCGCTCAAGAAGGCCGCGGCGTCGGCAGAGGATACTTATGTCGTCGCACTTGCGGCGAATGTGGCCGCGCTGGACGGCCAGGGCGGCGAGGCGAAGAAGTTCATGGACGCGCTGGTGAAGAAGCAGACGAAGGAAGGCTGGGTCGATGGGGCCGCCACCAGCATCACCCGCAGCGGCGGCGATGCGCTCAAGATCGAGACGACGTCGCTGGCGGTGCTGGCGTGGCTGCGCGATCCGGCGTACGCCGCGGCTGTGGAGAACGGCATCCGGTACCTGGCAGAGAGCTGCAAGGCCGGGCGATTCGGCTCGACGCAATCGACGGTGCTGGCGCTACGGGCGATCGTCGAGTACGACAGGCTGCGGGCCAAACCCAAGGCACCCGGCAGCGTGCAGGTGTTCGTCGATGGGGAACCGGTGGGTAAGGCGGTCTCGTTCGATGCTCAGACGCAGGGCGCGATCGAGCTGGCGGACATCACGAAGCAGCTCACGCCGGGGCGGCATGCGGTAGAGCTGCGGATGACCGACGGATCGAGCATGCCGTATGCCCTGGCCGTCAACTACCACGACACGCAGCCGGCGTCATCGAAGGAGTGCAAGGTGGGGCTGAGCGTGACCATGACCGATCAGACCGTCGCCGAGGGGGCCATCACCGAGGCGGGCGTGGTCGTCACGAACCAGGGCAACGACGCGCTTCCAACGCCCGTGGCGATCGTCGGACTGCCCGGCGGTCTCGAGCCGCGGCACGATCAGCTCAAGGAGCTGGTGAAATCAGGCAAGGTCGACGCTTATGAAGTCATCGGCCGTGACGTGGTGTTTTACTGGCGGCAGCTCAAGGCGGGCCAGCAGGTCCGGTTCCCCATCAGTCTGGTGGCCGCGATTCCGGGGACGTACACCGGACCCGCCAGCCGGGCGTACCTGTATTACACCGACGAGTTCAAGACCTGGATCCCCGGCGCGACGATCACCATCACGCCCCGCGCAGAGGGGTGAACGGCCGATGACCCGGTTAAGCCCGGATGACTCATTGCCCGTACATGAAACACGGGCAGCGAGTATCCCGGCGCGCCGGGACCCATGCCACCCCGCCCCAACTGTCACGCACCCGGGTGAACGCCGGGTGGTCCATCCCCCTTGCATTCGTTCCGTCGCTTGATATTGTGATGGCAGAAGCCACTCATTGCTTCACGCGATCGGAGCACCAGGGATGGAATGGCTCTGCCCGGTCATCGGCGTTCTGGCGGTCGTTGTGTTCGTGGTCACCCTGGTGGGCCACGGGCTGTGGGTCTTGTTCAGCCGGGTTTTCGGAGGGTCGTCGGCACGTCGCGAGTGGGAGAAGGATGTTGCCCGGACTGCCCTGCCGGGGACGCGAGAGTCTCTGGCAGCCGCCCGGCGTGAAATCGAGCGGTTGCGTCGCGTCGGGCAGCTCGACCTCGAGACCAGCCAGAAGGTTCTTGCGGCGATCGATGCCGAGGAATTGGGTCCGCTGACAGTGCCGGTGAGGCCCGCCCCGCCGCTCGTCCCTTCCACGCCCCCGCCCATTGCAGCGTCCACCCGGCCGCCCGTCGAATCGCCCGAGCCAGTCGCCGCCCCGACCCGCTTTCCCGAGCCGACGCATTCGCCGGACTTTCGCGTGCCGCCTGCTGCGGTGCCGCCGGTACGGCCAGCGGCCCCGGCGCCGCCCGTCGTTCCCGCCGCTCCGATCGGCGAGCCGCGGCCCGTTCCTGAGCCGCGCAAGGCCCTCTCGGCTGTGCTCACGGCTTTCATGGAGGAGAAGAACATCCGCTGGGGTGAGCTGATCGGCGGCATGCTGATCGTGCTCTGTTCCACGGCCCTGGTGGTCAGCCTGTGGTCGCAGATTGCGGCCGTACCCTTCGTCAAGTTCTTCGTCTTCACCGCAGTCACCGCCGCCCTCTTCGGGGTGGGACTCTATACCGAGCACCGCTGGAAGCTGCCCACCACGAGCCGCGGCATCCTGATCACGGCGACGCTGCTGGTGCCGCTGACGTTCCTGGCGATTTCGGCGTTTTCGAAGGATGCCGGCTCGCGCGACTGGCTGGCCTTCCCCGCGGAACTGCTGGCGCTGGTCGTGTTCGCGGGTCTCTTGTTCTGGTCGGCGAAGGTGATCGCGCCGCAGTGGCCGCTGTGCATCGTGATCAGCGTGCTCGGCTCGTCGGCGGCGCAGTTGCTGATCCGCCGGTTCGTCTCGGGGGAGAGTGAGCCGGGCACGCTGCTGTGGCTGGGGGCGGTTCCGCTGGCGTTCTACGGCGGGGCAATCGCGTGGATGCTGTGGGTTACACGTACGTGGCCGGAGATCGACCGACCTCGCTCGAATGCGGTTTTCCTGCTGGTGGGAGTTGTGTCTTTCGCGGCGGTCACCACCTTCGGCCTGCTGCTGTTCAAGAGCGCGCACACGGTCGAGACCTTGCGGCGCCTCTCGATGCTGGTCGCTCTGTTCGGACTGGCGCCCGTGGTGACGGGCCTGCTGTTCTGGCAGAAGGTAAAGGCGGCCGATCTGGCGGGGGTGCGGACGGCCGGCACGGGCATCGGCGTCGCCGGCGTGATCATCATGATGCTGGGCATCGGTCTGGCCTGGCCGCAGCCCTCGCGGCTCCTGCCGATCGCGGCCCTCGATTGCGTGATCCTGGCCGGTGTGGCGCTGATGTTCGAGATTCCGGGCGCGCATATCCCCGCCGGGCTGTGCCTGATGCTTGCCTACCTGCTGGGCGTGCAGATCGCATACGAAGAGCTGGCCTGGCAAGCGTCCGATCCGAAGCAGGTTCTCCACGCGCTGCTGTCCGCACGAAGCGGGAGCTCGCTGGTGGTGCTCGCAGCCCTGTTCATCGCGTCGTGGCGCGTGCTGATTCGGCTGGGCCGCGCCCGCCATGGAGTGATGCTGGCCATCAATGCCGCGATCGCCGCCGGGTTGAGCATCGTGCTGGTCAGTGCGTACGGATTCGGCCGGGTCGACGATCACGGAACGACCTGGGTCTATGCGATTTACGCGGTCGGCGCCCTGGCGGCGGCCGGGTTCACCGGGCGCACGACGGTCACATGGGCGGGCTCGGTCCTGCTTCTGCTGGCGTTCGTGCAGGGCATCGTTTACCGCTACGGACCCGCCCACGGCATTACCGACGCGCGCGAGGGCTGGCAGATGGCCCTGCTCGCGCATGCCAGTGTTGCCGCGCTCATTCTGATCGCCGCGAATCGCGTGCAGCCCCGCCGGCGCGTCGATTTTCGTGCCCTGTTTGCGGAGCGCTTCTGGAAGTCTTCACTGGCGACATCGTCTCTGGCCATTCTGCCGCTCGTGCTCGGCTTGTCGATCGCGGTGTGCGGATCGGCGTCGCTGCGGACGCTGTGGCTGGCGGCCGTCTGGCTGGCGCTCGCCTGGGAGTCGCAATCGCTTCGGCTGTTCTCCGCCTTTCAGGCGGCGGTCGCGGGATCGCTCGTCCTGGGGATCGTGTCGCATCTCTCGGACCGGACGTGGTTCGTCGAATCGGCTCACCCGTTGCGGGACCCGCGCACGTTGCAGGCGGTGGGCATCGGTCTGACGTTGCTGAGTCTGGTGTGGGTCGGGGTGCGGTTGGGAGTCCGATCCGCGGCGGGGCGAGCGCCCGCGACGGCGGGGCCGCACCTGGCGCAGGCCGGGCGGTTGCTGAACCCGCCGTGGATGAGCGTCGATCGGGCGACGCTGCTGGCGATGCTGCTCGGAATGGTCGGGCTGTCGCTCTACGGCCTGATTCCCGGGCTGGCGGAGGAGTTCGCGCGAACCACCGCCGCCGCACAGCGGGCGCTGGCCGGCGGATGGTCGCTCGCCCCGCATGCGCTGGGTCCCGGCGCATGGTGGCTGCTGATCGTGTTGATGATCGCGTTCGCGGCGGGGCTGTGGGAGCGATTCGAACGTGATTCGGTCCTCGCACTCGTGTTTCTGTGCGGCTGGACGTGTGTTCTGCTGGCCGGGCGGCACGAAGGGTTCGGAGCGACCGCATCCGCGCTGCGGTGGTACCTAGGCGTGTTCTGGATCCTCGCCTCGACGGCGGTCTGGCTTCGCCGGCCGTTGCAGCGGAGCGCGGCGGCGCTGCGGTGGCCCGAGTTCGACGCACGCTCGCGCGGCTTGAGTGATGCCGTGCGAGTACTGCTGATTCTGACGGCGGTCGTGCCGATTCTGGCCATGACGACACTTCGAGTCGGGCTGGCGTTGGCAGGCGAGCCGCCGGTCGGTCCCGCGGCCGGGTCGGTCTTTGCCCGCATGGGCGACATGCTGTCGTATGCGGTGCCGCTGGCGCTGGTGAGCGCGGGTCTGATCGGCCATGCCCTGCGCGAACAATCGCCTCGATATGCACTGGCCGCGGGGCTGGTGGTGAACTACACGGTCACTCTCGCGTGGCTGATGTCGGCCATCACCGCGGGGCGACATATCGGCCGGGTTGAGCTCGTGGAGCTGGTCCAGCTCAACACGATCACCGCGGCACTGTATGCGCTGGCGTGGCTCGCCGAGCGGCGATGGATCGCCCGCATCACCCTGCCGGCGGGATCGGCTTCCTCGCTGCTCTCGGTGCAGGTGGGGATTGGTCTGGCCGGCAACATCCTGCTCCTTATCCCGGCGGCAGCCTGGCTGATCACGCGGCCGGAGCATCCGGGCCCGGCCGTCGCCGCCGTCGGCGATCTGCTGGGCTGGGCCGCCCTGATCTGCGGTGTCGGGGCGGCCGTGTGGCATGCTCTTAGCAGTGGCAAGCCGATCCGGCTGGACATGCTCAGCGCTTTCCTCCTGGCGATCGGCTCACTGATCGCGTTCGATGTGTGCCGCGTGGATGCCGGGCAGTGGCGGGGTTATCACACGCTGCTGGTTGCCAGCGCGGCGGTCGCGTGGCTGGTGTTTGCCCTCGCGCACCCTCAACTGCGAGCATGGTTCGATCGTTCGGGCGTTGCCTCGCGGTTGGAAGTCGGCGCCGAAGCCTGGACCGGCTGCCTCCAGTTCCTGGGCGTGATCACACTGCTGCTCGCGATGCGCGGCGTCCTGAGCGACCCGGGCCGACCGTGGTGGAGCGTCGGCGCGATCATCGCCCTGAGCGTACTGGCCGCAGCGATGGCGTGGTCTACACGCACCGAGCACTATCTCTACGCGTGTGCGCTGCTCTTCAATCTGGCGACGAGCGTCTGGTGGCTGACGCGGTGGTGGGAGGCAGCGCCTGGCCGCCTGGCTGCACCCATCATCGAGCTGATCGAGGTGAACACGATCGCCCTGCTCGCGCCGGGGCTTTGTTCATTGCTGATGACCCTCCGCGGGATCGTTTGGCAGCGCAAGGTGGTCGGAGCCGGGGTTCAGGCGCTGCATGCCGGCGCGGCGACGGTGGGCGTGGTGGCGCTGCTCGGTGCGATCGCCGTTGGGATCGCTGCCGACGCCCAGGCCCGGCCGATTCACCCCTCTGTGGTGGTGGGCTGGCTGGCGTGGAGCGCGATGACGGTTCTGACGCTTGCGTGTCTGTGGGATCTTTCGCTCGGCGCGGTCGGACAGCTCGTGTACCTGGCGGGGCTGGGGGCGGTCGGCATGGCGATGGACCAGGCCGATCTGGAGCCGCGCTGGCTGCTCTGGGGCGGCGTCATCGCACTTGCGATCTGGTCGCTGCTGACGAATCTGCTCTTCCTCGTGCGCCGGCCCTGCCTGGCGCTGGCGGTCCGGTGGCGATTACCGGACCGCACCTTGGTGGGCGGCGGAACGCCCGCTGCCGAAAGCTGGCTGGTTCCCGCCAGCCTGAGCATCACGGCTGTCGCGGTCGTGCTGGGCTTCTCGGCGATCTTTGACTTTGACGCGAAGTCGCTGAATCGCACCGAATCCGCGGCTATGGCCTTCCGGCTCATCGCCGCCCTGGCCGTGCTGGTTCAGACGGTCGGGGTGGGCCTGCTGGCGCACGCCCTGCAGCGCGTGTCGCTTCAACAGTGTGCGCTTCTCCTGGGGGCAGTGGCCGCTATCGCCATCGGCTGGGCGTGCGTCGAGCCGGGCGGCCCGAATGATTCCGTGCTCAGCCGGGCGGTGGTGCTGATGGTCGCGGTGGCCGTCACGACGACGCTCTACGGCGTGGTTCTCAGCAAGCTCCGGCGCCGCGAGACATCGTGGACGCAGGCCGGCGACCGGGCGATGCCTTGGCTCGTGGGCGCCGGCATCGCCGCGCTCTGCGTCATCCTGGGGGGGGAGGTGTTCTATCAGGCCACCCGCGGATTCGTGCCGATGGGTTATCCGTCGATTCTCGCCGTCCTGCTGGCGCTGATCGCGCTGGTTCCGGTGACGCTCACGTTCGCCATCGTGCCCGGGCGCGATCCGCTGGGACTCAGCGAGGCACAAAGAACCCTCTACGTCTACACGGCCGAAATCCTCCTGGCCCTGATGTTCATGCACATCCGGCTGACCATGCCCTGGCTGTTCAAGGGTTTCTTCGAGCGCTACTGGCCGCTGATCGTCATGCTCATCGCGTTCCTGGGCGTCGGGCTGAGCGAGCTTTTCCGCCGCCAGAATCGGCGGGTGCTCGCCGAGCCGCTGGAGCGGACCGGCGCCCTGCTGCCGATGCTGCCGGTGCTGGCGTTCTGGTCGGCGGCCGGGCGGTCGGAGGTTCATTACTCGCTGCAACTGGTCGTGGTCGGCTCTCTGTACGCCGTGCTCTCCGTCCGGCGGCGATCGTTCGCGTACGGTGTGCTGGCCGCGCTGGCGGGCAACGGCGGGCTCTGGTACTTCCTCAGCCGGCTCGAGGGTTACGGACTCCTGCAGCATCCGCAGCTCTGGTTCATTCCGGTTGCCGTCTCCATGCTCCTGGCCGCCTATCTGAACCGCGAGCGGCTGGAGCCCGCGCAGATGGCCACCATCCGCTACCTGAGCATGGGCCTGATCTATCTCTCCTCGACGATGGAGATCTTCCTGAACGGCGTGAAGGAGGCGCCGTGGCTGCCGCTGGTGCTGGCCGGGCTCTCGGTGGCGGGGGTTCTGCTGGGGATCGTGCTGCGCGTGCGGTCGTTCCTGTTCCTGGGCTCCCTCTTCCTGCTGGTTTCGCTGCTGACCATGATCTGGCACGCGTCGGCCAACCTGGGCTGGACCTGGCTCTGGTACGTCGCGGGTATCGCCCTGGGGCTGGCGATCATCACCGTGTTCGCCCTGTTCGAGAAGAAGCGGACGCGGATACTGCAGCTCATCGACGGGCTCAAGGGCTGGCACGCCTGAGACGGGGTGGTACGGAAATGTCACTTCCGCCCGTGCCGGGAAACGGTTACACTGTAGTTGATAGCTCAGCCCGTCGCGGACCGACCGCGCGGGCCGTCCCTGTCGTTGATGGACACCATGGCTCACACTGCGAGGCAGGGGATTACTGCATGTTCAGGCTTCATTCCGGGCGATGCCCGGTCGCTTGCGTCGTTGTGCTCGCCGCGGCCCGCCTTCAGGCGGAGACTCCCAGGAACGTGATCTTCATGATCGGCGACGGCATGGGCCTCAACCATGTCAAAGCCGCCGGCATGTACCTCAATGGGGCGGCGGGCACCCTGTCCTTTGAATCGCTCCCCTACCAGGCGCAGGTGACGACCTATTCGGCAAGCTCGTCGGTGACCGACTCCGCGGCGGCGGCCACGGCCATGGCCACGGGCTACAAGGTCAACAACGGCGTGATCTCGATGGCTTATCCCGGCGACGGGCGCGAGCTTCAGAGCCTGCTGGAGGTGTACAAGTCGCGCGGCGCCCGTACCGGCCTGGTCACGAGCGACGCCATGACCGGCGCGACGCCCGCCGGCTTCGGAGCCCATGAAAGCGACCGCGGCAACACCTCGCAGATCGCAGCCGACTACCTGAACCAGTCGCGGCCCAACGTCCTGCTGGGCGGCGGCGGGAGCGGCATGACCAGCGCGGCCGCCACTGCCGCGGGCTACGCCGTGGTCACCAATTCGTCCGGACTGCAGGGGATCAACACCGACGTAATCTCCCTGCTGTCGGGCCAGTTCGGCAGCGGCTCGATGCCCTACGAATATGACGGAGTCGGCAGCCTGCCTCATCTCTCGCAGATGGTGGCCAATGCTCTCGACATTGTGGACAACGATCCGGATGGGTTCTTTCTTCTGGTTGAATCGGGCAACATCGATCATGCCGCTCACTCCAACGATCTGGTGCGCGATATCTATGAGACGATCGAGTTCCACCACAGCGTGCAGGTCGCCCTGAGCTGGGCCGCCGGCCGCACCGATACGCTCGTGGTCGTCACCGCCGACCACGAGACGGGCGGCATGAGCGCGCCGCAGAACCAGGGCCAGGGGAACCTCCCGATCGTCACGTGGTCCACCACCGGCCACACCTCGGCGAACGTCGGCGCCTGGGCCACCGGCGTCAACGCCCAGTACATCACCGGCACGATCAACAACACCGGGTACTTCCAGATCATCAGCGGGCCGGACCCGATCATCGCGCTGTCGCCGGATACCGTCGACCGCGCCGTCGACTGGGCCCGCAATCCGCCGTCCGGCGCGGACTGTTTCACGATCCGCAACGCGGGCATGGGCACGCTGAACTACACCATCAGCAGCGACGTTCCCTGGGTCTGGGCCGACCCGGCCTCCGGAAGCTGCACCACCGAAACCGACACGATCTGCCTGATCTATGACACCGCTCTGCTCGCGCCGGGCGTTCATGTCGGCCACATCCAGGTTGCCGACGATCAGGCGTCGAACTCGCCGCAGTTGGTGACCGTCACCCTCACCGTGAACCCGGTTCCGGGCGATTTCAACGATGATCTGGATGTGGATCAGGATGATTTCGCCTGGCTGCAACTCTGCTACGCATCGGCGGGCACGATTCCTCCCCTGTGCAGCGGCGCGGATCTCGACCATGACGGCGACGTAGACTCGATCGACTTCGGCGTCATGCACCGCTGCTGGAGCGGTGCCGGCAACCCCGCCTCGCCGGCCTGCGTTCAGTGAAACGCGAGGTGAGGGGTTGGCGTGACGCGCATTCGTACGTCTCAACCCCTGGATTGCGCCGCGGATTCGGTTGTGGCCAGGAAGGGGATCGTCACCGGGCCTTCGGGCAGCACGCAGATCCGGGCCGACGGGCCATAGCGCTGCAACAGCGACACAATCGTCCCCTCGATGCTCCGGCACGGCCGCAGAAGACTCCGGGTGATCTGCTGGTCCGTGAGCCCGCCCGCGTACACGTAGACCTCGGCCCTGAGCTGGATGCGGGCCTGGATCTGCACCTGCCACTGATCCGGTGATGCGAAGCCGGGGGACTCCACCCGGGCCAGCAGCTCGGCCGGGCTCCGAGATTCGGCCAGCAACTGGCCGTAGCGCCCGTGCTCGGGAATGCCGTCCCAGCACTCGGCGGCGATGATGATCGCCCCCCCCTGCCGCACGACCTGGGCCGCGGCGGACATCCCCTTGACGGCCTGGTAGAGATTGAGGTCCAGCGGATACCCGGAATTGCTGGTGATGACGATATCGAACGGTTCGGGCACCGGCACCATTGCGCCGTCGCGCACGAACGCACAGCCCCGCTGATGGGCCGCCAGCAGCTCGCCGGCAAACACGGCGGTGATCTGCTTGTTGCGATTCAGGGCGACGTTCAGGAGAAAGTCCGGCCGGACCATCCGCGCCGCCTCGAGCATTTCCTCCCAGATGGGATTGCCGTGCGTGATGCCCCAGGCCGCCCTGGCGTGGCCGATCATGTCCGCGCCGTGGTTGCTCAACACGCTTTCTGCTCCGGCGATCGACGGCAGCACACCCTTGGGCCCGCCGGAAAAGCCCGCGAAAAAGTGCGGCTCAATGAAGCCGGTGAGGATCTTGACGTCGGCCTCGACGAAGTGCCGGTTGACCCGCACGTCGTGGCCGAGGCGGGTGCGGCCGACGTGCACGAGGTTGGCGTCATCGTTCGCGTCATGCTGAAGGCAGCGGTAATTCGCGACCACCTCAGGCCCGAGCATGGTCCGAAGCTCGTCGGGGGTTTGCGGGCGATGCGTGCCGAGGGCATTGAGCAGCGTGATGTCGCCGCGCCGCACGCCCGCGGCCTCCAGTTCGCTGAGCAGCGGCGGGAGCAGCCGGGCGTTGGGCGTCGCCCGGGTGATGTCGGTGTGGACCACGACCACGCGCTGCCCCGCGCGGACGAGCTCGCGCAGGGGAGGGCTCTCGATCGGCCGTCGCAGCGCTTCGACGATGGCCGCCCGTTCATCCGCCAGCCCGGCGAGGTACCGCGGCTCGATGACCATTGCGGAGGCCGGCACTTCGATCGCCAAACCTTCTTTGCCGTAGGCGAGCCGCACGCTTTTCCAGTTGGGTCGAGACATAGGTTGCTTCATCATAGCGTCTTTCGCCCGCCAGGACCGCAATCACGAGATACCCGTGTTGATGGAGAGACCTGAAGGGGAAACCAGAACGACGAACTCCGAATGTCGAAGATTCGGCGCGGTTGGGGGTGATGGCTTCATGATGATCCATCGATGTCGCGCACCCAGGTGTGGACGGCGAGACTGGTCTCACCGGCGTGGGCGAAGCAGGTGAGGGGCTGCGTGTGAACCATGCGGAGACCGGCCGCGCGGTTGAAGCGGGCGATCGGCTCGTTGGTGCTGAGCGTCTGAGCGTGGATACCGGGCACGCGATGCTCGCGCACGTCGGCGAGGAAGCGCGCGGCTCGAAGGGGACGATGTCGAATTCTTCGCGCCGGGCGTCGGCCATCTCTGGTGATCCTGTCATGGATGCTTCTCAGGGGCAGCGATCGCAGGATCCGCATGATGTGCGGCGGCACGCCCTGCACGAGCATGTTGACGAGTCCGTCGTCGCCGAAGCGTTTGAATCCGGTTTCCGCTCATGTCGCATAGAGGCTCATCGGTTACCCCAACAGCATCGCCACAAATCCAGCTTGCCGGAAGTGTGCATCTGCGGTCAACGCTTCGGTGATTCCACGTTGGTGCATGAGCACAAACGAAACACAATCGGTCAGCCCCCACTCCTTGTCCGGCCGCAAGCGATACAGCTTGATCGCCTCCTCCAGCATCGGTTCGGTGACGGGGCACAGCTCGTAGCCCTGTTCGGTTTCGACCTTCTGGAGCAGATGGAGGGCCTTGTGCCGACGCCCGAGACGGGCGTAGCCGTCAGCGATCTCGAACAAAATGGCCCAGTGGAAGAGGTAGGTGCAGCCCTCTCGCGTCAACTGGCGATCAAGCGACTTTGCGCGATCGTGTTATGGATCATCGCGGTTTTCCAGAGCGATGATGAAGCTGGTGTCCAAGAGCACCGTCCGCTGCGCCACGGTCAAAACCTCCGGCCGGTGAAACCTTCGACGTTTTCTGCATTGACCCCCGTACCCCAATGCTCGGCATGTTGCTCCGCCCAATCAGCGAGGGGCGTCCTGGGCAGCCTGGCTTGCTGCGGGGCAGACGGCGAGACGGTCACGACGAGCTCCGCCCTTCCAGTTGGCACATCGGCAGGCAGGGTCAACTCCACGCGGTGGTCATCCTTGACATCTGCGGAGACGCGAAAGGTGATCATGGCTCAACTCCTTCGTGGAACTCGCCCGCATTATAGCATCCATCGAGACCCTCAGCGCTGTTACAATATCCGGCGAGCGGGCCCGGCGGGCGGAGCGCGGGTGATGTCGGTGTGCACCACGACCACGCGCTGTCCCGCGCAAACGAGCTCTCGCAGGGGAGGGCTCTCGATCGGCCGTCGCAGCGCTTCGACGATGGCCGCCCGTTCATCCGCCAGCCCGGCGAGGTACCGCGGCTCGATGACCATTGCGGAGGCCGGCACTTCGATCGCCAAACCTTCTTTGCCGTAGGCGAGCCGCACGCTTTTCCAGTTGGGTCGAGACATAGGTTGCTTCATCATAGCGTCTTTCGCCCGCCAGGACCGCAATCACGAGATACCCGTGTTGATGGAGAGACCTGAAGGGGAAACCAGAACGACGAACTCCGAATGTCGAAGATTCGGCGCGGTTGGGGGTGATGGCTTCATGATGATCCATCGATGTCGCGCACCCAGGTGTGGACGGCGAGACTGGTCTCACCGGCGTGGGCGAAGCAGGTGAGGGGCTGCGTGTGAACCATGCGGAGACCGGCCGCGCGGTTGAAGCGGGCGATCGGCTCGTTGGTGCTGAGCGTCTGAGCGTGGATACCGGGCACGCGATGCTCGCGCACATCGGCGACGAACCGCTCGAAGAGAGCGCGGCCGATGCCGCCGCCGCGGGCCGGCGGGAGCAGGTTAAAATGCCAGGTGGCCGGGTAGCGGTCGCGGACCCAGGCGGGGAGCTCCAGCTCGCCGCGCAGGTGCGAGCGGAGCATGCCCAGGAGCGGCCGGCGCGTTTCGGCGCGGCGCAGGAGCCGTTTGCGCATCACATGTGCGAAGATGCGGGGCAGCAGGCGTGGAAAGAACCGTCCGACGTCCCGGATGTTCATCGTGCCGGTGAGGTAGCCGACGACGGCGCCGGTGCCGCCGCGCTCGCGCACAAGATAGGCATGCTGGGGCTCACGATCGGTGAAATACCGCGTCCACACCTCCGCCCAGACCCACTCATCACCGACGATGTGCGGCGCGGGAGCGCCCTGCCAGGCGGTGGCGGCGCAGATGTCGCGCAGGGCCTGGCGGTAGCGGGTGTCGAACGGCACGATCTCGAATCTTGTTCGCCAGGCATCGGCCATGGCTGGTAATGTTAGCCGGGACTCGGGACAGCTTCTCTTTCGACCCGTCTGGCCTGAGCAGATGGCCGAGGGTCGCTTGCCGTACTTCCTGGCGAGAGCCTCCTCAAGTCGTTCCATCAGATCGTCGAATGAGATGCTCATCTTCGCCATCCCCTCCGATCATCATGCCGGAAGGTCCCCAAGCTGGATGAGGAGTCTACGGTGTTCTAGGCGAGAGACCTCGTTCAACTTCAATACCGACACCGTCGTTCGGCCGATGGGCGTGCGTCCTTCGATCAGGGGACATCGCCATGCGAAGTGTTCGGACGACGATTGGCGGCGCGGATCGAAGAGCGGAGTCAATGCGTCGTCGAGCGGATCACGACCCGCGATATCCGTGCCCTTGAAGGCATTGCACCAGGCACACGCCCAACAAAGATTGTCCGGCGTGGTAGGTCCGTTGTGTTTCTGGGAGCGAATGTGATCGGCCTCATGGGGGATGATGGTGGCCGACTGAGGCACTCGACAGTATTCGCACCGATCTCCTGCCCGCTCGCGGACCTGCGCCCGCAGGGACTCATTCATGGCTCCCGCTCTCCAGCCGAGGCCAGCGACAGACGTGCCTTCGCCTGAAACAGGTCGATGAGCTGGCCGACGCGCAGGTACTTCTCAAGGTCCGCGCGCTCCTCGGATGTGATGGTGCCGGCGTTGTTGCCTGAGAGCAGTTCCCGGATGCGGGAGGCCGTGTCGGCGCGGAACCGCAGGCTGAGGATCTCTCGCGCCAGGGCGGGCGAGATACTCCCACGCTCAGGCTGAACCACTTCGCTCAGGATCTCGGCTTCGGTCGGCATGAAAGCACCTCACCCAGATTGTACCCGGGGGGGGCGTGAAAGAGGAGCCAACCGGCAGCTGAGCAAGCCACGCCTGGGCATGATGGGCACCTTCTCGTGATGATGTCCGACAGGCACGGGGACTGACCCCGGGCGCGCTGATCGGTACAATACGCAGACAGCGCGCTCCACCGGGTGCGGGCAGGGGCCGCCCTGGCAGGGAAGCGGCATCGCGGAGCGGCGATCTTGAGAGTCATAATGAGAGCGGGTTTTGCGGCGTTGCTGGCGGTCGGGGTGGGGTGCGGGCCGGCAGCGCGGGCGGTCGGCGTCAGCCTCTACCAACGGGTCGAGGAGACGATGGTGAATGCCGCCTCGTTTGCGAACCCGTTCACCGATACGGAGCTGCGGCTGGCGGTGAGTGCGCCGGCGGGCCGGGGGCTGGGGGCGGACTTCACCTGGTACGGGTTTCATGACGGGAACGGGGCAGGCGGGCAGAACGGCAGCGTCTGGAAGTTCCGGCTGCTCTTCGATGCGCCCGGGACGTGGACGGTCGATGCGGGGTTCTTCGTGCCGGGCACAAGTACGGCCAACGGGCCGGCGCAGCAGTTCGTGTACGAGGTGTCCACGACGAAGATCCCCGGCGAGCACGGGCACATCCGCGTTGACCCGCAGGACGCGTTCCGGCTGCGCCACGACGACGGCACCCCCTGGGTGCCGTTTGCGATTCACAGCTCCGGGCTGCTCGGCCGGGACCAGGCGATCGGGCGGCAGTGGATGGATGAGCACGCGGCGCTGGGCGTCGACGCCCTGGCCGTGCGGTTTCATTCGGAGGCCTACGGCGGTGACCCGGAGCGGTACCACTTCCTGCTGGCCAACGGCACCTCGGGCACGAGCTGGCCAGCCAATGGCGTGGACGGCTTCGACTATACGCGCTATGACGTGCCGATCTGGCGCTACAACGAGCAGGTGATCGAGTACGCCTACTCCAAGGGCCTGAAGTTGTCGATCTGGTTCGGGATCAGCGGGCTCAACACGCAGTACAACAGCTACGGCCCGCGTGACTGGCCGAATGACACGACGCTGGGCATCCATCAGAAGCGGTTCATCCGTTACTTCCTCTCGCGCTGGGCGCCGTACACGCACTGGTGGCACTGGACAGTGGACAGCGAGTACGAGGAGGGCGGGAGCGGTGCGCTGAGTCGTGTCCGCACGTATGCGACCGAGCTGCAGGCCCGCAACCCGTGGAAGACGATCATCACGACACACGTGCTGAGCAACTGGTCGCCGGGAAACGCGCCCGAGCTCGATCTGGCGACGATTCAGCGGCGCGTGGCGAACACCGATGACGGCGCGACCGACTGCAGAGCGTTCGTGACGGCAAACCTGGCGTACAACCGGCCGGTGTACAACGCGGAGGGCGTGTGGAGCCTGTCGAACGCGACGCGGGCCCGCGTCGCCACGTGGGCGCACCTCATGGCGGGCGGTTTCAGCCACGTCGCGCACACGGGCGGCGGCCTGGCCGGCTCGTGGATGTGCACCTGGGGTCAGGTCGTGACGCGCCACAAGCAGGACGCGGGTGAGCTCGGCAAGCTCACGCAGTTCTTCAACCACACATCCGGCATCGACATCAATCGATGCACACCCAGGCACGATCTGGCGAGCGTCAGCGGCGGGAACCTCGCGCTGTGCCTCGCGGCGTCCGGTGAGCGCTACTACGTCTGGCTCGACCAGGGCGGCACCAGCACGTTGAATCTGGCCGGCGCATCCGGGCGGTACTCGGTCACGCGTTACCGCTGCACGCAGCTCACGGCGCCGACGGCGCTCGCGCCGGTTGTGGCCGGCGGGCCGGTCAGCCTGGGCGCCACCCCCACCAGCGGATACGGCAACGACTACCTGTTCGTGGTTCGCCGCGAAGCGCCGCTCACCCCCGGCGACTTCGACGCCGACGACGACGTGGACATGACCGATTACGCACATCTGCAGGCATGTCTGACGCCGACGCTGGCCCTGCCCGGCCCCGGCTGCGGGGACGCCGATCTCAACAGCGACAACACGATTGACTCGGGCGACGTGCTGTTCTTTGTCGACTGCATGCGGGGGGCGAATCAGACGCCCCTCTGCCCATGAGGGAGGTGCATAGCGCGGGATCGTGCGTGGATCTCGATTGCAGGACCGGCGGCTGATCGGGTGCGAACAGCGCGGGACGTCTTCACCTCTTTTATACTCTTTAAGCCCACATATCCCCCCGGCGGATGACGCGGGGAGTGCGGTTTGCGGCGTCAGGGGCGGATGGAGCGGCCGCCGTCGATGCGGATCACCTCGCCGGTGATGTAATCGCCCTGAGCGACCAGGAACCGCACCAGGGCCGCCACCTCGTCAGGGGTGCCCGCCCGCCGCAGGGGGACGCGGGCGATGAGCTCCTCGCGTGTGGAGGTATCGTAATCCTCTGGGAACTCCGCGATGCCGGGGGCGACGGCATTCACCGTGATGGCGGGCGCGAGCTCGCGTGCCAGGGCGCGGGTGAGGCCGATGATCGCCGCCTTGGAGGTGGCGTAGGCCGCGTACTGGCGGGGCGGACGTTCGGCGAGAATGTCGGCGAAATTCACGATCCGGCCGCCGCCGGCGGATCGCATGTGCGGCGCTGCGGCCCGGGCGAGCAGAGCCGGGGCCAGCAGATTGACGCCGAGGGTACGCTGCCAGAAGGCCGCATCGGAATCGGCCAGCGGGCGGCCTTCGAAGAGAGCCGCGTTGTTGACGAGGATGTCGAGGCGGCCCAGACCGGCGAGCACCTGTGAGACGATTCGATCGGCGGCATCCGGATCAGCCAGGTCCGCTGCCACGAGCAGGCACCGACTCCCCGCGCCGCGGATCAATGCGGCGAGCTCCTCGGCCGCGTTGCGGGAGGTGTGATAGTGCAGGGCGATATCGGCGCCCGCCTGGGCCAGATTGAGGGCGATGGCTCGCCCCACCCGGCGTGCGGCCCCGGTGACCAGGGCGACCTTGTTTTTTAAGTCCACGCGAGCACACTCCTGCATGTTCGGGTTAGTTTAGGGAGCCCCCCCTGCCGCGGGCAACGAGGAGGCGACCATCGAGAGCGGGTGCTGCCGTCCGGAGTGGCCGCAACACGGTGCTCCGTCGGGTGGCGAAGTCGCCGGCGCGGGAGCATATCGGACCCGGGGGCGAGTGAAAACCGGGTCGGGAATCGGGTTTGGATTTGTTTTGCTCGCCTGCCGATGATCGTGTAGGATATGTTAGGATCAGCGGATACGTCGCGCCGGCGCCGGCCGGGGTGCCGCTGGCTCGGGGAACTCACACCTCGAAATGGGGAGTGTCTGGCGTCGTGAGCGATCGCAGGCATCTGGTCTATGCCGGTCTGGCTCTCCTGTGCACCGCCCTTCTGGGCAGCGGGTGTACGGACCTGGCGGGCGTTCCGGGCGCGGGTTCCACCGTGGCCGGGATGGTCGTCGAGGGGATCCAGCCGGGGTCCAAGGTCTGTGATGTGCCCGACAACAATGACGCGCTGGTGGCGCGGGTGCTCGAGCTGGTGAACCAGGAGCGGACGGCGCGCGGGCTGACGGCCCTGACCATCAACCCCGTGCTGACCAAGATGGCCGAGGACTACGCCTGTGAGATGATCACCGGCGGTTTCTTCGAGCACGTCAATCCTTTCACGCATGAAGGCCCCGGACAGCGGGCGATCGAACACGGGTATCTGTTCCTGGCGGTCGGGGAGAACCTGGCGGGCGGGCAGAGCACGCCCGAACAGGTGATCTCGGAGTGGATGTCTTCCACCAACGGGCATCGCGAGAACATCCTGGCGGCCCAGTGGCGCGAGATTGGCATCGCGGTGCGAACCGGCGGTCAATTCGGCGTGTACTGGGTTCAGGAGTTCGGTAATCCGCCTTGACGCTCGTCCGCCTATCGAGCGCCTCCACAGGTTCAAGTCACGTTGCTGCATCTGAGATTCCGTCTCGCATCCAGTCCAACTCTCCGCCAGACCCCGTCAATCTGGCGCTAATATCGTCGGACATCCGTCTGTGCGGCGACGAGGAGACAGATGGGCGGTCCGTACAATTCGGAGAAGCCGGCAAAGGGCATCACGCGGTGGAGCACCGTTTCGGTCGGGGGGGCCGGAGGATGCCTGCTGGCGCCGGTGCCAGGCAGCGCGGTTCGCTTGTGCAACGGATGAGCCACCGGACGGCCCAGGATCCCCGTGCAGGACTTCGTTGGTGCGGGTCCGAGGGTGCAGCCCTCGTGTGTTGAGGGGTCATCCAGAATCCCGTGGCAGGCGAGTAGCATGGGGCCCGGCGCGCCGGGACATCCGCAATCGCGCATGCTGATTGTCCGGCGCCCACTCGCACGGGCAGCGAGTACGCTGCCCATGCCACCCGGGAGCGGCGCACG
>CAZQEN010000026.1:35859-38217 GCA_964591605.1 uncultured Planctomycetales bacterium
GGGGCCCGGCGCGCCGGGAGGTGCGCCGCTGCCAATGCATCCGGCCCGGGGGGAGGCTCGCACGGGCATCGTGGGCTTCGCACAGCGACGCCGACGCTGCCCATGCCACCCGGGAGCGGCGCACGTGTATTCGTATGCACCCTGGGTCGAGCCCGGTCCTGGGGGTGGGGTGCAAGGCTGCAGTGGGTCGGTTAGACTGGTACTGCCGTCGACACCGACCCGGGCGTGGGTGTCCAGACGCGACAGTGATATGACGTCTTTGAACGCCACATCTCCGGCGCCCTCCCCGCTGGCCGAAGCGATGCCCGCCCTGAATACCGCTCTGCCCGCACAGGAATGGCTCGTTCGACGCATTGGTGTGTGGAGCTGGCGTCTTCACCCGTCGTGGTCGTTCCTGCTCGAGCCGAATGCGCCGGACTGGTCGCGGCTGGAGGACGACCCTCGTGCGGTGGAGATCAAATCGAACGACGGGCGACAGGTGTGGCGGGTGGAGCTCGAGCGGGGGCTGGTGTTTGTGAAGGTGGCGCGTCCGGCCCGCAAGTGGCCTCGGCTGCGGCGGCGGCTGTTCGGGTCGGACGCGGCGCGTGAATGCCGCGTGGCCGCTTATGCCGCCGCCCACGGGGTCGAAACGATCCGGACGGTGGCATGTGGTGAGGCGCCCATCGAGGGGCGCCAGCCCACGAGCATCCTGATCACGATCGGGCTGCCGCGGTCGCGCCCGCTGAGCGAGGTGTGGAGCGGCCTGGACCCGGACGATCCGCAGACGCGCGGCGCGAAGAACGAGATCATCGAAGAGGTGGCGCGACTGCTGGCCACGGCGCATCAGAACGGATTCGAGCATTACGACCTTCACTCGGGCAACGTGCTGCTGGATGAGTCTCAGGGCCGCTTCCGGCCGATGTTCGTCGATCTCCACAGCGTGCGGGTGGGACGGAGTGTTCCGGAGCGGGCGGTGATCCGCAATCTGGCGCAGTTCAACCAGTGGTTCCGGCTGCATGCGCCGCTCACGGACCGCATCCGATTCCTGGACCAGTACCTGCACTGGCGTGAGATAACGCTGCCGGCGAGCGCGTTCGGGCATCGGCTGGAGTCCGACCGGGTCGAGCTGCTGGACCGGCTGGAGGAGGCAGCCCGGACGCATGCGAACGCGCTGTACGGCAAGCGTGACCGGCGGGTGCTGCGGAGCGGGCGTTACTTCGCGCGGCTGCGGCTGGGCAATGGGTGGCGTGCCCATGTGTTCCTGGAGGCCAAGCACCCGGTGGCGGGTTCGCGGGCCTCGCAGATGGTGTTCACGGCGCAGCAGTGGCGAAGCTGGCTGTCGGACCCGCTCCGATGGATCCGGCCGGGAAGCCCGCGGGACGTGTTGAAGGATTCGGCGACGGCGACGGTGTGCCGGGCGCGGCTGCCGCATCCGGACGGCGAGCTGGATATCGTCTGCAAGCGGGCGTCGCAGAGGAGTCCGTGGAAGCGGCTGCAGACGCTGGTGCGGCGATCTCGGCCGATGGCGACATGGCGGCGGGGCAATGCGCTGCTGCACCGGCAGATCCTGACGGCGCGGCCGCTGGCGGTTCTGGAGCGGCGGCGGCTGGGGTTCATGGTGGACAGCATGCTGGTCACCGAGGGGGTCGAACACGCGATCGATCTGGACACGCTGCTGACGGTGACGCTGCGGGGTCTGCCGGAGGCGCGCGGGCGGTGGCTCAAGCTGCGGGTGCTGGACGGGCTGGTGACGGCGACGAAGACGCTTCTTGAAAGGGGTTTTCGCCACCGGGATTTCAAGGCCCCCAACATCATCGTGCAGTGGGACCCGGACAGCGGCGTGGATCCGCGGATCGTGCTTGTTGACCTGGACGGCGTGCTTCCGCTCCGGGGCTCGGCGGAGTCGGCCGGCCGCCAGATGCTCATGCGGTTGAACGTGAGCCTCGACCATTGCCGCCGGGTGACGCGTACGGATCGCCTCCGCTTTCTCAAGCGGTACCTGAGCCGGTACGGGTGCCCTACCGCCGAGTGGAAGCCCCTCTGGCGCGAGCTGGCGCGGATGTCGCAACACAAGCGGCAGGTGCGCGACCGGCATCAACAGCGCAAATTTGCCAAGTACGGGCGGTTCTGAGGCCGCCCGACGGGTCCTTTTCCCCGAACCGGCTACTCTGCGTCCCCCTGCATACCCGGCTTCACCCTTTAGTGCGCGCGCGCCGCTCCGGAAGGGCAGCATGATCCGGAGCGGGCGAATCGGGTTCGATTTGTCGGGGGGGGGCGGGGGAGCGGTGGGAAAGTGGGAAAGTGAGAAGGTGCGAAGGTGAGAAAGTGAGAAAGTGAGAAAGAAGCTCCAATCGCTGCGTGGCTCTTGGTTTCTCAGCC